>DASVGY010000001.1:0-66256 GCA_036379295.1 Pelobium sp.
AACACTTAGCACAAGGTGATTTCGTCCACCTTAACGGAGGAAGAATTGCAACCGAACTACAAACACAACATTGGATTAAAAATGCTGAAGAACGTGGTGCCGGAGAAATATTGTTGACCTCAATGGATAAAGACGGAACCAAATCAGGATTTGATAATCTACTGTTGAAACAAATTAACGATAAGATTTCTATCCCGGTTATTGCTTCTGGCGGTGCTGGTTGTAGTCAGGATTTTGTGGATGTATTCCAGAAAACAGATGTTGATGCAGCTTTAGCAGCTTCTGTATTTCATTATGGAGAAATATTGATTCCAGAATTAAAACAATTACTTAAGGAACAGCACATAGAAATAAGGATTTAATTTTTGTTAACTTTAACTATGGAATTGCTAACTATTGAAATTATAGAACCTAAGGTTATTGCCATACTTAAAACAATGGAGTTGGGATTGATTAAAACAATTAAAAACGATTCATCTTACTCTGTTGAAAACAGTATTTAAGTTTACTACAATCTCTCATATCAGATTTAAAAAACCGTCAGATAAATAAAGCATTATTAGTTTGGGGTTCTCAGTAAAAAAATAAACCCAAATAAATTCAAATCACAGTGAACATAGATTTTAAAAAAAGCGACGGATTAGTACCCGTAATCATTCAGGATGAACAAACATTAGAAGTTTTAATGTTGGGCTACATGAACGAAGAAGCTTACAACAAAACAGCAAAAGAACAAAAAGTAACTTTTTTCTCTCGCACCAAAAATCGTTTATGGACAAAAGGTGAAGAAAGTGGAAACTTCTTACATGTTAAATCAATCAGTGTAGATTGTGACGACGATACTTTGTTGATTAAAGCAAAACCAGTTGGCCCAACCTGTCATACTGGCTCAAGAAGCTGCTTTAGAACCGATTTTAATCAGAATTTCATTTTCGAGTTAGAAAACATCATCACCGACCGTTATAACAACCCCAGTGCAGAATCTTACGTAAACCACCTTCGAAAAAAAGGGCTAAATAAAATAGCGCAGAAAGTTGGCGAAGAAGGCGTTGAAACCGTTATCGCAGCGCTTGCCGAAACCGAGCATGACCTGATTAATGAATCGTCTGATTTATTGTTTCACCTATTGGTTTTGTTAAAAGAGAAAGGTTTGTCATTAAATACCATTGCTAAAAATCTTGAATCTCGCCACAAATAAAATAAAATTAAGGGCGTCCGGGCGGGCTTTACGTTTCAATCTTTAGCGAAAAAACGCTAAAGGATTTACACTGCAATCCCTGACGCAAAAAAATCCGAAAATGAAAGCCACTACCCTATCCGGACATAGCAATCCCATTTATGCGGTTATCAGTCACCCCACTGCGGATGTTTTTTACACCGCAGGTAATGACAAAGGTATTGTAGAATGGGATTTAAACACTAAAGCACACAAAAGGGTTTTCAAAAAAATAAAACGTACCGTTTACGCCTTAGAAATTGTTCCCGAGCTTAACGCATTGTACGCTGGTTGCAATGACGGAAATCTGCTGATTTTTGATTTAACTACAAGCGCCTTAAAAACCACCCTTAGCTTAGGTTCGGCTATATTTTCTCTCACCTATATCCCTAGTAAAGAGGAATTGATTTGCACTACAGAAAAAGGCTTGGTTTTTATATTATCAACCACCGAAAATGAGTTGGTACATCAGTTTCAGTCTGGGGTAGAAAAAGTGCGGTCTGTTGCTACCCATCAAAAATCAAATCTCTTAGCAACGGTTTCTAACGATGAAAACGTAAGAATTTACAACCTTGATGATTTTACTTTAATCCAGGGGTTTCAAGCGCATTCAAATGGCGTTGGTGCTGTCAGTTTTTCTCCGGATGGTGCAAAACTGGTAACTGGCGGTCGGGATGCCTTTTTAAATATTTATAACGTTTTTGATTGTTCTTTAATTCAAAAATTCCCTGCCCACCTATTTGCCATATATCAGATTGCCTTTCACCCCGTTGAACCTTATTTTGCAACAGCAAGCCGAGATAAATCTATCAAAATATGGCGCTCAGAAGACTATTCGCTTTTTAAAGTTTTAAGTATAGATAAAGCCAGAGAAGGTCATATCTTATCGGTAAATGATATCGCCTGGAGTAATGATGGTAAACATTTATTATCCGTAGGAGATGATAAATTTGTAAAAATTTGGGACTTTGAACCTTAAAATCACCGCATAAAAAAAGCGGCTCAAATGTGTGAACCGCTTTTAAAAAAAATACGCTTAATTTTTAAACAGCATCCTCAAATAAGTTTACCGCTTCTTTGCTCTCTAAAGAAGAGTGCCCCATTAAGTATTCATCAACCCTACGAGCCGCTTCTCTTCCTTCTGATATCGCCCATACTACCAAAGACTGCCCTCTACGCATATCACCTGCGGCAAAAATTTTATCAACGCTGGTCTTGTATTTACCCTCAATGGCGTCTACATTTTTACGTCCGTCTAGTTTAACGCCTAATTGCTCCAACATCCCTTCGTATTGTGGATTTAAGAAACCCATTGCTAAAAATACTCTTTCGCAAGGGATAATTCTTTCGGTTCCTTCTACACCAGTAAACTTGGTCGGCCTACCTAAAAAGTCTTTCTCCCACTCTACCTCACTTATTTTTAGCCCAGTTAAGTTTCCGTCTGCATCGCCAATAAATTCCGAGGTGTTTATCGCCCAAAAACGTTCACAGCCTTCTTCATGAGAACTGGTTGTCTTTAAAAGCATAGGATATTGTGGCCAAGGCATATTTATGGTTCTTTCTTTTGGTGGTTGAAACATCAACTCAAACTGAGTAACTGATTTTGCTCCTTGTCGATTAGAAGTCCCAACACAGTCAGAACCAGTATCTCCACCACCAATAACCACTACGTTTTTATCTTTTGCAGAAATCTCTTCTTCATTAACAGCTATTCCGGCAACGCGTTTGTTTGATTGCTTCAAAAATTGCATGGCAAAATAGATTCCCTTCAACTGCCTACCCGGAATCGGTAAATCTCGAGGGATTGTTGAACCACCTGCTAATACAACTGCATCAAAATTAGCTACCAATTCATTTGCATTGATATCTTTACCAACTTCGGTGTTAAATTTAAAATTGATACCGCTCTCCTTCATCACTTCTACCCTACGCTGAACTACCGTTTTCTCTAATTTAAAATCCGGAATACCGTATCTTAAAAGTCCACCCGCGTGGTCATCTCTTTCAAAAACAGTTACATCATGCCCAACTTTATTCAACTGCGCCGCAGCTGCTAAACCCGCAGGACCAGAGCCAACAATAGCTACTGATTTGCCTGTTTTTAAAATCGGCTTGTACGCTTTTACAAAACCTTTCTCAAATGCAATTTCAATAATGTGTTTTTCAATTTCTTCAATTGCTATCGCTGGCTTGTTAATGCCCAAAACGCAGGCAGACTCACACGGAGCCGGACAAATTCTTCCAGTAAACTCCGGAAAATTGTTGGTTGAACTTAAAATTTTATAAGCTTCTTCCCAATTTTCTTTGTAAACCGCATCGTTAAACTCGGGAATTACGTTACCCAGCGGACAACCATTGTGGCAAAACGGAATACCGCAATTCATACACCTTGCAGCTTGTTGGTTCAGCTTTTCGGCCGGGTACATACCCACAAACTCCTTGTAATTTTTTACCCTCTCTTTTGCAGGTACTTTTTCTGGGAGCTCTCTGCCAAACTCCATAAAACCAGTAATTTTTCCCATCTTAACTAATTGTTTCTAATTGCTTTTTCTCTGCCAAAACTCTTTTAAACTCTTTAGGAAATACTTTGATAAATTTCCGAGATTCCTCTTTCCAATTCTCTACCAGGCGCTTGGCCACAGTGCTTTCTGTTAATTGGTTGTGCTTGCGTAAAAGCTTAATAATTAATTCTTCATCTTTTATTTCTAGCGGATCTAGATCTACCATCTCCATATTGCAGTTGTCTTTAAATCCACCGTCGATGTCGTAAATTAGTGCCACGCCGCCGCTCATACCAGCAGCAAAGTTTCTACCAGCTTTGCCAATAATCAAAGCGATTCCACCCGTCATGTATTCGCAGCCATGGTCTCCAACTCCTTCAACAACGGCTGTTGCTCCAGAATTCCTAACCGCAAAACGTTCGCCTGCCTGCCCTCTGATAAATAATTCACCAGATGTTGCGCCATAGAGTACAACATTACCCACTATCATATTGTCTTCTGATACAAAAGTGGCATCCTTTGAAGGATAAACGGCCAACTGTGCGCCAGATAAACCTTTCCCCACGTAATCATTTGCCTCACCTTCAAGCTCAAAAGAAATCCCTTTTGCTGCAAATGCGCCAAAACTTTGCCCTGCAGATCCGGTAAATTTATAATTGATGGTATTGTCTGGCAATCCCGCCGAACCGTAAATTTTAGCTATTTCATTAGAAAGCATGGTCCCCACAGTTCTGTCCGTGTTTTTTAGCGTAAACTCGCCAAATACCGGCGTTTTACTTTCAAGCGCAATTTTGGCGTTTTCTAAAAGCTTCCAATCAATAATGTTATCCATACCGTGATCTTGGCTTTCACTGTTGTAAAGTGTAAGGTCTTTTGGGTAAACCATTGGCTGCAACAGCGCAGAAAAATCTAATTTTTTAGCTTTCCAATGCGTAACATCTGGGCGCACTTTTAAAAACTGAACTCTTCCAACCATTTCGTTGATGGTTTTAAAGCCAAGCTCTGCCATAATTTCCCTTAGTTCCTCGGCCATAAATTTAAACAGGTTAACCACATGTTCTGGTTTACCGGTAAATAATTTCCTCAACTCCGGGTCCTGGGTTGCTACGCCAACAGGGCAAGTATTCAAATGACACTTCCGCATCATAATGCAACCGCCAACAACTAGCGCTGCAGTAGCAACGCCCCATTCTTCTGCACCTAATAAAGCAGCAATTGCTAAATCTCTACCCGTTTTTAGCTGACCATCGGCTTGTAAAACTACGCGGCTCCTTAACTTATTTTTAACCAGGGTTTGGTGTGCCTCGGCTAAACCTAGTTCCCAAGGTAAGCCAGCGTGTTTGATAGAACTTATTGGGGACGCCCCTGTTCCACCATCATACCCTGCAATTAAAATCACATCGGCATGTGCCTTGGCAACACCGGCGGCAATTGTACCCACACCAGCTTTAGACACCAATTTAACATTAATTCTTGCAGCTCGGTTGGCATTTTTTAAATCGAAAATAAGCTGCGCTAAATCTTCGATAGAATAAATATCGTGATGTGGCGGCGGAGAAATTAAACCTACTCCCGGCGTTGAATGACGGGTTTTTGCAATCCAATCATCAACCTTATGTCCGGGCAACTGTCCGCCTTCTCCAGGCTTAGCACCTTGAGCCATTTTTATCTGTAGCTCATCTGCGTTGGTTAAGTAGTTAATCGTTACGCCAAATCTGCCGGAAGCAACCTGTTTAATGGCCGATCGCATAGAATCTCCGTTCTCCATTAACTTGTACCGCATTTCATCCTCTCCACCTTCGCCAGTGTTGCTTTTACCGCCAATTCTGTTCATGGCGATGGCAAGCGTACTATGTGCCTCGTGAGAAATGGAGCCAAATGACATTGCGCCAGTAGCAAAGCGCTTCATAATATTTTCTGCTGGCTCAACCTCGTCAATTGAAATTGGCTCGCGGTGCTTTGCAAAATCTAAAAGTCCACGCAAAGTGTACATTTTTTCCTTTTGGTTATTTACAGCCTGAGCGTATTTTTTGTAGGTTTCGTAATCTCCAGTGCGGGTAGAATGTTGTAAAAGATGAACAGTGGTAGGGTTAAACAAGTGCGCCTCGCCCCTACGTTTCCACTGATAAATTCCCCCTTCTGGCAGCAATTGCTCGGCATCACCTTTAAAACCAGAAACATGTTTGGATAGCGCCTCCCTAGCGATTTCATCCAAGCCTAAGCCTCCAATCCTACTAATCCCACCAGAAAAATAATGGTCAACAACATCTTTGTTAATCCCTAAAATCTCAAAAATTTGAGAACCATGATATGATTGTAAAGTAGATATTCCCATCTTGGAAAATATCTTAAGTAAACCATCACAAACTGCCTTCACATAGTTTTTTACCAAATTCTTTTCATCCAATGGCGTATCGTAACGTTCATCTGCTTTTATAGCATATATTGAGGCTAAAGCTAGGTAAGGATTAATAGCGGTAGCACCAAAAGCTAATAAACAAGCAAAATGATGAACTTCCCAAACGTCTCCGGCCTCAACCACCAATCCAACAGCTCCTCTTAAACCCTTTTTAATTAAGAAGTGATGTACTGCTGAAACGGCTAACAATGACGGGATTGGAGCATGCTCAGAATCTATGGCTCTATCCGAAAGAATAAGCACCTCGAAACCGTCGTTAACGGCATCCTCAGCGTAACGGCAAAGCCTGTCTATACCTCTTTGCAAAGATCCCTCAAGCCCATCTGCCTTAAAATATGTTTGTAGTGTTTTAGCATTAAATAAGCCGGTATCAATACTTCTTAATTTTTCTAACTCCTGATCATTTAATATCGGTTGCTTTAAGGTAACGCAGTGGCAGTGCATTTTATCCTCATCAAGGATGTTACCGTTGTTGCCTATAAAAGTAGCCAAACTCATTACCAAACGCTCGCGAATTGGATCAATTGGAGGATTGGTTACCTGAGCAAAAAATTGTTTAAAGTAACTTGATAAATGCTGAGGCCTATCAGATAAAACCGCTAACGGAACATCTGTTCCCATAGAACCGATTGGCTCTTTACCATCCAAAGCCATTGGCTTAATAATGGTATCAATATCTTCCCTAGAATAACCGAAAACCTTTTGGTAACGATAAACGGATTCTTTAGACATTTGAGTAAAAGAAACACGCGGTTCTGGCAACTCTTCTAACCTGATTTTATAATTATTTAACCAATCGCTGTAAGGTTGGCGACCAGCAATTTGATGTTTGATTTCTTCATCGGTAATAATTTTACCATGTTCGATATCAATTAAAAACATTTTACCGGGCTGTAAGCGGCCTTTGCGTAACACTGTTTTTTCGTCTATTTTTAAAACCCCAGCTTCTGAGGCCACAATTACTCTATCGTCATTTGTGATTGCATACCTTAGCGGCCGTAAGCCATTTCTATCTAAAATAGAACCAATTACCTTACCATCGGTAAAAGTTAAAGCAGCCGGCCCATCCCAAGGTTCCATTATGGTGGCGTGAAACTCGTAAAAAGCTTTCTTGATTGGGTCCATTGCTTCGTTACCGTCCCAAGCTTCGGGCACAAGCATCATCATCACATGGGGCAATGAACGACCGGAATGCATCAAAACTTCAACAATGTTATCTAAACAAGCAGAATCTGACTGGTTATTATCAATAACAGGCAATAAAATCTCCATTTCTTCTGGCGTAAAGTATGGCGAAACGTAAGATCTTACGCCGGCATAAAACCAGTTTAGGTTACCTGTTAATGTGTTAATCTCACCGTTGTGAGACATATATCTGAACGGTTGAGCTAATTTCCATGAAGGGAAAGTGTTAGTTGAAAAACGCGAATGAATCATACCAAACGCCGAAACAACTCGCTCATCTTGCAAATCCTGGTAATATTGCCTTACCTGGTAAGTGGTCAGTTGACCTTTATAAACAATTACTCTTGATGAAAGAGAGGTAAAATAAAACTCTCCTTCCGTAGCGCCTACTTTTTCGGTAAGTGTTTTACTGATTAAGCGTCTTAAAACATACAACTTACGCTCAAATTCGTCATTATCAATAATAAAATCGGGCTTTCCAACAAAAATTTGGCGGACTAATGGCTCAACTGATCTGGCGGTTTCGCCTACCACTTCAGAATTTACGGGCACTTTTCTATATCCTAAAATCGGCAGTTTTAACTGGGCGGCACAAGCTTCAACTATTTTTCGCAAAGCCTTTCTATCATGACCGTTTTTGGGTAAAAACATCATACCCACGCCATAACTACCCGGTTCTGGCAAAGCAATTGCTTGAGCGGTACACTCATCAAGAAAAAATTCGTGAGGTATTTGTATCATAATACCTGCACCATCTCCACTGTCTGGGTCGCAACCGCAAGCGCCGCGGTGTTCCATGTTTTCAAGCATGGTAAGGGCGTCAACAATGTTTTGATGAGACTTTTTTCCGTTAATGTTTGTGATAAAACCTGTACCACATGCATCATGTTCAAACTTAGCGTCGTATAATCCTTCTCGAGTCTGATCTGGTTGATTCATTCAAATATATTTTTAATTGTGTTGGGCGTTCAAAATATGAATAAATTGAATAAAAAAATTAACGCATTTTTTTTTTATGAAATATATAAGAAAACACCCACAAAAACCTTAAAATTTTAAAGAAAATTTAATATTTACACCTGATTTTTCAAAATAAATCAACGAAAGCTTCATTTAGTTGACGTTTCAGAATTAGTAGCGCAAGAAATTTTTAGCTCATTTTAAGCGTAAAACGTCGAGATTGGCTAAAATAAAATGATTTTTAATCATTTGAGCTTGTGTTAGAGGATATTAACAATCTTGTTTAGCAAACCTATTGAATTTTATTTTAAGTATGTTTACCGAAAAATTAAAAGAATGAATTTTAAAAAAGCAGTTTTTTTAGACAGAGACGGCGTAATTAACAGAGAACTGGGCGATTATGTATGTAGGTTAGAAGATTTTAAAATTCTCGACCACAATTATGAAGCCTTAAGAGAAATACAAAAGCGTGGTTACCTACTTTTAGTTGCTACCAACCAAGGCGGCCTAGCAAAAGGCTGGTACACAGAGGATTTACTAAACGAAATGCATCAATTAGTAGATGCCGATTATCAAAAATACGAAATTAAAATCTCGCACTTTTATTTTTGTCCGCACCATCCGGATTTTACTGGGGAGTGCGACTGCAGAAAGCCGAAACCAGGCTTACTTTTAAAAGGTATAAAAGATTTTAATTTAAAGCCAGAGCTATGCTATTTTATAGGCGATAAATATACTGATGTTGAAGCGGCGCAGGCAGCAGGGATGACAGGTATAAAAATAGAAATTGACCAACCACTAGGTGAAATATTACATTTGATAAGATAAAACCAATTAAATAAAAGTGGGGGGATTATATGTTGGATGTTAGAATGAATAGGACAAAAAAAATTAAAAGAATTATATTAGTTTTTGCAGCTCTTTTTTTAAACAAACTTAGCTTTTCGCAAAGTAACCTAAAGGGATATTTAATGCCTACTTTGTCTGTTGCTTATCCGATAAATAAAAAAATAAGCCAAAAAATTGATTTAGAAAGCCGCAATTTTACCTATCTAAACAATGAATATCAGCTAAAAGCTAAACATTTAGAGATTTTAAATTCTACAAAATTAAGGCTTTCTGAAACCAAATCCGCAGCGATTGGCGTAAGGTACCGTGTTGAATTAGATAAAAATTCAGAAAACGAATTTCGTTTACACCAACAATACGAATGGCAGAAAAACAAGGCATCAATTTTTCAACAAAGGCTTAGAATGGAGGAGAGGATTTATCGGTCTCAAACAAAATTTCGGTTGCGCTATAAAAGCGGTTTTGCTTTTGATATGGAATCTTTTTGCGATGTGCTCAATCTATCGAATGAGTTGATGGTTGAGCTGACAAAGTACGCCAGATCAGATTATGAAGAACGCTTGTTAGCGGAAGCCGAGTGGGAGTTAAAAGATAAAACTAAGCTAGCCGTTGGAACTCAATATCGATTATCAGACTTTACACATAAACCGTCGCACAACATTTTTATTACCGCTGGGTTAACGTTTAATCTTTAAAAAAAAGCGCCAATAACAAAAGTTAATGGCGCTCTGATACAATAAAAACAGTTTATTCTCCTGAAAACACGTGTCTGATATCGGGGCGTAAATTATAGGCTGAGGCCATCACTTCTCCGTAGGCACCTGCGGTTCTTAAAGCTATTAAATCTCCCCGTTTTGTTTCTGGCATGGCTACATCTTTGCCAAAACAATCTGAGGATTCGCAAATTGGGCCAACAACGTCATAATTTACAGTTGAAAGCTCCGGCGAGTCTATTATTTTTTCGCTTTCAACTTTTAACTTTGAGATGTTTTCAATTTTGTGGTAAGCCTGATATAAAGCCGGGCGCATTAATTCTGTCATTCCGGCATCTAAAACAGTAAAGTTCTTTTTGATCCCGTTTTTAATATATAAAACTCTAGAAATTAAACTACTACATTGAGCAACTAAAGCTCTACCTAACTCAAAATGAACTTCTTGGTGTGGCTTTACCGTCAAAAAATCAGCAAAAATTTTAAAATAAGCCTCAAAATCTGAAATTGGGTTTTCATCAGGATTTTGGTAATCAACACCTAAACCACCGCCAACGTTCAACACCTTTACTGGCATTCCGCGTTCTTCAAACCAGGCTTGCATTTCGTTAACCTTTACGCATAAACTTTTAAACACGTTCATGTCTAAAATCTGAGAACCTACATGAAAATGGATTCCCAAAAAACTTAAATTTTTTGAGTCTTTAAGCGTTTCGGCAACAAGCGGCAAATCCCAGGAGTTAATGCCAAACTTGTTTTCATCTAAACCTGTGGTGATGTAATGGTGCGTATGCGCATCAACATTTGGGTTAATTCTGATGGCAACATTAGCCACTTTGTTTTTTGCCGCTGCCATTTCATTAATAACTTCTAGCTCTTGAATTGATTCTACATTAAATGCAAAAATATCTTGATCTAAAGCGTAATTTATTTCACTATCAGACTTCCCTACACCAGCAAAAACTATCTGCTGCGAGTTAAAACCGGTTTCAACGGCCTTTTTCACTTCGCCACCCGAAACGCAATCTGCACCAAAACCCTGCGCTTTAATAATTGCCAAAACCCGCTCATTAAAGTTAGATTTTAGCGCAAAATGTACATGGTAGTTGTATTTATCGGCAGCAATGGCACAGGTTTGTAAAGTGCGCTTGAGCAGATTTAAATCGTAATAATAAAATGGCGTTTCTTTATTTTGAAAAGAATCAACAATATTTTGGTTAAACATTTTTGTCATCCTTATTCAAATAAACGGTTATGCAAGCTTCTTAAAGTTTCTACTTTATCTTCGGTTTTTACCAGAAATGAAATGTTACAGTTACTGCCGCCATAAGAGATCATCCTTAATGGAATATGTTTTAAAGATTCAAAAACCCGAGCCGCAAAGCCATGCGAGTTAGCGCCCAAATCTCCTACCACACATATTATCGACTGGTTAACATCTACTTCTACGTTTCCAAAATCGCTTAGCTCTCTGGTAATTTCACCCAAGTAACGGGTATCATCAATGGTTAATGAAACACCCACCTCTGATGTGGTAATCATATCAATTGGGGTTTTATATCGCTCAAAAACTTCAAACACTCGGCGTAAGAAACCGTAAGCCAACAACATTCTGCTGCTTTGTATTCTAATAGCAGTTATACCGTCTTTTGCCGCTATTGATTTAATTTTCCCTTTCTCGCTTTCAGATGAAATTAAGGTCCCGGCTGCTTTTGGATCCATAGTGTTTAGTAAACGAACAGGTATTTTATACTTTTGAGCCGGGAAAACCGATTGAGGATGTAAAATTTTTGCTCCGAAGTAAGCCAGTTCGGCCGCTTCATCAAAAGATAAACGGGCAATTGGTTTTGTTCCTTTCACAATACGCGGATCGTTGTTGTGCATTCCGTCAATATCCGTCCAGATTTGAACTTCCTCGGCCTTTATACCCGAACCAATCAAGGAAGCGGTATAATCACTTCCGCCTCTTCTTAGGTTGTCTATTTCACCAAAAGAGTTTCTGCAGATAAAACCCTGAGTTATAAATAGGTTAACGTTTACGGATTTATCTAGCAAAGGCTGCAAATGCTCGGTGATATAATCAACAATTGGCTCATTATCTTCATCAATCTTCATAAAATCCAGAGCTGGTAATAAAACCGACGGAACGTCAATTTCGCTTAAATAAATATGATAAAGAGTTGTAGATAATAATTCGCCCTGCGCCAAAACCACTTTTTCTTCAACGGACGTGAATAAATCGTTAGAAAAAGCATAAAGAATATCAAAATGATAGTCAATTACCTCTTTTCCCTGCGCTAAAAACTCGGGTTTGCTTAAAAGTTCTTTAATAAATATCTCGTATTTATCTTTTAGTGCCTTTATCAACTCGTTGGCTTTCTGTTTATCGGAAGCTAAAAATGCCTGAGATATTTCGACCAAGCTATTAGTTGTTCCAGAAACGGCCGATAATACAACTATCTGTTTTTCTGCAGGATTAATGATATCCAACAACTTTTTCATCCGCTCAGGACTTCCTACAGATGTCCCTCCAAATTTTAAAACCTTCATTGTTTACTGTAATAAATCTTAATTTGCACCTTATTTTAAACGCGGGCTAAAATAGCTAAAAGCTTTATTAAAAGCAGAATGAAATGCTAATTATATTAATTTGAATTTTGGCTCATTATCTGCTAAGCAGCAAAAATTAATTGCTGTTTAAAAAACGATAAAATTACAAGTAGTTATTTTTTAAAGAGTTGATATATCGGTTCTGGGCTTTGCGTAGTGGCGGACTTTTAGCACTAATGTTGATCCGACGAACGAACTTCAAATTTACAAAAAAGTTTCAGACGAAGCACTTTACCCGCCATTACCCAAAACCGATGTTATCTGCTTTACTTCTGTCAGAGTTGAATTGTATGGTTTATTTTTGTCTGCTCCAAAAATGTTTCATCGTGGGAAACGACAATCAATGTTCCTTCGTATTCGTTAATTGCTAATGTCAATATTTCTATGTTTTGAATGTCTAAATTATTTGTTGGTTCGTCCAATATAATGAGGTCAGGCGATTGATTGCCGATAGTTAAACAACAAAGCATTAGACGCATTTTTTCTCCCCCGCTCAATGTACCACAAGATTTATCCCAATCGTCTTTACCAAACAAAAACCGATTAAGTCTAATTTTGACTTCGTGTTCTTGTAATGCAGTTGTGTTGAATTGTTGTGCTTGGTCGTAAACTTTTAATTGATTTTCTATAAGCGAATAATCTTGGTCGATGTAAACCGATTTATTTTCTGCGCTATAAGTTATTCCAATTTGTGGTTTTAATTGGCCTAAAATTATTTTAATTAATGTTGTCTTACCTGAACCGTTTAAACCTTTCATAGCGAAACGTTCGCCACTTGTAATTTGAAAAGTCAAATCATCTTTCCAAAGCAACTCATTTTTGTAACTGAAATTAATTTTGGTTGCTTTAAACAATATTTTGCCTTTGTGAAGATTAGAATTGTCGAAGCCAAATTTCATTTTATCAATGTTGGGCAAAGCAGAACGTAATTCTTGCAATTCTTGTGAAATGCGACCAATTTTTTCAGCGTGAACGCCTTTCATTTTTGAAGTGCTATTTTCAGCATTGTTTCGCAAGGTGTTCATCATTATTTTGGCAACGCCTGCTTTTTCTTGCTTGGCTTTTCCTCTGCTGTCCAGTTTTTGCTGTCGCTCCGCTGTTTCCCGTTCCTTTTCTTTTGCTTTTCGCACTGCTTTTTCCTTGCTTTGCAAATCCTGATTTAAAGCGTTGTTTTCTATTTGTTTTTGTTCGGTAAAAAATTCGTAATTGCCACCATAAACTTTAATGCCGTGTTTAGTCAATTCGCAAACGGTGTTCAATAAGTTCAATAATTTTCGGTCGTGACTTACTACAATTAACGTACTTTTTGTAGTTTGCATAAATTCATACAAAATTTGTCTGCCCGAAATGTCTAGATGATTGCTAGGCTCGTCTAGCAAAACCAATTCGGGTTGATGAATGGAAATACCAGCAAGAAAAACCTTCGTTTTCTGTCCACCGCTTAACGTTTCCATTTTTTGCGACAAGTCCAAATTACTGAGTTGCCAATAATTTAAAGCTTCTGCACAACGGTCTTCAATCGTCCAATCGTCATTCAACACAGTGAAGTTTTCTTCGGAAGTATTTCCATTCAAAATTTCCTGCAAAGCATTGATTTTGTCTTCAACTCGTAACGATTGTCCGATGGAAAGCTGATTAAATTGACCAAAAATTTGTGGCACATAATAGGGTTCAGCCAGCGAATTTAATATTCCATCTAATGGTTGTAATTCCTTTGCAATGATTTTCAGTAAAGTAGATTTACCTGAACCATTATTACCAATTAAGGCTATTTTTTCTTGTCGATTTACTGCTAGATTGATAGTGTCAAACAACAGATTTTTGTTGGGATGTGTATATGAAATGTTTTGTAAAATAAGCATAACTTCTTTCTTTAAAGATTATGAAATAGTCTAACCACTTTGTGGCTCAACGTCTTTAATTGTCTGAGAGAAATTTTATTTTACATTCTTGTCGCTTAGATTTTAGTTTGCAAATGTAGGAATTATTTTCTGTGTTTGTTCGGTCTTCCAGTGTAGCAGATGACTGCTGCTGATGCAGCGAGGTTGCAATAGAGATTTTTCTTTGCCGATTGTTCTTTTTTAACAATTGTTGACATCGCGTGGATGCAGACCTTTGAATTTTAGATTAACTTAAATCATAAAGGTTTCGCCTTCTTGGGCTAAATAGGTGTTCGGAAAAACTTCCTTAGCTTCTTGCAACATAGGCGACAAATCGCGGTAACGAGCAGAAAAATGCCCAATCAACAGTTTTTTGACATTCGCCTTTTTTGCCAACTGCGCCACCTCAAGGGAGGTGGTATGGAAAGTCTCTTTCGCTCTGTCTTCCATATCATGCATAAAAGTTGATTCGTGGTAAAGTGTATCAACTGCTTCTAAATGAGTATCATAAGAACCATCTGCAAGCGTATCAGAACAATATGCGTATGCTTTAGGTTCATCCGGATCTAAAGTTAAATCCTTTGCTTTGTGCTTTACCCCTTTCTCATCTATAAAATCAATTCCTTTTTTTAGCAGCGCATAATATTGCTGCGGAATATTTAATTCTTCTGCTTTTACCTTATCAATTTTACGAAGCCTTTCCTTTTCTCTAAAAACAAATCCTGTACAAGGGATGCGGTGGTTTAACACAAAAGTTTCAACAGTTAAATCGTTGGTTTCTAAAATAACTTCTGGCTTTTCTGCCTGTGTAAATTTATAGGTTATCGGAAACTTTAACAGCGTGTTGGAATGCTTAAACTGAAGTTCTAAAATTTCTTGAATCTCTGGCGGACTGTAAAGATACAAAGGTTTGGTTCTGCCGTTTAAATGCATGGAAGATATTAAGCCAATTAGCCCAAAATAATGATCCCCGTGTAAATGACTGATAAAAATATGATCAATTTTATGATATTTAATTCCGTAACGAAGCATCTGCTGTTGAGTGCCTTCGCCGCAATCAATCATCATTAGCTTATCGTTGATATTTAATATCTGAGAAGTCGGGTTTCTATGAAAAATAGGTGTTGCCGAACTACTTCCTAAAATCGTTACCTCAAATTTCATTTGTTCGGATGTATAACCGGGTGCAGAATTTACCCGCTATCCCTCTTTTTTTAATTCTTTTTCAATCTCTTCCATAAAAATGAGATCAATAGCTTCTTCAACGCTAGGAACAATGGTTATTACATTATCTAACTGCGAGATGGTAATTAACCTCGAAACAGCATCGTTTATTCCTGTTAAAATAAAAACGCCTTCTGCGTTTTTACATAAACGATGGCCTACTAACAAACTGCTTAAACCGCTTGAATCGGCGTATTTAACTTCAGACAAATCTAAAATTATGTTCCGCTGACCTTCGGTGTTTGTTAAAATCAACTCAGACTTTAACTTAGGTGAAACCAAAGAGTTAAGCTTATTTTCATCTAATTTAAGCAAGATGTATTTCTCGTGTTTATCTACAGTAAATTTCATATAACAACTTAATTGTCTAAGTTAATTATTTTCTATTAAAAAAAGCAACTTATTTAACGGCAGCCAGCGCTGTTAATATATTTTGTTCAACCCTGGTGTAAACGTTGCTGGCATCTTCTTTTACAAAAGCGTTCCCCGTAATTTTCTCGTAAAGCTCTATATATCTGTCGGATATTGATTTAACTTTATCTTGAGTCATAGGCGGGACCTTTTGGCCATCTTTTCCTTGGAAACCATTCTCAATTAGCCACTGCCGCACAAATTCTTTAGATAACTGTTTCTGTGGAAGCGCTTTATCCTGCAGTTCTTGATAGCTATCCTTATAAAAATACCTTGATGAATCTGGCGTGTGAATTTCATCTATAAGATGGATAACGCCATCAATTTTTCCGAATTCATATTTGGTATCTACCAAAATTAAACCCCGTTCTGCCGCTATTTCGGTTCCTCTTTGGTATAAAGCTCTGGTGTAAGCTTCTAATTTTAAATAATCTGCTTCGCTAACAATGTTTTGCGCTAAAATATCTTCTCTAGAAATATCCTCATCATGCCCAACAGCCGCCTTTGTGGTTGGTGTGATAATTGGTTCTGGAAGTTTATCATTTTCTTTTAAACCATCTGGCAATTTAACACCACAAATCTCTCTTTTACCCAACGCATATTCGCGAGCAGCATGACCGGCCAAATAACCTCTTATCACCATTTCTACTTTAAACGGCTCACAAATTTTTCCGATGGTAACGCTTGGGTCCGGAACGCTAAGCACCCAGTTTGGTACAATATCTTTGGTGGCCTTTAAAAAAATTGCGGCTATTTGGTTTAAAACCTGCCCTTTATAAGGGATTGCTTCTGGCAAAACAACGTCAAAAGCCGAAATTCTATCGCTCACTACCATCACCAGGTATTGATTATCAATGGTATATACGTCTCTAACTTTCCCTTTATAAAACCCTGTTTGCTTTGGGAACTTAAAATTTGTTTCTTTTATTGCTTGCATTGTTTAATTAGATTTGAGTATTGAGATATGAGATATGAGAGCTTATAGCGTTTTTTAAACTTTGTTTATTGAGCATTAAAATATGAAAGCGTCTGTTGCAAGTTCATTCACAAAATAGCCATTTTGTAAATGAACCTGCAGATCCTTCTCACATCTCATATCTCACTTCTTATATCTAAAAACTACTGAATATCCCCGTACGCCTCTAAAATTTTAACCACTAATTTATGGCGAACCACGTCTTTTCCGCTTAAGTAAATAATGTCGATACCTTTAATACCTTCTAAAATACGGAGGCCGTTAAATAAACCAGACATTTGCTTTTTTGGCAGGTCCACCTGCGTTACATCCCCGGTTACTATAAATTTTGCCGATGGCCCCATTCGCGTTAAAAACATTTTCAACTGCATATCCGTGGCATTTTGTGCTTCATCTAAAATCACAAAACAATTATCTAAGGTACGTCCCCGCATAAATGCCAAAGGAGCTATCTCTATAGTTCTGTTTTCAAGAAATGTTTTGAGTTTATCTGCCGGCAGCATATCATCCAAAGCATCATACAAAGGGCGCAAATATGGGTCAATTTTTTCTTTCATATCGCCCGGTAAAAAGCCAAGGTTCTCTCCGGCTTCAACAGCTGGGCGGGTTAAAATTATCCTTTTAATTTCTTTATTTTTTAATGCCCTAACAGCCAAGGCTACTGCGGTGTAGGTTTTTCCGGTTCCTGCTGGTCCAATGGCAAAAATTACATCGTTTTTAACAATGCTACTCACCATTTTACGCTGGTTATCCGTACGGGCTTTAACCATAATCCCGTTAGGTCCAAAAACAATTACTTCTGACGATGATGTGGCAGCGCCAGCGGCTTTATCTTCTGCAGATTCGGGTGTTAAGGCTCGTCTTGCGCTTTCGCCTAAAATAGACTCAATATCATTAGTTGATAAATTTTGGTATTTATCAAGATGGTTAATAATAGCCGTAAGTTTAGTATTAAAGTGATCTATCTCTAAATCATCGCCCAAAACTTTTACCTCGTTACCTCTGGCAACTACTTTAAGTTTTGGAAAAGAACGTTTTATCAGTTCAAAATACTCATTATTTGGCCCCCAAAGTACCGCCGGATTAACCGTTTCTAAAGAAATTTGCAGCTCGTTCAATGTATAGATTTTATGTTTCTGTTACTAATGTGAATTAAAAATTTAATATTTGTAGCATTAATCTTATGCTACAAGATTAAGAATAAATATTCATAATATTAATGGCAATTATTACTTTAACTACCGATTTAGGTTATAAAGATTTTTATCAGGCGGCTTTAAAAGGCAGTATATTAAGTACGCTACCGTCTGTTAATATAATTGACATTACCCATGAAATTGAAGCTTTTAATATTTCAAAAGCGGCATTTTTATTAAAAAACTGCTATCACTATTTCCCAAAAAACACCGTACATTTAATCGGGATTGATACCGTTTACAGCGCCTCTACAAAGTATTTGGCTGTAAAATATCGCGACCACTTTTTTGTTGGATCTGATAACGGCATTTTTTCTTTAATTTTTGAAGAAAACCCTCAGCAGGTAGTTGAAATAAACATTCTGCAAGATTTAAAATTTTTACATTTTCCTTTGGCTGATATTTTTGTAAAAGCTGCATGCCACTTGGCTTCGGGAGGCGAGCTGCAGGCTATTGGCGAACCTGTTTTTGAAATTGAGGAAAAAACAAACTTTCACCCTGTTATTGAGAAAGACAGCATAAAAGGAAGCGTAATTTTTATCGATTCGTTTGAAAACGTGATTACAAATATTACCAAAGATTTGTTTAACAAGGTGCAGGCGGGGCGAAAATTTAAACTTCATTTTAAACGCGGCGAAAGCATTAATCAACTTTCGTGGCATTATGATGAAGTTCCGCAAGGAGATATTTTATGTCTTTTTGGAATATCAGACCATTTAGAAATTGCGATAAACAAAGGAAACGCAAGCGGCTTATTGGGGCTAAAAGCAAACGATAATATCTTGATAGAATTTAAAAACGATTAAGATTTAAGCGTGTTAAAAGGCTAAAGAGCTTTAGATAAATTAAATACTTTATGCAAAATGAGATTATTAGTCATTACCTTATTTACCATACTTAGCTTAAAGGCATTCAGTTTTCAAAACTCGGATAGCCTTGCCTACCAATTACAGCGGAATAAAATAAACAACATGCTAGATGACCGTGTAAAAAAGTTTGGGCAGTTTACCGAGAGTTTAAATAGCAAAACCGGCATTTTTGGACTTAAAACCAAAAAAGACATGCAAAAAAGCATGGATATTTTGTCTCAAATTATTGAAACGGACAATTCTATTTTAAAAGAAACAAAAACTTTGCTTGATTTTAAAACCTACCAACAAGAAAAAGTGGTATCGCAATCTCAAGAATCTGAGCACAGAAATATAGCTTATATGCGAACAATTAATAAGCTGCAAACGCAAAATGAATCTTTAACAAAAGATACTCAGGAGCTTAAACACAGCAAAAAATTTTACCAATTGGTGTCTTTTGCTTTGGCCTTAGCTATCATCAGCTTTGCTCTGTTTGTATTCCGTAAAATTTCTACCAAATAAGGGTTTTAACAAAAATTATATATTAGTTTTGCGCCGATTGTTAGCGGAAAAATCACTTTCCGGGTTTACAAAACACCCTATAAATGGCCAGAAACGGATTAAATAGCAGTTCCACTCCTGCTCAGGAGTTTACAAAATCAAAAATCAACAAAGAAAATCTGAAGAAAATAAGCGCTTTAATAGCCTACCTAAAACCCTACAAAGGTAAATTTGCCATAGGTATGGTTTTTTTGTTGCTATCAAGCGTTGTTGGCTTGGTTTTTCCGGCAATAATACAAGTAATGGTAGATGTTGCTACCAATAAAAATCCAAAATACGGACTCCCAAATTCAATCAATGATATCGGCTTGATTGCCTTCGGGATTTTATTTATCCAGGCTTTTGTTTCTTTTTTTAGGATCAGGCTTTTTGTTGAGGTTGCAGAGAAAGCCTTGGCAGATATCAGAAGAGACACCTATTTCAGGATGATTACCCTGCCAATGAATTTTTTCGCAAACAGAAGAGTTGGCGAGTTAAACAGTAGAATATCGGCAGATTTATCGCAAATTCAGGATACTTTAACCACTACCCTTGCGGAAATGATACGTCAAATTATTTTGTTGACAGGTGGCATCGGAATATTAATCTACGTTTCTGGTAAACTAACTTTATTTCTACTGTGTATTTTGCCAGTGATTGTTGTTGCCGGCGTTTTTTTTGGAAAAGCCCTCCGAAAAATATCTAAAAGTGCGCAGGATAAATTAGCAGAATCAAATACAATTGTTGAAGAAACTTTACAAGGAATAGCGAATGTGAAAGCATTTGTAAACGAAGCTTACGAAGCCGCCAGATATGATAAAAGCCTTCGCCAGGTAGTTAAAATTGCCGTAAGGGGCGCTAATTACCGCGGAATGTTTGCCTCTTTCATCGTTTTTTGCTTGTTTGGAGCCATTATGGGTGTTCTTTGGTACGGCACTTTTTTAGTTAAACAAGGTGATTTATCGGTTGGCGACCTGCTCGCTTATGTTTTTTACTCTTTTTTTGTGGGCGCAGCAATGGGTAGTTTTCCTGAGTTGTACGCTAACGTACAGAAAGCAATTGGCGCATCGGAAAGGGTATTGGAAATTTTAGATGAGGAACATGAACCCATTTCAATAGACCATAATGATAATCAGATTAAATATACCTTAAAAGGCGATGTTAGTTTTAAAAACGCAGCTTTTTCTTACCCATCTCGACCTGATATTACCGTACTAAATGGGGTTTCATTTGAGGCAAAAGCGGGAGAGAAAACAGCTATCGTTGGCCCATCTGGCGCTGGAAAATCTACCATAGCAAGTTTGATTTTAAAGTTTTACAGTTTGCAAACCGGCGATATTACCTTCGATGGAAAATCAATTAACGATTTGGCAGTTACCGATATTAGAGCACAGGTGGCAATTGTACCTCAGGATGTAATTTTGTTTGGAGGAACAATTAAAGAGAATATTGCTTATGGCAAACTTGGCGCAAGCGATACTGAGATTATTGAAGCTGCTAAAAAGGCAAATGCGCACCAGTTTATTTCGGGATTTCCGGAAGGTTATGATACGGTGGTAGGAGAACGCGGTGTTAAATTATCTGGCGGACAAAGGCAGCGGATTGCGATTGCGAGAGCTTTATTGAAAGATCCGGCTATCTTAATTTTAGATGAAGCAACGTCTTCTTTAGATTCTGAATCGGAAAAACTGGTACAAGAAGCTTTAGAAATATTAATGAAAAACAGAACCTCCATCATCATCGCTCATCGACTTTCAACGATTAGGGAAGCGAATAAAATTGTTGTTTTGGACCGCGGCCAAATTGTGGAAAGCGGAACGCATAAAGAACTATCTCAGTTAGAGGACGGTTTGTATAAAAGATTGAGCACCTTACAATTTGAGTACGCTTCTTAGCTAAGTCAAGAATCGACAATTGGAAAGTAAAAAGTTGAGCGTAAAAAAAATAAACGATGGAAAGCAGAAATTTTAACCCATCGATTATGTTTGGTTTATCATTAAAATTACAACGCTAAGTTAAATGAAGTTGACCGTTTGGGGTGCCGCGGAGCAAGTTACGGGTAGTATGCATTTGCTAGAAACAAACGGGTTTCGCATCCTTATAGATTGTGGTTTAAACTATGAGGGCGGCGTTGATTTAGCGGAGAACGAAAATTTTCCGTTTGCACCAGCGGATATTGACCTTGTGGTGTTAACCCACGCCCACATCGATCATAGCGGAAACATCCCTACCCTAATTAAAAATGGTTTTGGAGGTCAGATTTTATGTACGCACCCAACCGCAGATTTAACGCAGCTATTACTTTCTGATTCTGTAAACATCTTTCTGCGCAAACAACAGGATAAAAAACGAAGTAGAGGAAAGTTTAAAAAGAACCGATTTGTTAACAACAAACAACCGCTTTACCTACAAAAACATGTTAACGATACCGCGGACAGAACCGTGGCTATAGCAATTAACAAACCCTTCAAAATCAATCAAAACATCACGCTAAGGCTGATACCAACCGGACACTTGCTGGGAGCCGCAGCTGCTCATTTTACGATAAATGAAAATGGTGTAGAGAAAACCATAGCTTTTACCGGCGATATCGGGAGAAAAAATTATCCGGTTTTAACAGACCCTGCTTTTTTGCCAGAAACCAACTATTTAATTTGCGAATCTACTTATGGAGGGCGTTTCCATTCCACAACCGCTACCTTACAACAAACTTTAATCAACGTAATTACCGAGGCATGTATTGCGCAACCTGGGCGTTTAATTATACCCGCTTTTAGTGTTGGAAGAACGCAGTCATTGGTTTTTTCTTTAAATAATATTTTTTCAAGCGGCTTACTTCCACCAATCCCGGTTTTTGTAGATAGCCCGATGGCGAGTATGGCAACCGAAATTTATCGTAAGCATCATCAATATGTAAGTGATGAGGCTAAATCTTTTTACAAACAATATGGGAACGAGTATGATTTCGAAAACCTTAGCTACGTAAAAGCGCTTAAGCAAAGTAATGAGATTGCTAACCATTTTGAAGCTTGTATTATCATTTCTTCTGCCGGTATGCTTGAGGGCGGAAGAATTCAGGATCATATTTTTAAAAATATTGAGAATTATTATGCCACCTTATTTTTTATCGGGTATTGCGCTAAAGGAACTTTAGGCAATAGATTACTACGTGGCGATTCTTTTGTAAACATTAAGGGTAAAGAGCTTACTGTTATGGCAACCATCAAAAAAACTGATTTATTGAGCGGCCACGGCGACCATGCAGATATTATGGAGTACATTTCTAAAATCCCAAACCACTCTTTAAAAAGGGTGTTTTTAGTTCATGGCGAACCAGAAAGTATGGAAGCGCTTAAAGTAAATCTAGAACTTAATAAACTTGAGGTAACTATTCCAAAAAAGGGTGTTAGCTTTGAACTTTAGTGGAGTTGTTTTTAAAGCTAAGCTTACATTTCTGAAAAGTTGGCTGATACTTACTACAAACCGGCTATCCTTAAAACTTAAGCCCCAAAACAAACTCGTGTGAACCCGAATTAATCGTTTTTATTGGCGATATATTACTGTCATAGGCGTAACCCACCGCTAACATTTTATTTACAGTAAAACCCGTAAACACAGAAAAAGCATCTTTTTTGCGGAACGAGCCACCCAACCAAAAGTTATTTCTGAAAGATATTTTAAGGTTTAAATCATAGCTTACCGGAAAAGGAGCTACATATTTAGCCATAACAGAGGGGCAAAAAGAAATATCCTCGCCAACAAAAAATCGGTAACCCCCTGTCAAAAAGTAATGCGAAACCTCGGCGCTTTTATCTGAAATATCATTAAAACTAAGCTTCTGCTTAATTACCTGTTGCATTGAACCGCCCAGAAAGAATTGAGACGCATAAAGGTAGAAGCCCAGGTTTAAATCTGGTGTCCAATTGATGGTTTCGCCATTGGTGACCACCGGATCGTTTGGGTCTTCAAAAACAAGTTTGCTACTATTTAAATCAATTCGACTTACGCCGCCGGATACTCCAAAAGAGAGGTTCGCTATATCGCCCAGCATCAGATGATAAGCATAATTTAAGTTGGCCGTTGTACGGTTTATTGGCCCTGTTTTATCATTTATAAAACTTAAGCCCAGGGCATGGTGATTATCGGAAGATAGGTATGAGTCCTTATCAGTCCGGGTGTATGGTTCTTCTACTCCAAAATCTGCTGAGCCAGCCGTTAAAAGGCTGCCGTCAAGATTCAGAGGTGTGCTAACTGTGAGATAAGTAGTTTTTGGAGCGTCGTTAATCCCAACCCACTGGTTACGAAACCCCATTTTAACGTTCACATTTTTATACATACCGGTAGCAGCCGGATTAATAATTGCCATATTTTGCAAATACTGTGTATAATAGGGCCTTTGTTGCCCAAAACTGAACTCCGCAAATAACAAGAAAAGTAACAATAATCTTTTCATCGTTTATCTAAGCAAAGTTACAGACCCAGTGTACCTATTGCGCCCGTTATTTGGCTCAATGATATAATAGTAAACTCCTACCGGCACTTCCTGATTATGATATTTGCCATCCCACGGCGTATTGTACTGGTTGGCATAAAATACCTGCTGCCCGGCCCTGTTGAAAATTCGGATGCTTGCTTTTACAAACGTTTCCAGGTATTTGATAGACCAAAAGTCGTTAACCCCATCCCCATTTGGCGAAAAAACATTCGGAATCATTGGATCATTATGTACCGTTACGTTAACTTCTTTTGCAACCAAACAACCCTCTTTTGAGGTCACCGTAAGGGTATATTTAGTAGTTTCAGCTGGGGAGGCAATAGGATTGGCGATACTATCGTTACTTAAACCAGTTGAAGGCACCCACTTATATTTAAGGATATTTCCAGTAACTTTTGCTTTAATTTGCTTTTCGCCGGCTAACAAGATATCTATGTCTCCACCGGTTTCTATTGTTGGGATATCAACCACCTGAATTGTATTGGTGATGACTTGCTGACATCCCTTTTCTGAAGTAAAAGTATAAGTGACAAGGTGGCTGCCCACGCCGGCTACAGCCGGGTCAAAATAATTGTTTATTACTCCATCGCCCTTTAGTTTTGATGTCCCTTTTATCCCTGTTAGTTCTTTAGCGGCCACTAACAAAAATTTTGGCGCATTGATACATACTGGGTCAACGTTGTTGAATGCAAGTTCTGGACTACCTAAAACCGTTATCGTAACTGGTGCCGATTCCTGAAAACAGGATTCGCCAGAGTAAGCTCTAAAAATTACCTGGTAATTTTGAGCTACGGCCGATTTGGGGTATTTATGACTATAAATTTTGTTAAACTCAGGAGAATTATCAGTGTAAATAACAGGGTTGCCGCCAAGCTTATTTTCAAAAATTATCTCTAGCTTAACAATATTTCCAAACACAATTTTAGAGGTGTTCTTAAAATTTACTTCGGTGTTGCTGCATAAATTGTTTTGATCTAAAACCTCGAAACTTACCGACGGATTTGACCCACTAATTTTAATGGTCTTGGTCAAGGTTGTTACACATCCCTCGGTAGAAACCACACTCACTTTCACGGTATAAATTCCTGTGCTTAAATATTTGTGTTTAGCGATTTGCTTGCTTTGTTCTGCCACATCTATACTACCATCACCAAAATCCCATAGCCAAGAAAGTACATTGCCGCTTTTTACGATGCCGGTAAATGTGACTAAATCGTTGATACAAGAACCGGGATCTAAAAAATCTATTGAAGGAGGATCTGTCACTTTAATTGTTTTCTCGATTGTTTGTGAGCATCCAATTTTAGAGGTTATTGTTAAACGTACGTTGTAGTTACCGCTTTTGGTAAATACATGACCGGGATCTTTTTCGGTTGAGGCAGATTGGTCCCCAAAATCCCACAACCAACTGGTAATTCCGCCATCAGTAGAACTACTCTGATCTTGAAAAACGACCGTTGTATTGGTGCATAAAGGCGTATTAATTTCGAAAGCAGGCAACAATGGTTGAATGACTTCGATTTCTTGTTCAGTAACGCTTGAGCTGCAGCCTACCTTATTTTCTACGGTTAGTTTAACTTTATACTTTCCTAAATTTGCATAAATATGCGATGGATTTTGTTCAGAAGATGTTTTCCCATCGCCAAAATCCCATAACCAAGAGCTAATTGGCATAGTGTTTTGCTGGTTTATAAAGCTAAAGGCGGCCGCTTTGGTGATACAAACTTTTAAAGGCGCCGTAAAGGCTGCAACCGGTAAATCACTAACTTCAAAAGTGAAATTTATTTTTTCCTCATCTATCGTTGAACACACGTTAGCAGCAGCAGGCAAACTACTGGTGATCACAATATTTTTTGTTCCGGCAGTATTAAAACTTTTATTAGCTGGGAGCTTAAACTGATATAACAATTTTTTGTTTACAGTAACAGCGCTATAAGCTGGCTGATCTTGAACTACTGGGTTCGAATTGGCATCCAGCTGCCAAACCAACTTTGTAGGAATATAGGGTAAAAGCAATTTAAAATCATAAGGTTGGTTGAGGCAGGCAACATCAACAACTTCGTTTGTGCCATATTTAACAGCGTTTACGATGGTTGTTGCAGCCAGGCTGGTACCGGCGGAGTAGGCGTAAGATTCTACCGGCCCAAAACCGTAAGCCATTGCGTTAAAGCCCGTATCTGCCGCAAGGCTAAAGTTAGCGCCTAAACTTGTTAAATTAATTTGAGCATAAGCGTAGCTATCACCATTTGATGGTAAAGGAAAAAAAGAGCTACTAAAATTTACGTTGTTAATGCTAAAGCTACCCACTTTTGCAGCAGGTATTACTACATTTAAATATTGCTCTGTGATGGCTAATTTTGAAGAGGAATAAAGTGTTATTTTTTTGATACTATATTCCAAAGGGTTTAAAATTACCATGTCCGGGTCGCCAACAATATTGTCTGCAAACTCGTTTCTGCTATCAGAACAATATTGGCTAATGGCAAACTGTGCCACCGAAACGGGCTTATCGGCCTGAATTAATGACGGTGAAGTGATAGGAGGCGAGGTGTAGAAGCCGCCGGCGTTAAGTTGCACAGTTACTCCGTTAACAGTAACCTTGGTGTTATCTTCAGAAGCTATCACCCTAAAAATGCTTCCGGCATTTCTGTTGTAAAACGGAATCAAAGGAAACGTTTTACCCCAACTATCAGTAGGATAAAGTTGCTGCATCAATGGATCCAGCGTTTCGTGTTTTAGCAAGAAGATATCACAGGTTGGTGTATTTATCCCAATTCCGGAGCTGCCCGAAAAAACAGCTATCCTTTTACAGGCAGAGGTAAGCGAATCTACCTCTACCAAAGTGCCAGTAATATCTTGAATGTTTTGGTACTGATAAACATCGCCAACGTTGGTCAAGGTTTCGGAAAATGCCGGCTGCGGTACACCATTTATTACCGGTCTAACGTTAATTGTTGTATTGGGCTCAACCGCCACAACTTGCAGCTGCGAATGAAAGTTCTGATTGTTTTCTGGAAGTTGCTCATAAGCCATAGCAAAATGCTTTCTTCCTAACGCTTCGTAGGGCAAAACAAGTGTTGCGGCCGACCTGAAACCGGCGAAAACGTGAGCATACACCACCACTTTAGCTTTTCCTTCGTCCACTTTAACATGTATGCCCTTATTTTTTACAATTTTAGTTCCTGTGCCAATGAAAGAATTACTCCTCGGCACCAATATTTCTACCACCTGATTGGCCTGTACGGCAAAGGGCATGGAAAAACTACCACATGAGACCACACCGCTGGAATTATTTTGCGAGGTGATAAACAAAGACATTGTAGCGAGGTTGGTACCGGAGGGTACATGGTCTGGGAAACAAGCCCAAAATTCTAAGCCCTCGTTTGAAATCGTTTGAGCAACTATTTTTTGAGAAACAAGTAAAAAACTTACAACTAAAAATATAAGTTTATAAACATGCTTCATTTTTTAAAAATACCGTTAATTTGATTACGCAAAGTAATAAATATCGAGATTTTTATGTTGGTTTTTGAAAGAATATATTTAAAATATTACGCTAAAAATTGTTAAATCTTTAACTCACCCAAAATATCAGGAAGCAAAACTTAAAACATGTTGAGATAAACGTACCGGGCTTAATAAATTTTCGTGTTTTAAGCCGATGGTTAAGTCTAACCAATCTGCGTTTACAGATTTAATCATTCGTTCTTTTTGCATTCTGGTAAATCTGTTTAAAAGATTAAACCGGGCGGTTGCGGATGCTTCGTTGTTCAATTCCTCAAAATAAACCAAACGGGTAAGTTGCTGGCTAGCATCAAACATTAAGCTTGGCATTTTCTTATAAAACTCCATGGTTTTTAAAATATCTGCGCTCAAGCCTACATGCAAGTTATTTCTATTACGGTCAGTTATTATAAATACGTACTTTTTCATTTTACAATTTTTGCTGTTTTGGTTAAGTAATGAGCTCATATATAACGGTTAAAAAACTGAATTAAAATTCTTTTTCAGTTTCGAAAATTAATTACTAATTTTATTGGCATAAAAATACTAACATTTTTAGTAAAAACAAATTTTATTTTCAAATGGGAAAAATATCAGACAACATTAAGTTTCTTAGAAAAAAAAAGGGGCTTACTCAGCAGCAGTTTGCAGATGAAATGGAGATTAAACGTTCTTTAGTAGGTGCTTATGAAGAAGAGCGAGCCGACCCTAAATATGACTTACTTAAAAAATTTGCTGATTTTTTTGAACTCACCATTGATGAGTTGATTAACGAAAAAATTGATGCCCTTTGGAAACCAAAGCCTAAGGCAGATGGATCTAACGTTCGCATATTAAGCATAACGGTAGATAAAGACGATAACGAAAATATAGAACTGGTACCTGTAAAAGCAAGCGCAGGTTACTTAAATGGCTACAGCGACCCAGAATATGTTGCAAGTTTACCTAAGTTCTCTTTACCGATTTTTAAACAAGGAACTTATAGAGCTTTTGAAATAAAAGGAGATTCAATGTTGCCTCTCCCATCGGGCTCCATAATCATAGCTGAATATGTAGAAAACTGGAACGATTTAAAAATCGGCGAAACCGCAGTAGTGATAAGCAGTAACGAAGGTGTGGTTTATAAAAGAATAGGTTCTAAAATTAAACCTGATAAGGGTATTAAATTAGTTTCGGATAACCAAATTTACGACCCTTACTATATTGCGCCAAGCGAAATTATGGAGATTTGGAAAGCCAAGGCTTATATATCCACCGAAATGCCTCAACCAACGCCAGAACCCACCATGGAGAGCTTAACTACCATGATGTCTCAGATGCAGCGCTCCATCAGCAAATTGCAGCAAGAAAAAAATTAGCCTAATGTGTTAAACCTTTCTCAGATTTATAAATCATAGAACAATAAATCTCTAAACAAATGAAAAAATACTTAGTATCAATTGCGCTATTTACGGTCTTAAGTAGTGCATCCTTCGCTCAAACAAAAACTGCGGAGCAAAGGGCAACCAAGCCAACAGAAATGATGGAAAAAAATCTTTCTCTTTCTGCTGAACAAAAAACAGCTATCTACAATGCTACTGTTGAAAAGATAAAAGCAATTGATGCTTTGAAGGAAGCTGCGGGAGAAGGTAATAAACCAGACGCTGAGCAATTAAAAGCAATTAATAAAAAGTACAACGATGTTGTAAAAGCAACTTTAACCGACGAGCAAAAAGCTAAGGCTAAAGAATTAAAAGAACAGGCAGCAGCGGCGAAGGCGGGCGCAATGCAACAAAATTAATTTTCCACTAAAAAAACGGGCTCTTTCTTTAAAGATTGAGCCCGTTTTGTTTGTTTCTATATTTCTCGGTTAACATCCCACTGTTCCAAATAATCTGCTACACGTTTTACAAAGCTTCCTCCTAAAGAACCGTCAACAATCCTATGGTCGTAAGATAAGGAAAGGTACATCAAATGCCTTATAGCGATTACGTCTCCGTATTCTGTTTCTAAAACCGCTGGTTTCTTTTTTATTGCGCCAACTGCTAAAATTGCTACTTGCGGTTGGTTAATAATTGGGGTGCCCATAATGTTGCCAAACCCTCCGATGTTGGTAAGGGTAAATGTGCCGCCTTTTACCTCATCTGGAAGAAGTTTGTTTTCTCTGGAGCGTTTAGCCAAATCATTAACCGCTTTTGTTAAACCCACGAGATTTAATTGATCAGCGTTTTTGATAACCGGCACAATTAGATTTCCGTTAGGCAAAGCCGCAGCCATACCAATATTTATATCTTTTTTCTTAATAATTTGATTGCCATTTAAAGAAATATTTATCATTGGCATATCTTTAATTGCCTTAGTTACTGCCTCCACAAAAATTGGCGTAAACGTAATTTTCTCTCCCTCTCTTTTTTCAAAAGCTGCTTTAACACGTTCTCTCCACAATACCAGGTTTGTTACATCTGCCTCAACAAAAGAAGTAACATGAGCAGCTATATCCTTACTGTGAATCATGTGGTCTGCAATCACCTTTCGCATCCTGTCCATCTCAACAATCTCATCGGTCATGGTTCTGGATGGACTTTTTGTAACAGGGGTAGGACTTTGAAGTTGCACTGTTGTGTGTTTTGCATCCTGGCTATTTTGAGCGGTTTGCTTGATAGCGCCATCTGACTCACCGCTACGTTTGGCGATGTAACTTAGCAAATCGTCTTTAGTTACCCGACCGTCTGATCCAGAGCCTTTAATGTTATCTAGCTCGGTAACGCTTATACCTTCTTCCTGTGCAATGCTTTTTACCAAGGGCGAATAAAATTTTTCTGATGTGCTAAAATCTATTGAAGCCGCTGCGTCGCTTTCTGGCTGCGGAAGATAGGGTATCTCCTCTTCTTTCGCAGCATTTTCTGGCTGAACACCTACATCGGTGCGTTCAACTTCAGCCTCTTGTTCTGGTGTAGGTTTAACATCGGCTTCAACATTATTCGTGTCTTCTGCCGTTTCTATAATGGCAATTACATCCCCTACTTGGGCTATGTCATTCTCATTAAACCTTAGTTCAACCAGCTTTCCTTCAACTGGTGACGGAACTTCAGAATCAACTTTATCTGTCGCAATTTCCACAACAACATCGTCAACAGCAAGCTCATCCCCTATTTGCTTAGCCCATTTAATAATCGTTGCTTCTGCAACGCTTTCGCCCATTTTGGGAAGTAAAAGTTGATATAACGCCATGGGATAAAGATAAGTTTAAATTCAAAATTAGTAATATAATGCTTTTTTGCCTAACAAACGCTAGGTTTTCTCAATCAAAAAAACTCGCAGATAATGTTGTAAAATAAGCTGCTTGCAAAATGCTGGAAATTAAATTGAAAACGGTGTGTTAACCGCCACTTTTTAACAACTTAAACAATAAAGTAAAAGCGGCCATGGTAGCCCGTTCAATATTTTGAGTGCGTTTATTTCCGAATAAAAACTTTTGCGCCAACACTTCATTTTTATTTGCAACAGCTATCCAAACGGTGCCTACAGGCTTTTCAGCGGTACCACCATCTGGCCCTGCGACTCCGCTTACAGCAATACTATAGTCGGCCTGGAAATTAGTTAGCGCTCCGTTAGCCATTTCTTTTACGGTTTCTTCACTTACAGCGCCAAATTGTTCTAAAGTTGCCGATTTAACGCCTAATAGCATTGATTTTAAACTGTTGGAATAGGTAACCGCTCCGCCCAAAAAAACGGCAGAACAACCCGGGTGTTGGGTAATCGTTTTTGAAATATCGCCACCGGTGCAACTTTCGGCAACCGCCAAGCTGAGCGATCGTTGTTGCATCAAATCTAAAATAACTTTTTCAATAGGTAAATCTTCTTTAGCAATCCAGTATTCTGGTATTAATTGGGTAATTTTATCGGCATACTGCTTTACTTTTTCAATCAAATCGTCAGAAGCATGTTCGGTTGTACTTAACCTTAACCTCACAGAACCCAACCTTGGCAAATAAGCTAACTTAATATTTTCTGGAAGTTCATCCTCAAGCGGAGCTAACATTTCTGCCAGAAAAGATTCGCCCACGCCAGCTGTTAAAACGGTTTGATGGTAAACTGCAGGCAGCTTGTAGGTTTCCTTAATTAGTGGAATTACAGAACTGCTCATGATGTTTTTCATCTCGTAAGGAACGCCAGGCATGGAAATAAACATTTTCTTTTCTTTTTTGAAAAGCATTGCTGGCGCCGTTCCTTGTTCGTTTAAAATTACCTCGCAAACCGCCGGAACCATTGCTTGTTGGATATTTGCATCTAGCAAGGGCCTGTTATATTTTGCAAAAATTTTTTCGATAACGTTTAAACTAGGTTGGTGCAATACAAAATCAGTACAGTTAAAATATTTGGCTAAAGTCTTTTTAGTGATATCATCTTTTGTAGGCCCCAAACCACCTGTAATCAAAATCAAGTCTGCTCTTTCTTCCGCTTCTGCCAAGGCCGATAAAATGTGCGCCACATCATCAGAAACCGAACTAATTTGCTTTACCTTGATACCAATTTTATTTAATTCTGTTGCCATCCATGCAGAATTTGTATCTACAATTTGGCCAATTAAAATTTCATCTCCAATGGTAATTAGTTCTGCCTGCATCTTAAAATTGATTATAATATTCTCTGCGTTTGCTCAGTTTTAAATCTTGTAATATTGATGATTTCACCCTTAAATCAACACTGTAACTTTGGTATGGGCCAAATGGAATCCACCTGATAGACATATCCCAACAATGTAAATCTCTGTAAATGGAAAATGAAGTTAAGCTGATGGCATTATTTCTAAAATCATAACCTGTGTTAAATTGCACCTTCCACTTGGGCGTTAAATTAAAATCTCCGTTAGCATTTAACGTTTGTACCAACTGTTTGTTTAGCCCGGTGTTTGAATAATTAAAATTATAGTAGAAACTAAGGTTCCAGGGAATATTAAAATCAACAAAGGCATTTGCATTTCTGCTTATTTGCTGCAGCTGTTCTGCCTGTTGCGCATTTACACGATTGAACAAATCGGCGTTGCTGCCTTGCGGCGGTGGGTTATTTGCTTTATTATTTTTCCCTAGCGAACTGGAGTTTAAGCTATAATCAAACGAAAAGTTAAAATTGGTCAAACGCGGCAATTTACCATCCTGCCACCTGTAACGGTTAATGTCTCGGCCCTGCAATCTACCGCTTACGTTTTCGATATAGTAAACATAAGGATCAAAAGAGCCAGAAAAACTTACACCAAGTTTTTCTGTAAAAAACGTACGACCGCCAAAACTGAGCTGAGAAAGTTTTAAACTATCTGCTACAAAATTATAAGAGCCGTTAACAGACAAACCTTGTAAGATTGGAATTTTTTTTACCCCGTTGTTAGTGGTATCTTTTGAACTTCGAACCTTAATTTCTATATTATTATCTAAACCAAAATTTATGGCAGCGCTTCTGCCGTTGCCCGGCCCGCCGTATAAACTATTTTCAAATATAGAATAGGCTCTTTTTTCGCCGTACTGATTCACCTGTAAACTATCATAATAACCGTACTTTGGCCTACCAAAATCTGGCCGGTAAGAGAAACCAATGTTAGGAGTAATAACATGTCTTATTGCCATTAACTTTCCCTTTTTAAAGTTCACCATCCCATATATTTTAGTACTTAAACTACCCCCAACGCTGTATTCGGATGCTCTTCTGAAGCCCGGGATGGTATCAATTGCTACAGAATCGATGGTGCCAGTAGGCGTTGGTTTAGCAACATACTGCTTTCTGGTGGTTTGGAAATACCATTTCTCGCTATAGTTGATGCTTTGGCTAAACTGAAAAAACTTCAACACTTTAGAAGACATGGAAATAGGGATGTTATGCTGTACACCGCTGCGTAAACGTTTTAAACTCTCTGGCTTAAACAACAAAGAATCATAAGTACTTAACTGATTATCAGCCTGCAATGAGTATCCTACCGCAATACGTTGATACCATTTTTGTTCGCCTACCCTATCTTTAGAATCAAAAGGGTTTAAAGTACTCATACTAAAATTTAAACTGGGTAAGCTTAATGATACGGTACCGGTTGATAAATCTTGGCTATGGGTTAAAGCCGTAGTTAAACTGAATGGCGAATTTGCCCAGTTTTTACTGTAAGAAATACTTGAACTTAATTGGTTTTGAACAATTTGCTGATAGCTGTATCCGGGGACGTTTCTAAAAGCACCTCTGGTACTTGCATTTACAGATGCGCCAAAATTAGTGCCTGGCCGGGCATTTGGATTTTGTTGATGCGACCACCTTATTTGAAAATCCTTTGTTGGATTTTCGTACTCTGGAGTGCCCTCAACCCCGAATTTGCGTGATGAATATGCCAGATAAAGATTGCCGCTGTATTTGTAACGTTTGGTATATCTACTAGCCGCGTTGGCTTCATAAGAACCTTTTGAATAAATACCTCCTTTTAAGGTTAAATCCCAGTAATCATTTAATCCAATGTAGTAACCAAAATCCTTAAGGAAAAAACCTAAAGTTGCATCTTCGCCAACCTGAGGAAGCATAATTCCGGAAGCTCTTTTATTGGGTTTCGGAAAAAAGCCAAAAGGCAGAATAAATGGCAATGGAACATCTTCTATCACCATGTATGCCGGTCCGGTAACAATTTGGTTTTTTGTTGCAATACCTTTGGTAATCACAATACCAAAATGTTGGTGAGGCGAGGGTAAATCGCAGGTAGAGTAAATGACGTTTTGCATGTGAACCTCGTCATTTTCCTGCTTTTTAATTTTACCGCCGGTAATATAACCGCCATCCTGGTCTGTGTAAACCTGAAAAATTTTGCCTTTTTCTGTTTTAAAGTTGTAAAAAACAGAATCAGCCGTAAGTGCTCCCTGCGAGGGATCTTTAAATATTGGTAATCCAGAAAAATGCCCCAAAGAATCTATCGTACCTTTAGCAAAAACGGTATTGTCTTTATAATCAACTTTAATGTAACCGGCGTCTACCTGGGCTTCGCCATACGTAATCCTGGCGTTGCCAAAAAGATACATTACGTTTTCTTTAACATCATAAAAAGAAGAATCGGAAGCAACCGCTTTGATCACATCTGTAATTTCTCCTTTCTTAGACTTTTTTTTAAGCGTATCCGTTTTAACTAACGTACTACTATCTGTTGTTGCTACGATATTTTTTAATGTATCTTGCTGAAATATCGCAGTAGCTTTTGCACTGATGTTTACAAATAGTAAGACACATGTAAAAAATATATAGTTAAATTTCAAAATCGAATGAGAATAATATTTTTGCAAGCAAAGGTTATCAAAAAACGCCCAAAATTAATGAAAATTACTACATCAAGAAGGTTTATTAAATGTTTAATACTAACAAGTTTTACTTTTCTACTATTTAGTTCTCTTAAATCAGATGAAGAAAAAAAATATTTATCCACAGGGTCTAAAATTAAAACTATAGTAATTGATGCTGGCCACGGTGGCGAAGATGGCTCAACCCACGGTGCTTTTTCTAAAGAAAAAAATGTTGCTTTAGAAGTTGCCCTTAAACTAGGGAAAGCAATAGAAGATAAACTGCCAGATGTTAAAGTAATTTTTACCCGTAAAACGGATGTTTTTGTTAAATTATACGATAGAATTGGTATTGCTAACAGAGAAAAAGCAGATATTTTTATTTCTATACATTGCAATTCTATGCCATTGGTTCGTCGGCGTTTTGTGATAAATGGCAAAGCTGTTTATAAAAGTATACCAAACCCCGATACCCGCGGCACAGAAACTTTTGTTGCGGGCTATAACCGGCTAAACGAGCAAAATGTTGCCATTAGAGAAAATGCTTCTATTTTGTTAGAGAAAGATTATAAAAATAACTACGATGGTTTTGACCCTAATGACCCTGAAAGCTATATTATATTTTCTTTGATGAAAAACGCCTTTAGAGACCAAAGCATCAAATTGGCATCATTAGTGCAAGAACAATACGTAAAATCTGGCAGGGTTGATAGGGGCGTAAAAGAACAAGGCCTAGCGGTGTTACAAAGAGCAGGAATGCCGGCTATTTTAACAGAAATTGGTTTTATTAGTAACCCCGATGAAGAAAAGTACATTAACTCTGAAGATGGGCAGGCCGAGATTGTAAACAACATTTTAACAGCAATTACAAGGTACAAGCAATTAGTAGAAAATTAAATTTATACAAAACTTTAAAATTACTCCATTTGAAAATCTCTAACGAAACCAAAGTAGGTATTTTAGCTGCCATCGCTATCGCGATTTTTATTGTTGGCTACAATTTTTTGAAAGGAAACGACATCTTTTCAAGTGAAAACAATTTTTACGCAAAGTACGATAAGGTGGATGGCTTGGCCATCTCTAAACCAGTGTTGGTAAATGGCTATCAAGTGGGTCGTGTTTCGGCGCTAACCTTACAAGAAAATGGGCAAATTTTAGCCGAGTTTAAAATCGACCCTAAGTATGCTATCCCGTCTAACACCGTTGCTCGGTTAGAAAGTACAGACTTATTGGGGAGTAAAGCCGTTGTTTTTGATTTAGGAAATAGCTTAAAATATGCTGCCGATGGCGATACGCTAAACGCGAATGTACAGGCAAATTTGATGGATAAGGTTGAGCCAATACAAAAGAAGGCACAGGTAATTATTGGTAAGCTAGATTCTTTACTCACCTCCGTTAACACAATTTTAAATCCCGATTTTCAAAAAAACGTAAACCGTAGCTTCGCCAGTATAGCCCGAACTTTAGAGACCTTAGAATCTACCTCAAAAACTGTAGATGGAACCGTTAGCGTACAAGCCAAGCGGATTGATGTAATACTTGCAAACGCAGAATCAATTTCTAACAACTTAAAAAACAACAACGAAAAAATAACATCTATTATGAATAATATGGACTCGTTTTCAAACCAATTGGCAAAAACACAGATCCAAACTACTATCGAAAATGCAAATAACGCGGTAACAGAGCTGCAAGTGGCTGTTAACAAAATCAATAACGGCACCGGCTCTATTTCGCTTTTATTAAATGACAATAAACTATATGATAATCTGAATAACTCTGCCAAAAATTTAGATAACTTAATGATAGACGTTAAGGCAAACCCGAAGCGTTATGTGAGCTTCTCTATCTTTGGAGGCAGAAAAGATTAAAAGATTTAGGCTTTTTAATATATTTAAACGGAAAGATCTTCTTTCCGTTTTTTTTATGCCATTTAAAATGAAAACAGAAAAAGAAAAGATGATTGCCGAAGAGTTTTACGATGCAAACGATGAGCAATTAGTAAAAGACAGACGAGCGGCAAAACGCTTGTTAAGGCAGCTAAATATCACAGAATATTTAGTAACAAAAACCGCAAGAAAAGTGATTAAAGAATTAATCCCTAATGGAACCAACACGCTTTATATTGAACCTCCCTTTTATTGTGATTACGGCTACAATATCAGCTGTGGCGAACGCGTGTATTTTAACGTAAACTGCGTGGTGCTTGATGTGGCAAAGGTAACTATTGGTAATGATGTGATGTTTGCGCCGGGCGTTCAGTTGTACACAGCTAGCCACCCAACCGATAAAGACTTGAGAAAAACAAAGGAATTTGGCCGTTCAATAAAAATTGGTAACGATGTTTGGATTGGCGGCGGTGCCATTATTTTACCCGGAATTACTATTGGGGATAATTGTGTAATAGGTGCTGGATCTGTGGTTACAAAAAACGTAGCCGATAATACAATGGTAGCCGGAAATCCTGCAAAGTTTATCAAAAAACTTAACTGACTAAGAGCCCGTTCAAGTTTGTATTGTAAGAGTGTTTGTAGCTTATTTTTGAGCGAAAAAAGGCAGCGATAGCCGGAAGCAATCGCGAAAGAGCGTAAGCACTCTTGAGTTTCTTTAAAAATATAAAAAACACCAAAAAATTCAACTCATCTGTAGCCGAAAAGAAGCGTATAAAAATGATTAGCTAACTTCTAAAAAGGACGTAAAAAAACCTTCTGAATTTACTCCAGAAGGTTTGTTTATAGATAGATTAAAAAAAATTACAATATCAACAAAATAACGATGATAACCAGCAATGCAGTTACAGAAAGGTAGATACCGCCATTGCCAATAGCATTTGCCTCGCTTTTCATTTGCTTAAGTTCTGCTCGCAAAGCTTTCTTTTCTTCGCGGCTAAGGTCGCTTTTATCCATACTCCTAATTTGCTCAACCCTGCTGGTTAATTGGTTTAACTTAACTTGTTGCTCTGTGGTTAAGGGTTTAGAATTTTTATCTTTTGCGGATGCCAAGTTAACAGAAGTCAACAGCATCATAAAAGAAAACGCGATGTACATCAATTTTTTCATGTGTGTTTATATTTTGTGAATAATATAGCTTAACATTAATAATTGAGCCAAAGCTTAAACAGCAGTTTAAAGCTGTTACAACTGTATTTTTTTAAAACAAAATTGCTAATCTTGAAAAATCGTACGCTAAAACATACAGCTAGTTTAACATTACCTGCTTGTGCGGATTTGATAACACAAAGTCTGAAAGTAATTTCTCAATAAATAGGTAGGATGGGTATGGCGTTAAACTCAACTTAGCGCTTTCTAAATCTCTGGGCAATTTTTTTTCGGCTAGGTAGCCCATCCCACAAAAAACGCCCTTTTCTACTAAAATGCAACTCTTTTCGTACTTGTTGCGGCCTTCGTCAACTATTAAATAGCTTGGCAAGCCCTGTATTACTTCGGCAATCAATAAATTGACCCGTTGGTTATAGGCTTGTGCGGTTTCTTCTTGCACACAAGCTCCTTTGCAAACTTCATTTGTTAAACCCAAACAGCCAGTATTACTTTTTTGCAAATCGCACAAAACATGACACAAATTGAACTCATGGCACCACTGCCGCATAAGCTGCTGTGCTTCTGCTATGGAATTAAAAAGCAAAATCGGTTTTATAAACTTTTGCTTTTTACCAATTGCCAAACGTTTATATCCAAGTTGGTCTTCGTAAGCATACAAAGCAAAGCGCTTTTCGGGGTGCTTGGCCGCCCGATTTTTCTCGGGCCACAGCCTTTTAATTTCAATATTTTCTAAAATGAGCGCTTGCAACTCAGTACCGCAAACCTGATGGGATATTTTTCTGATTTCTCTCAAAAAATCTTGCTTATTTTTGTGGGTATCATTATTAGAGAAATGCCCTAAAATGCGCTTGTAAAGATTTTTTGCTTTCCCTACATAAATTATTTTGTCTTTTTTATCTCTAAAATAATAAACGCCAGGCTGCCTTGGGATACTTTCTAAAGCTAATCTGGAAATATGCGGCGGTAAAGATTCTTCTTTTGATTTCGCGTTTAAGGCTTCATCAATGTAGCGGTGCTCATCCGCATCAATTAATGTTTTAAACAAAATTGTTGTAGCTAAGGCATCGCCCGCCGCTCGGTGTCTGTTTTCAATTTTTATATTTAAGCTACGGCAAAGTTTGCCTAAACTATAAGATGGCAAACCAGGTAATATTTTGCGGGCGAGCCTAACAGTACATAGTTTTTTACTGCTAAGCGTAAAACCTTCTCGCTTTAAATGATGGTTAACAAATGAAAAGTCGAAGTTAACGTTATGCGCAACAAATATCTTTCCGTCGAGAAATTCAAAAATTGTGGGAGCAACTTCTTCGAATTTAGGTGCATTTTGTACCGCCGCATTGGTAATACCCGTTAAGCTTTCAATAAAAACTGGTATCTCTTGCTGGGGGTTAATTAACGTTTGAAATTCGTCGATAATATTTTGCCCATCGTGAATATAGATGGCAATTTCGGTAATGCCGTTTGCGTTTGCATAGCCCCCCGTAGTTTCAATATCAACAATTGCAAAAAGGCGATTCATCAAAACAAAAGTAAATAAATTTACTAATTTAATTAGTATTTCAGCAAAAAAACTATTGTAACAATCTTTTTTGCGTGATTTCGTTTCTAATTTTTATCTTCAACGGATTTTATTTTAGATTATGATTCAAAAAACAATAATTACGCTGGGCATTACCGCGTTCGTTTTATCAGCAAGCGCACAAAGTGCGAAGAAGACACCTGTAAAAAAGACGGTTACGGCCGCAAAAACTGTGGTAACCAAACCAATGACACAAGTCGACTCGGCCAGTTACGCTTTTGGGTTAAAAATTGCCCAGGGATTAAAGTCTGACGGGGTGAAAAGTTTAAACTACGATTTGCTCAAAAAGGCGATGCAAGATGTTTTTACCGACAAGCCTTTGGTGGTTGAAGATGAAGTTGCAGGAAAAACCATAGGACAGTTTTTGCAAAAAATAAGTAAAGAAAAATATGCTGGTATAGAAGAGGCTGGCAAAAAATTTTTAGAGGAAAACAAAAAAAATCCTAAAATTACAACCCTTCCAAGTGGCTTACAATACGAAGTGTTAACTATGGGAACCGGTGCAAAGCCTTTAGCTACGGATACGGTGACCGTTCATTACAAAGGTACTTTGATTGATGGTAAACAGTTTGACAGTTCTTACGACAGAAACGAACCAATATCTTTACCACTAAACGGCGTTATCCCCGGTTGGACAGAAGGTGTGCAGCTAATGCCAGTTGGCTCTAAGTTTCGTTTTTACATCCCCTATCAGTTAGGTTATGGAGAAAGAGGTGCAGGACAAGATATTCCACCTTACAGTACATTGATATTTGATATCGAGCTAATGAAAATTAGCAAATAAATTTTATCAGTTGGCAAAAGAAAACCGGGAATTTTAGCTATTCCCGGTTTTTTTTTATGAAACAAACTTAAATTAACTCAAGCATTTTTGGAATGAACAATCCGGATTTAGAGTTTACAGAAATTTACCAGAAATACAGTAAGTTGGTGTACAACTTAAGTTTGAGTTATTTGCAAAACAAAAACGACGCACAAGATATAACGCAAGAAGTTTTTATAAAAATCCATCAAAAATTACATCAATTCAACCGCCAGAAAGCATCCGTAAAAACGTGGATATACAAAATCACTATTAACCATTGTTTGGATTTTATTAAAGCAAAACAAACCACTAAACGCTTTGCTTTTATTACAAAACTATTTAGCGCCGAATCAAATTCACCCGAAAATGATATACCTCATTTTGACCACCCTGGCGTACGCTTAGAAAACAAAGAGCAGCTCAGCATACTTTTTGAGCAAATTAATAAACTCCCCCCACAACAGAAAACGGTTATCATCTTACTAAAAGTTGAACAGCAAAATCAGAAAGAAACAGCCGAGATTATGGGGCTTTCGATTAAAGCGGTTGAAAGCCTTTTTATACGAGCTAAAAAAAACTTGTTAAAAAAGTTAGATCAAAACGAAGGATTTTAAAATCGTTGTCGTAAAAGACAATAAATGGAAAATAAATTGGATTTTTTGGGCAAGATAGAAAAAGTAAACGTACCTCCGTTTTTGTACACCCGTATTTTACACAAACTGCAAAACGGGCAGCAAACGGTAATTTCGCCCGTAAAGCAATGGGGATTGGCCTTTGCCTTTTTAATGTTAGTAGCTTTAAATGTAAGCATACTTGCTAAAAACTATACTAGCGGCAAGTACAAAAACGAAACAGAAAATTTGGCAAAAAGCTTAGGATTAAATAGCAATAACAACCTATATAATGACCAAAATTAACATACTTACTTTTGCTGTTATTGCGCTTTTTGTGCTAAATATGGCTACCATTGGCTTCCTGGTTTTTACAAATCCTGCTATACACTCAAATAACAACGAGGGTCCCAAAAACATCATCATCAAAAAACTTCATTTTAATGAAGCGCAAACTGAACAGTACCAATTGTTGATTGATGAACACCAAGAGCAAATGAGAGCGCTACGCAATCAATTAAAAGAAACAAAGCAGGAACTCTACAGCACCTTAAACCACCAAAATTTAGTACTTAGCGATAGTTTAATTTCCAAAATCGCGTTAATAAATACGGAAATTGAAAAGTTAAATTATCATCATTTTGAGCAGATAAAAAAATTGTGTAAGCCCGATCAACAAAAATATTTTGCAACATTAACAGCAGAGCTTTCTAGCCTCTTTAGCCCAGATAAAAACCCTCCCCCACACCAATAATTTTAACATCATGAAAAAGAAAATCCTTTTATCATCGGTAATTGCGGCTGCAATTATCACCGTTAGCCTAAGCTGTAAAAAATCGGCAAATGCTGGCGGAAACAATGATAGCGCAGAAATTCCGGCAATTTACAAACGAGTTTACGGCGCATCCAGTATCACCTCAGACGGAACCTTTATCACCATAAAAACAAGTGGCCTGCCAGATCATAAAAGTGAGTACTACGCAGCAAACAACCCGCTTTACGAAGCTTACACAGGTACCACATTTACTGGCGCAACATTTAGAAAAAACCCAAATACCATTTCCGCACAAAACTACACTTTTAAAATTCCGCTCAATCCCAAAGTAAACACAAACCACGCATCAACTCCATTAGGGCCAATTGGTGTTGCGTTAAATGGGGTGCCATTTTTTAATCAGTACGCAGGGCCAAACCAACCTTTAACCAACGAAGTTGTAAGTTTCGACCAATATTACGGTCACCCACAACAATCAGGGCAATACCATTACCATGTTGAACCGCTGTATTTAACCCGCAACAAGTTTACAAAAGCAGCTTTGTTGGGCTTTTTATTAGATGGATTTCCGGTTTACGGGCCAGAAGAAAACGGCAAGGCAGTTGCAAACACAGATTTGGATGCCTACCACGGACATACCACTGTAACAGCAGATTACCCTAACGGGATTTACCATTATCATATCACAGATGCAGACCCATACATTAACGGTAGCGGATTTTATGGCACAGCCGGTACGGTTAGTCAATAGTTGTTGTGTTTTACTGATTTTTTGCTTTTTTAGTTGCAAACCTAGCCCTAAAAATATAAGCAAAAGCAAGGCAGTAAAAATCGAAGAAACTAAGCTGGAGAATATCAACGGGTTAATCTTTTTTGAATCCAAGCCATATAGCGGTAAGGTTTTTACGCTTTACCCAAACAGTACAGATACTGCAGAAATTAAGAGTTACCTAAACGGTAAAGAAGACGGAACATGGACTAAATACTTTGTAAATGGAAAACTAAAAGAGCAACGCTTTTTTAAAAACGGTTTAAAAGAAGGCGAATATTTAGCGTGGTGGCCAAATGGAAAAAAGCAGCTTCAGTTTCATTTTGTAAATGATGAATATGAAGGAACATGTAGCCAATGGAACCAATACGGAAGATTAATACAAAAAATGAATTACCGCAAAGGTTACGAAGAAGGCAGGCAACAAATGTTTTACGATAACGGAAAAGTTAGATCTAACTATGTAATAAAAAACGGGCGGAGATTTGGTTTACTGGGCACTAAAAATTGTATAAATGCATCAGACAGTGTGTTTAAAAAATAGCATGGCTTTTTTATTGGGCATTTGCCTTTTGTTGGCCTGTGCCGATAAAAAAAAGACGGAGGAGATACCCTACTACAATTCGCCGGATTTTACGCCAATTTTTATTGCTGATGAAGGCGTTGTTGCGCAAAAAATCCCTCATCAAATTGCTGATTTTTGCTTTATCGACCAAAACGGCGTAAAGGTTTCGCAAAAAAACATTGAAGGGAAAATACATGTTGCAAATTTTGTGTTTACCAGCTGCGGAAGCATTTGCCCCGTGATGACTAAAAACTTGAAGATATTAAGTAATCAATTTAAAAATGATAAAAAGGTAATCATACTTTCTTATAGCGTAACACCCTGGATTGATGATGTAAAACGCTTAGCTGCTTACACCAAAGCCAACAAAATAAGCAATCCTAATTGGCATTTTTTAACTGGAAGTAAGGCAGCCATTTATACGCTTGCCAGAAAATCATATTTTGCCGAAGAAGATTTAGGGTTCACAAAAGACAGCACAGATTTTTTACATACAGAACATATTCTGCTGGTTGATAACAACAAAAGAATTAGAGGCGTTTACAACGGTACATTACAATTAGAAGTTGAACAATTAATTAAAGACATCAAAAGCCTAGAAACGAAAAACTAAGTTTACCACTAAAATTAGCATGAAAATTTTGGCTAGTTTACCACCTTCTTAACATCATCATCCGTAGCTTAACGTTTACCTTAATTACCCACGGTAAAGCTAGCCCTTGCCTTAATATTCTGTTATGTCAAAATATTTTTTAATATTAGCCAATTGAGCAGCTAAGAATTACTTATGCGCTAATTTTATACTTAACCCCTTACTTTACATCGTGATTCATTTTTCTTCTAAGTTGCCCCAAACCCCAAATTCTATTTTTTCTGAGATGAGCGCACTTGCAATTAAGCATAATGCGGTTAATTTATCACAAGGTTTTCCAGATTATGATATAGACCCCGAGCTAATTACAATGGTAAATGAGGAAATGCAAAAAGGAAACAACCAATACGCACCTATGGCGGGGGTATTGGCGCTTAGAGAAACTATATCAGAAAAAACCGAGGCTTTACACAACTCATATTACTCGCCAGAAACAGAAATTACCATTACCGCAGGCGGCACCCAAGCAATTTATACGGCCATTGCTACGGTAATAAAATCTAACGACGAAGCCATCATTTTTGAACCCGCTTTTGATTGTTACGCACCAATTGTTAAAAGTTTTGGTGGCTTGGTTAAATCTTACGAGATGGCGCCGCCTTTTTATGATATCGACTGGAGCATGGTAAAGCGCTTAGTTACAGCAAACACCAAACTAATTATCATTAATTCGCCTCAAAACCCATGCGGTCGTATTTTAAAAGAAGAAGATATTAAGCAGTTAAAAATTATTACACAAAACACCGATATATTAATCATTAGCGATGAAGTTTACGAGCATATCATCTTTGATAACCAACAACATTTAAGCCTGTGCCGCTACCCCGAATTAAAAGAACGCACTTTTATTGCCGCCAGCTTTGGCAAGTTATTTCATTGCACTGGCTGGAAAATTGGGTATTGCATGGCACCAGAAATGCTGATGAAAGAGTTCAGAAAAATTCATCAGTTTTTAGTTTTTAGCGTTAACACGCCCATCCAACACGCCTTTTATCGCTATTTAGATGAAAAAAAATCCTATCTGGAACTTTCCGACTTTTTTCAACGAAAACGCGACCTATTCAGGACGCTTTTAAGCCCATCTAAGTTTACCTTGTTACGGTGCGAGGGTTCTTATTTCCAAAATGTTAGCTATGAAAATATATCCGACGAAAAAGACGTTGATATAGCCATACGTTTGATTAAAGATTTTAAAGTTGCTGCCATACCTAATTCTAGCTTTTACACTAAAAACACCAATTTTAAAACATTAAGATTTTGCTTTGCCAAAAAAAATGAAACATTAGAAAAAGCTGCGGAATTTTTAAGCAGAATTTAAACTTACACCTCAATTGTTAGTATAAACAAATAATACCATGAATGCATTAAAAATAACGCTTGTACAAGCCTATCTGTTCTGGGAAAACATCGATAAAAACCTGCACAACCTAAGCCTTAAGCTCGCAGCAATTAGAGAAAAAACCGACCTCATTGTTCTTCCAGAAATGTTTACCACCGGCTTTACCATGAATGCCGAATTGTTGGCAGAAGATATGAATGGCAAAACCATGAAATGGATGCATGAAAAAGCCAACAGATACAACGCTGTTGTTACCGGCACCATAATTATTAAAGAGCAAAATAATTTTTATAACAGATTGATTTGGATGAATCCCGATGGAACCTATCAATACTATGATAAAAAGCATTTGTTTGGGATGGCAGAAGAAGAAAAAGTGTACACCGCCGGAAACCAAAAACTAATAGTTGAATTAAAAGGATGGAAAATAATGCCAGCCATCTGTTATGATTTACGCTTTCCCGTTTGGTTAAGAAACCATGGCCAACTTTACGACTTGCTGCTAATTGTTGCTAGCTGGCCCGAGAAAAGGGCACAACATTGGAACACCTTAATCCCCGCCAGGGCTATTGAAAACCAAAGCTATATTATCGCCTTAAACCGCGTTGGCCATGATGGTAACGAGATTTATTACTGCGGCGACACCACCTGTTTGGACCCGAACGGAAAAGTGGTTTATTATAAAAGAGATGAAGAGGACGTTTACACCTTTACTATTTACAAAGAGGAAGTTGAAAAAACGCGTGAGCTTATGCCTTTTTTAAAAGATGCTGATAACTTTAAACTCATTTAATTTAGCAGGCAATCCAATTGTTAAATAGTGTTAAATCTGCTATAAACGCCCGTTTTTCAAATTATCTGAAAAACAAAATTTATATTTGTTACAACCTTTTCACTCCGTTTTTATTCGGTATTATCGATTAAACGGCTACAAGTAATTATATGTTTAAAGAAATCCGCAATAAGGCACTAAGGTACACCGTCATTTTTATTTATTTCATCATCTTGTTTTTCTGTGCTTTAGAGGTAAATTTTTTGGGCCTTTTTGGTTATTCGCCAGCAAAAAAAGATATCAAATTTCCCTCGCTCAATATATCTTCAGAAGTTTATACTGCCGATAGCGTTTTAATAGGCAAATACTACACAGAAAACAGAACACCAGTTAGCTTTAAAGAAATAAATAAAAACCTGATTAATGCTTTAGTAGCCACAGAAGACGTTCGGTTTTTTAAACATAACGGGGTTGATTTTTTTTCGGTCTTTTCTGGCCTGGTATCCACTGCAACAGGCGATAAACGTGGCGGAAGCACCATTACCCAGCAATTAGCTAAAAATTTATACCGCACCCGCTTAAATAAATCGCAAGGTTTAGTTAGCAAAATACCGCTTTTGCGTACCCTAATATCAAAAATCAAAGAATGGATAACGGCCTACAAATTAGAAAGCAATTATACCAAGCAGGATATCATTACCATGTACTTAAACACGGTTCCCTTCGGTAACAACTCTTACGGCATCAACACGGCATCAAAACACTATTTTAACAAATCGGTTAGCGATATAAACCTACAAGAATCGGCAACTTTGGTGGGGATGTTAAAGGCCACCTCAACGTATAACCCCATCAAAAATCCCGAAGAGTCAAAAAAAAGACGTAACGTAGTGCTGTCACAAATGCAGAAGTACAACTTTATTACGCCCGCACAATACAAGCAAGCCTCATCAACCAAAATTGTACTTGACTTAGGAAAAGACACGGGAAAAAACGACGGAGACTCTTACCTGAGGGCCGCGGTAGCGAAATGGTTGGATAAGTGGTGCGAGGAAAACGACTATAACCTTTACGAAGATGGATTAAAAATTTACACCACCATTGACTCTAAACTTCAAAAATATGCCGAAGAAGCCGTTCATGAGCAAATGAAAACCCTACAAAAAAGATTTTACAACGTATGGGGCGATGAAGAACCCTGGAGAGACTCAAACGGTGTAATTATTGAGGATTTTGTTCAAAAAAATTTGGAACGCCTACCTTGGTACAAGGCACTTGCAAGAGCATTAGAAGACAAGCCTGATTCTTTGGATGCTTTCTTAAACAAGAAAAAGAAAATGACGGTTTTTGCGTGGGATGGGGATAAAGAAGTGGAATTTTCTACCATTGATTCTATAAAATACTACGCAAAAATTTTGAACACCGGTATGATGACGTTAGATCCCTTTACCGGCAAAATTAAAGTTTGGGTAGGCGGTATTGATCATACGCACTTTAAATATGACCACGTTAACCAATCCAAAAGACAGGCGGGTTCAACATTTAAGCCTTTTGCGTATTTAGCTGCTATCGAAAGCGGAATTGACCCCTGCGATAAATTTACCGACAAACCCGTTAGCATAAAATACATGGACGGTGGAAAAGAAGAAGTTTGGGAACCAAAAAATGCCGATTGGAACTTTAGCTATCGCGAAATGTCTTTGCGTTGGGCAATGGCAAAATCGGTAAACTCTATCACCGCTCAAATTACCGAAAAGGTTGGCTGGGACAAAGTGGTAGAATATGCGCATAAATGTGGTATCGAAAGCAAGCTAAAATCCGTACCGTCTGTTAGCTTAGGCCCTAATGATGTTTCTGTTTTTGAGATGGTAAAAGCTTACGGAACCTTTTTAAACCAAGGAAAAAAAGTAGACCCAATTTTGGTAGAAACAATAACCGACCAAGATGGGCATGTAATTGAGAAATTTAAAGCCAAACAAACCGAAGTGCTATCCAAAGAAATAGCCTGGCTGATGTTATATATGTTTAGGGGAGGAATGGAAGAACCGGGAGGAACATCGCAGGCGCTTTGGGAATGGGATTTATGGAAAAAAAACAACCAAATAGGTGGAAAAACCGGCACTTCATCTGATTATGTTGATGGCTGGTATATGGGAATTACAAAAGATTTAGTTACTGGAGTTTGGGTAGGTGCAGATGACCGTAGCGTTCATTTTAAAACATCAGAAACTGGCGAAGGCTCAAGAACGGCCTTACCAATTTTTGCTAAGTTTATGGAAAAAGTTTACAAGGACCCTACCACAGGAATAACAGAGGGACCTTTTCCAAAACCCGAAGTAGAAATAACCCGTAAATACAACTGTGTATCGCCAAGGATTGTGGTGGATACCAATTCTGTTGACACTACTGCCGTGGACTCGCTTAATGCGGAGCAGCAACTAGAAGATGGTGTAATTATTGATGAACAAACAGAAGTAAAACCCTCAGCAGATAAGGTAATTGACAAAAATGCCGAAGGAAAAAAAGACAAAAAACCAGTCACCGACCCGCAAAAGGAAGTAAAAACAAAACCTGCTGATGAGGAAGAACTAACAAAACGCGAGCTTAGAAAATTAAAAAGAGAAAAAGAGCGTGAAAACCGCAATAATTAATTTAAAAAAACGCCGCATCCTTGTTGTAGGCGCTAATTTATAACTATGAAAGTATATCTAAACACATTTTATAAAGCAGCTGTTTCGGCTAGCATCGTCGTATTTCTGATGTTTGGTTTTTCATCAACATTAAAAGCGCAATACTTCGGTCAAAATAAGGTACGCTACAAAAATCTAAAATTTAAAGTGTATGAAACGCCGCACTTCCAACTGTATTATTACACCAAAAACGATAGTTTAATTAAGGCTTTTGCACAAGAGAGCGAAGCTTGGTACTCTATGCACCAACAGGTTTTTAGAGACACTTTTAAAAAACCAAACCCCATTATATTGTACGGAAACTCGCCAGAGTTTCAGCAAACAACTGCCATTGACGGGGAAATTGGTGTGGGAACCGGTGGGGTTACCGAAGGATTAAAAAACAGAGTGGTTATGCCTTTGCAAGAGATTAATTCGCAAACCCGCCACGTGTTAGGTCATGAATTGGTTCATGCCTTCCAATACCACTCTTTAATTGAAGGCGACTCTACCCAATTAGAAAATATCGGTAATTTACCTCTTTGGATGATTGAAGGGATGGCCGAGTATCTTTCTTTAGGAAAAATAGATGCAAATACAGCAATGTGGATGCGGGATGCGGTTTTAAACAAAGATATTCCAACACTTAACGATTTAACAACAAATAGCAAATATTTCCCCTACCGTTATGGCCAGGCTTTTTGGGCTTTTATAGGTTCCACTTATGGTGATAGTACCATTTTTCCGTTTTTTAAATCTACCGCAAAGTACGGTTACGAAATGGCTATCCGCCGCAACTTTGGTTACGATGCTAAAACGCTTTCTACCTTATGGAAAAGTTCGTTGGAAAACATGTACAAACCCTACTTAAAAAACGCTTCAGAAAAACCAATTGGCTATAGCGTTGCTGATACAGTGAGCGGGGGCGAAATGAACGTGGCTCCAGCAATCAGCCCAGACGGAAAATATTTGGCCTACCTATCAGAAAGAGATGTGTTTTCTATTGACTTGTACTTGGCTGATGCTAAAACCGGAAAAGTAATACGAAAGTTAACTTCAAAAATCAGCAATAGCCATATTGATGAATTTAATTTTATTGAATCTGCAGGTGCTTGGTCGCCAGATAGCAAGCAGTTTGCTTTTAGTGTTTTTGGCAAAGGGCGTAATAACTTGGTAATTGTAGATGTGAGTAACGGTAAAACATTGTTAGATAAAGGGATGGATTTGGTGGAACAGTTTGGTAACTTAACATGGTCACCAAATGGTGTGGACATTGCTTTTTCGGGGCTAAAAAACGGCCAAAGCGATTTATTTAGCTATAATCTTAAAACAGAAAAAATAACCCAACTTACAAATGATAGGTTTACAGATTACCAACCCTCTTACTCAAAAGACGGGAAGAAAATAATTTTTTCAACCGATAGGTTAAGCGCCCTTAGCGATAATATTAAATCTACTATTCCTATGGGTATCGCTATATTGGATTTACCCAGCCAACAAATTACCAATATAAACGTGTTTCCGGGTGCTAATAATTTTAATGCGCTTTTTGCTGATGATGATACCAATATCTACTTTTTATCTAACCGCGATGGCTTCCGAAACCTTTACAAGTACAATTTGCAGAGTGCAAAAACAGAACAATTAACAGACTATTTTACGGGCATTAGCGGCATTACAGAAGCTTCGCCCGCCCTAAGTATTTCTAACAATAATGATATTGTTTATTCATATTACCGCTCTCAGCGCTACACTTTATATAATGCCAAGGCAAGCGAATTTACGCCGCAAATCGTAAATAATGAAAACGTTGATTTAACTGCTGCTACACTTCCGCCTCCGGGTTTTGTTGGGGTAAATATTATTAATAAAAACCTACATAACTTTCAGGCTTATAATGATTTGCCTACAGATTCTGTAAAAGCGATACCTTTTAAATCGCAATTTAAGTTAGATTATATTGCTAATAATGGCGCTGGTGTTTCTACCAGTAGATTTGGAACAGGGTTATCTGGTGGGGTGCAAGCGATATTTAGCGACATTTTAAGCAGAAATAAAATTTTTGCAGCAGCAACAGTAAATGGCGAAATTTATGATGCGGGTGCTCAAATTGCCTACGTAAACGAACAAAGTAGGTGGAGCTGGGGCGGCGCTGTTTCACATATTCCTTACCAATTTGGTACCTATGGCGCAAAACTCGATAATACAACCACAAATCCAAGCTATATAGAATACATTGACCTTGTACGTGTTTTCGAAGAATCTGCTCAGGCATTTACCGCTTACCCTTTTAATAAAATTACCCGTTTAGAGTTTGGCGGTGGTTTTTCTAAATACTCGTACCGCGTAGATAGATACAGCACCTATTATGCTGCATCGGTTGATAACAGCGGAAATATAACAGGCATCAGTTATTACCCTTATGATCAGGATAGGCGTAAGATTTCCATTAGTGAGTATAACGCCAGTTCTGCAAACAGCTTCTACGGAAGCTATAACCTGCGGCCTTACACTATTTTCCAACTGAACACGGCTTTAGTTGGCGATAATTCTGTCTCTGGCGTTGCATCGCCTTTAGATGGTTACCGTTACCGAGTTGGGCTCGAGCAATATTTCGGGACTTTTACTTACACGGCTCCAACTATTGATTTAAGAAAATATGTGCGAACAAAACCGGTAACTTTTGCCGGCAGAATTTACGGTTACGGACGACTTGGAAACGCCAATAACCAACTTTATCCAATATTTATTGGTTATCCATACCTGATAAGAGGATACGAGGCTAATAGCTTTTATGGTAACAATTCATCACAAAACTCATCTTCAAACGGGTTCAACCTCGACCAGTTAGTAGGAAACCGAATTGCAGTTATTAATCTTGAGGTTCGTTTACCTTTTACCGGACCAGAAAAATTATCGGTAATACCTTCTAAATTTTTGTTTTCAGAACTGAATTTATTTTTTGATGGAGGCTTAGCGTGGGATAAAGGCCAAAAGGTAGACTTCGGGCGTCAAGGGCCGCCACTAGTTAATCCGGCGGATCCTAGTCAAGGGTTTAACGCAAATGTTAAAGTGCCTGCATATAGTGCGGGTATTTCTGCAAGGGTAAACGTATTTGGTTACTTTGTGTTGGAGCCCTATTTGGCTTTCCCTTTTAACCGAAAAGATGTTAAAAAGCCAGTGTTCGGGCTTGCCTTTTCTCCGGGATGGTAAAACTATTTGGCGGTAGAATACGTTTGTAATTAAAAAAACTATGAAAAGTTTACAATATATATCAATTTTTGCTTTGGCAATTAGTACGTTAAGCTCCTGCGGGCAATCAAAAAGCGCTACCTCAGATAATTCAAGCGCACTAGAAGAAAAAAAAGGAAAATTTCCGATAGAAAAAACAGAATCACAATGGAGGGAAATTTTGGGGCCTCAGGCCTTTGAAGTAATGGTGAAAGAAGGTACCGAACCTGCTTTTAAAAATGCCTACTACAACAACCACAAAAAGGGAATTTATGTAAGTGCTGCAACTGGCGAACCGCTGTTTAGTTCTGATGATAAGTTTGACTCGGGAACCGGCTGGCCAAGCTTTACAAAACCTATTAATGATAAAGCCGTAATATGGACAAAAGACACCTCCTACGGAATGACGCGTGATGAAATAATTGAGGCTAAAACAGGCCTGCATTTGGGGCATGTTTTTAATGATGGCCCTGCTCCAACGGGTTTAAGATATTGTATCAACTCAGCAGCTTTAAAATTTATACCTGCAAATTAAACACATAAAACATCCAAAAAAGGCTTATGACATTTAATCATAAGCCTTTTTTTATGGCTGGTGCAAAATCATTACTGGCGAAATAGCTAAAAACATCCGGATTTTTTCGCTTAAAATTTGGCTTCTAAATTGTAAGTAGTTAAAAAATAGCCAATTTTTACTTAAAACTTTAGTTATGTCTGATTCAAAGAACAACTTTTTCGAAAGATTTTCTAACGCGATGACACAGTTCACCGGTAGTTCAACCGCCTTTATTATCGCTGTTGCTATTGTTGTGGTATGGGGCATTAGCGGTCCTATTTTCCAATATTCAGAAACGTGGCAATTGGTAATAAATACGGGAACCACCATTATAACTTTTTTAATGGTCTTCTTAATCCAAAAGGCACAAAACAAAGATGGAAAAGCTATCCAACTGAAACTGAACGAACTACTTGCCGCTACCAAAGGCGCAAGTAACAGAATGGTAAGCATTGAGGATTTAAATGAAGAAGAATTAGATAAGTTACATCGCTTTTACGAAAAGCTAGCCAATCTGGAAAAAAAAACCCAGGATTTTGGTAAAACACATTCAATTGATGCCGCAGAAACTTCGCACAATAAAAAATACGCACCAAGCAAACAAAGTGAAGAAAAAGCTGCACAGCCAATGCCAAAACGTAGTGCAACAAGGCAAAGCGCTAAGGTAAAAACCAACACCAAGCCAGCTAAAAAAACTTAATTGAGGTAAACATAGGTTATTCCGTCGCCGCCCCTATCGGCATGTTCATCTTCCATTTTTGCAACCTGTGGATAAGCTTTTAAGTAATTACGTATTAATTTTCTGAGAATGCCATCGCCTTTACCGTGGATAACCTTAAAAGACGAAAACCCGAACATTACAGCCCTATCAAAATATCGTTCAAGTTCTGCCAGCGCATCTTCTCCCCGTTTACCTCTTAAATCTAACTCCATAGAAAAACTAGCCGACGATGCTGTATAACTTGAAGTACCAAAACGTTTGATTTCTTTAGGTACGCTTTTGCTAGAAACCTTTGTTACTTTCTTGCGTTTCACTACCGAACGCAGCTCGCCAAAGGCAACAATTAAATTATCTTTTGATATTTCTAAAACCTGCACCAAATTTTCAGAATCGGGGAGTTTTACCCAATCTCCAACGGCAACTGCCTCGTCACCATCTTTTTGTTGCACTTTGTTTGGTACTTGTGGCTTTATTTCGTTTGCTTTAAGCGCAGAACTTAGCCCTGCCCTTAGCTGCTGCGTTTTAGTCTTATCGGCTTTAACTTCTTTAATTTCGGCAATGGTATTTTCTACCAGTTTATTGGCGCTTTTGATAATCTGCTGCGCCTCTGTTTTGGCTTCGCGTATTAAAGTTCGTTTATTTTCATCGTAGTAAGCTTTTAATTTTTCGTTTTCAGCTAATAACGACTGGTATTTCTGCTTTTGCTTATCCAACAATACTTTGCGCTCAAAAACTTCCTTTTTGTCGCGTTCTAAATCCACCAAAAGGGTGTCTATCTTACGCTGTTGAACGCTGATTTTACTTTTGGCTAAATCAATCAAATGTTTGGATAAACCTATTTTCTGTGCAATTTCAAAAGCGTAAGAACTTCCTGGCTTACCCATTTCTAACATATACATCGGCTGTAGCTGCTCGTTATCAAAAACCATTGAAGCATTTTCTAAACCCTCTGCGCTATTTGCGTAAAGTTTAAGATTAGAATAATGGGTGGTTATCATTCCGAAAGAGCGCTTTTGGTTCACTTGTTCCAGCACCGCTTCGGCAATTGGCCCACCAAACAAAGGGTCGGTTCCGGTACCAAACTCATCAATTAAAATTAGCGTTTTGTTAGAGGCATGCTCTGTAAAGTACTTCATTTTAGATAGGTGCGCACTGTAAGTACTTAAATCGCTTTCAATGGATTGGTCATCGCCAATATCCGCAAAAAGTTGTTTAAATATCCCTATTTCAGACTCTGCACTTGCGGGTATTAACAAGCCTGCCTGCGTCATAATCTGCAATAAGCCAACAGTCTTCATCGCTACAGACTTTCCGCCAGCATTAGGTCCAGAAACCAATAATATCCTTACTTTTTCATCTAAGTGTACATTTAAAGAAACAACTGATTTTCCGCTTTCTTTATGGTTTAATAAGAGCAAGGGGTGTTTTGCATTGATGAGTTTCAACCTTGTTTCTTTCAGCAAAACAGGCATTTGCGCATCAATTTTAATGGCAAAAAGCGCTTTTGCCCTAACAAAATCGAGCTTGGTTAAAAAACCATGGTAAGAAAAAATTATGGGCACATACGGCCGAAGTTGATTGGTAAGTTCGGTTAAAATCCTAATGACTTCCCTACGCTTTTCAAATTCTAAGTCCCTTATTTTATTGTTTAGCGCAAAAACCTCTTCCGGCTCAACGTAAACGGTTTGCCCCGACGCCGATTCATCATGTACAAACCCTTTGACTTTACGCTTGTTTTCTGATAAAATGGGGATGCAAACTCTTCCGTCTCTTACGGTTAAGCTTCCATCGGCTGTCCAATTATTGTTTTGGGCATTCTTATAAATCTGGTCTATTTTTTTTAAAGCCTCCTGCTCTGCCTTTGCAATTGCTGTTGTAATATCAGACAGTAATCTGGAGGCATTAGGTTTCATTTTTCCCTTCGGATCAATCACGGCTTCAATGTGCCTGATAATTCCTTTTTCTACGGGCAAATGCTCAAAAAGTGCTTCTAAGTTGGGATACAAACCATTACGCTCCTCAAAATACCGGATAACGGCAAAAACGGTCTGCAAAGAAACATAAATTTGAAAAACCTCTTCTTCGCTTAAAAATGCGCCTTCTAACCTTGCTTTTTCTGCCAGTTTTTTGATATCATAAAAACTTTGGATGGGTAAAGGCTGGTCATTCTCAATAATATCTTTAAACTCGGCTGTTTGTCTTAAAAATTTATTAATCTGGTCATACTGGCTCATGAACTGGATTTTATCCACCATTCCCCTACCCATCTCACTCATGCACAAGCCTTTTATCAAATCTTTGATATCATCAAAGCCTAACTTATGCAGACTATTTTGCGGATAAATCATTTTTTAGTTTGCTGTTTTTTAAATTATCGGTTTTATTAGTGGTTAAGCTGTCCACTTTATTATTTACCGTATCCTTAGTAAGCTTATATTTTTGGTATCGCGTTGCTATGTCGCTTAGGTAGTAACCTGGGTTGATAAATTTTGGCGAGTCGAAAGTGAAACCTTTAAGAATATAATTTTGCAAAGGTTCGGTGTACCTGCCTTCGGCCTCTAATTTTTCTTTTAGCCGCGTTAAGCTATCAGAAATCATAGAATACATAGAGTCTAATTGCGCAGGCTCTTCGCTATAAAATTTAAGGCTGTTGGTAAACGTGGCAGAATCTATACCGTATTTTTTAAAAAGATACTGGTACCTGCTTTTAGCCTGCATTTTCATGGTATCACTATTATAAACCAGGGTTAAAGCAGCATCTGTTAGCTGCATATCCAACAGCACATTTAGCATTTTTTCTTTTGCAATTATGCCTTTAGGCGCATTATTTTGGTTACAGGCAACATAAAAAAGTACAGCGGCCAGCAGTAGTAACAATTTTCTCATAAATAAAAACGCCAATCTTAACAATTCAAAGATACTTGCGTTCTTGTTATAGCGCAAGCATTCGTACTTTTGGCAAATAATCCTATAAAATTAAACATTAATGAGCATTACAGACAATATAAAAGCAATAAAGAAAGAAATAGAAAGCGTAGCGGTTAAATTGGTTGCTGTTTCAAAAACAAAACCAGCTGAAGATATTTTGGAAGCTTATAATGCCGGCCAGCGGATTTTTGGAGAAAACCAGGTGCAGGAAATGGTGGAGAAGTACCAAGCTTTACCAAAAGATATTGAATGGCATTTGGTGGGGCATTTGCAAAGCAATAAAGCTAAATATATTGCGCCATTTGTAAGTTTAATACATGGCGTAGATAGCTTAAAACTGTTGACAGAGATTAACAAGCAAGCGCTAAAAAACAATCGTATAATTGATTGTTTGTTACAGATTTACATTGCTGACGAAGAAACGAAGTTTGGTTTGGGCTTTGACGAGGCAATTGAACTTTTAGAATCACAAGAATTTATAGAATTAAAAAACATCAGGATTGTTGGCTTAATGGGAATTGCCACCAATACCGAAAACCCAAAGCAAATAAAAGAAGAGTTTTACGAACTGCAAACCCTATTTAAAGGCATTAAGTTGAGCTACTTTAAAAATGAAGATAGTTTTAAAGAGCTTTCTATGGGGATGTCTGCTGATTATAAGATAGCGATTGAGCAAGGTTCTACTCTGGTGCGGATTGGCAGTGATATTTTTGGAGAAAGAGGTGGTTAGTTTGTTAGGTGGTTAGGTGGTTGGGTCTTATAATGTGGCTATTTAGTTCATTAGTCATTAGGGCTTTTGGTGAGGTTAGCTTCTTAGTTCATTAGTCATTAGTTATAAAGTAAATTAAATATTCCCGGTAGCAGATAGCTCCCTCTCCTTCGGAGAGGGCTGGGGTGAGGCATTATGAACATAGAAATTAGATTTGCACAGGAAAATGATTGCGAAAGAATGCTTGAGCTGATTCATGAACTGGCACTTTACGAAAAAATGCCAGATGAGGTAAGCGTTACTTTGGCTGAGTTTAAAGCTGCCGGTTTCGGCGAGGAACCCGTTTGGAAAGCCTTTGTTGCTGTCTGCAACGGCTGTATAGAAGGTTTTGCTTTATACTATATTAGGTATTCAACCTGGAAAGGCCCGCGTTTATATTTAGAAGATTTTATTGTGACCGAAAAAATGCGTGGTAAAGGGCTAGGGAAAATCCTTTTTGAACGCGTAATTGAGGAAGCAAAAGTCCGTGATTACAAAGGAATGGTTTGGCAGGTTTTAGATTGGAACCAACCTGCAATTAATTTTTACAATAAATACAATGCCGCATTGGAAGCTGGTTGGCTTAATGCGTCGCTTTCTTATGAACAAATTAAAAGTTAATATGCGATACATTTTAATTATAGCTGCTTTAATGTGTTTTAGTGCCTGCCAAAATGGTAAAACAACAACTGCCAATAGTTCTTCAGCTTCTTCTTCGGCTATCAGTTCTGATGATGCTTCCATACAAAACTCAAAAAAGAACGATTATTTTAAAGACAGTTTAGCCTATAAAACCATCTCTTTTTATAAAGAGACTAAAAAAAGTAGCCTGCTTGCCGACAGCAATAAGTTCGCTTACGTTAAAGCTAGCTACCCGCAATTTGCTGATAAACAGGTGTTCTTAAATAAAGAAATTAATACAATTATCACCGCTAAGCCGTGGACGGGCGAACCCGCTGAAAACATTGAAGCTGCAACAGCGTCTTTTTTTAAAGATTACTACAATTTTAAAAAAGATGCGCCAGACAGTCCTGCTGGTTACGAGTGGATAAATAACGTAGAGGTAAGTTTTCAGGATACAAATTTGGTTGTACTAACCACCACCGCATACGTATATACAGGTGGGGCACACGGGCTTGAAAGCATAACTTATAAAAACCTCGACGTTAAAAACAAAAAAGAAATAGCCTTAAAGGATTTGTTTTTGCCAAATTTTAACAGCAAACTAACCAAAATTGCCGAGTCTATTTTTAGAAAAGATGAAGGTTTAACCCAAACCGAACCTTTAGAAAACTACTTTTTTGAGAACAAAGCCTTTACACTTAACAACAATTTCGCGATTACAAAAAAGGGTTTACTTTTTACATACAACCCTTACGAAATTAAATCTTATGCAGAAGGCACCACCAACCTGCTTATCCCTTACCTAAAAATCAAAAATTTAATAAAGCCAAAAAGCTTTATTTCAACATATATCAAATAAAAAATGCAAGTATTCAAGTTTGGAGGCGCATCTGTAAAAGATGCCTTAGGAATTAAAAACATAGGTGAAATTTTGCAACTACACAAAAACGAGCCTTTACTAATTGTGGTTTCTGCAATGGGCGAAACCACCGATGCACTAGAAAAATTGGCCGAAAGCTATGTTGGGCAAAAAAAAGACATGCATGCTATTTTTGAAGATATTAAAAACTACCACTTCAAAATTATCCACCAATTGTTTGATGATAAACACCCTGTTTTTGATGAAGTTACCAACACCTTCGTAGAAATCGATTGGATTATAGAGGACGAACCTATAGACGAGTTTAGCTTTATTTACGACCAAATTGTTTCCATTGGCGAATTGGTGGCTACCAAAATTGTAGGTCATTATTTGAATAAAATAGGATTAACAACAAAATGGCTGGATGCCCGTTCTTATATCCAAACTGATAATGTTTATCGCGAAGCACACATCAATTGGGATAAAACAGCGCAGCTCATCCAAAAAGACATCCCCCAAATTTTAAAAAACAGCTTTGCCATTACGCAAGGTTTTATCGGCAATACCTCAGAAAACTTCACCACCACTTTGGGCAGAGAAGGTTCTGATTACAGTGCGGCTATTTTCGCTTTTGGTTTAAACGCAGAAAGCGTTACTGTTTGGAAAGATGTTCCGGGAGTTTTTAATGCCGACCCTAACTTATTCCACGATTGTGTCAAATTTGATGAACTTTCTTACATCGAAGCAATTGAAATGGCTTATCACGGTGCCAACATCATCCATCCAAAAACGGTTAAACCCTTACAAAACAAGCAAATACCGCTTTATGTAAAGTCTTTTTTAGCACCTACCGAAGCCGGAACTACTATCAAGGAAGTGTCCACAAGCATTGCTATACCCATTTTCATCGTTAAGGAAAATCAAATTTTGGTTACCTTACACACACACGATTTGGCTTTCATTACCGAAATTCAAATTAGCCAAATTTTTAAGGCTTTCGCCGATGCTCATATCAAAGTACATACTTTGCAGGCTTCTGCGTTAACTTTCTCTGCCAGTTTTGACTTTGATGCGCATAAATTTGATAGCTTTAAAGCTTTAATATCCTCCGATTTTGATTTACGCTATAATAACGGGTTAAAACTAATTACCATTCGCCACCCAACTGAAGAAGCGATAAACAAATACGTAAACGGAGAAATTTATTTAATAGAGCGCAACAGAAATACTGCGCATTTTGTAATTAAGGTATGAGGGAATTGTTTAAAAAGTTAGTTAGCAAAGAAGTTCAGGATTTTATCAATAACAACCTTAAAACCGATTTATCAAAATTGATTTTGAAGGGTTCGCCCTTTGCTGATGTTGACATTAAAACAATTGCTACACAAATTGATAGTAAAAATAAAGCGGTAAAAAAACTGCCAACTTGGTATAAAACCCACGGAATTATTTATCCGCCTAAATTAAATTTAGAGCAGGCTTCTTCAGAAGTTACCGCTAACTATAAAGCCTCGTTAGTAGGCAGCGGGCCGTTAATTGATTTAACAGGTGGTTTTGGGTCCGATGCTTATTATTTTGCGCAAAAAGCCAGTTCTGTTCTTCATTGCGAAATTAACGAGGAACTTTCTGAAATTGTAAAACACAATTTTGATGTTTTAGGGATAAAAAATGTTGATTTTATTGCCGGTGATAGCTCCGAAATTCTTAAAAATCAGGATGAAGTAGCCACAATTTACATCGATCCATCTCGCAGAGCAACCGCAGGTCGCGTATTTTTGTTAAAAGATTGCGAACCCGATGTTGTGGCCAACCAAAACAACTATTTAAAAAAAGCCAAGCGAGTAATTATCAAAGCTGCGCCGATGTTAGATATCCAGGCGGCGTTAAAAGAATTAAAAAATGTAATTGAAGTTCACATAGTTAGCCTAAAAAACGAATGCAAGGAATTGCTTTTTGTTTTAGAGAAAGATGCAACCGAAGAACCTACCATTAATTGTGTGCTTTTAAATTCGCAGGATTCTAAAATCATCAGTTTCAATTTTTCTGAAGAGCGCAGCGTGGATAGCAAGGCGGTAAAACTGATGAATTATTTGTACGAGCCAGACGCTTGTATATTAAAAGCAGGAATGTTTAAATTACTCACAGAACGATACCCCGTAGCCAAAATACACCAGCACAGTCATTTATACACGTCAAATGAGTTGATAGATTTCCCTGGCAAGCGGTTCAAAATCATCAAAACTATTCCGTTTAATGACTTTTCAAAGGCACAAGTTCCCAACCAAATTAACTTAGTTTGCAGAAATTTCAATTTAAAGCCAGACGAGCTTAAAAAGCAATTTAAATTGAAAGATGGCGGCACTGATTTCTTGTTTTTTACAACAAACTATAAAGAACAGAAAATAGTGGTGCATGCACAAAAAATATAGGTTTAAGGGGTATGGTACATCAGCTTTAAGCTTATTATAAACGGTATAATTAGTATGATTGAAAATTTAAAATCCAGCATTGGCCAGTTCAGATTGATTTGTTTTTTAGAAGGAGTTACGCTTCTGGTATTAATTTTTGTGGCCATGCCAATGAAGTATTTCTTTGCAAACCCAATTGTTTCTAAAATTTTTGGACCCATACACGGCGGATTGTTTTTGGCCTACGTAGCTTACACTATTTTATTTGCGATAAATTATAGCTGGAGCTTTAAAAAAATCTTCTGGGTTAGTATTGCCAGCTTCTTCCCTTTCGCCACATTTTACGTAGAAAAAAGGGTGCTACCCAAAATCGCAAAATAATCCTTTCGGCTGATTTAGCGCCGATGAGTAAGTTATCCTCAAAAATTAATTTTGAAATTCTCAAATTCTGCTGTGGATTGGTAATTTATTATCAAAAAACCACATAAATAAAGATATTTGCGCCATGAACGCAAAAAAAATTGGCATCACGGGTTGGGGAAGTGTTTCTGCTTTAGGCTCAGATAAAAATGAAATCTGGGAAAGTTATTTAAACCATCAGCATTATTTTAAAAAACAAACATTTTTGCAAACAGCAGATTGGTGCGCACCGCTAAGTAGTTCTGCAAAAGAAATTGTGGATGCTATACATAACGAAAAACACGCTTATAAAAACCTAGACCCTAGCGTCATCTTTGCCATTGCAGCTTCAAGATTAGCCATTAAGGATTCGAATTGGGAAAATGTCGATAAAGAATTTGGTATCAACATCGGCTCGTCTCGCGGGGCAACTACGCTATTTGAAAAATACCATTCAGATTTTATCGAAAGTAAAGAAACTTCTCCTCTTTGTTCGCCCGCAACTACATTAGGCAATATTGCCAGTTGGGTAGCTACAGATTTAGAAACAAATGGACCCGCCATTTCACATTCTATTACTTGCAGCACTGCCTTACATGCAATTATCAATGCGGTGGTTTGGATTAGCTCGGGCCATACCAACCGTTTTTTAGCTGGCGGAAGTGAAGCACCGTTAACACCTTTTACTTTAGCGCAAATGAAAGCCTTGAAAATTTATTCGAGCGCTACTGATGATTATCCGTGTAAAGCCATGGATTTACAAAAGCAAAAAAGTTCCATGATTTTAGGCGAAGGTGCAACTAGTTTTAATTTAGAAGCAAGCCCTACAAATGCTATCGCTTACATCACAGGCATCGGTTATGGCGTTGAGGTCATTAAAAATGGGGCGTCTTTATCAGCAGATGCACTTTGTATGCAAAAATCTATGCGCAAAGCACTAAACAATCACAACCCAAATTCTATCGATGTGGTAATTATGCATTCGCCAGGAACAGTTTTAGGAGACCTTGCAGAAATGCAGGCAATTGAAGCAATTTTCGATAATAACCTTCCGCTACTTACCTGTAATAAATGGAAATTGGGACATACTTTTGGTACTTCCGGGGCTTTAAGTCTAGAAATGGCTTTGCTCATGATTCAGCATAACCATTTCATCAATCCCCCTTATTTAAAAACGCAATCTCCAATAAAAGAAATCAAAAAAATAATGATTAACGCAGTTGGCTTTGGAGGAAACGCGGCAAGTATAATTGTGGAAAAATAAGCCTCACCCCAACCCTCTCCGAAGGAGAAGGAGTGACTTTCAAACCGGAATAATTAAGTGGGAAAAATTTGATTTCAGTTTAGATATTTAGAAAAGCAAATTAGCTAATGATGCAGCCTATTATCCATTATGCTTTACATTTTGTAGCTCCCTTTTTTATTGCCTATTTCTTTTTTAAAAACGATTGGAAAAAGGTTTACCTCATTTTATTGGCAACGATGCTTATTGATTTAGACCATCTTTTGGCCACGCCTATTTTTCAGCCAGACCGTTGCAGCATCGGCTTTCATCCGCTACACAGTTTATACATTATTCCGTTTTATTTTGCACTTCTATTTTTACGTAAACCCTTCAATATCATCGGTATTGGTTTGGTTTTACACATATTTACAGATTGTTTAGATTGTTTAATGACACTCCACAATTGTAAAGATTGTTTGCTACACGGCCATTTATTGTAGCATCTTTTATGCTATCATTTAAAATGATATGTATCAGACTTTAACCTCACAATTCTAATTAAGCTTTTCGTAAATTTACTTTTGTTGGAACAAAGCTTGCTTCCTGATAACAAGGAAGAAACAATTTAACCATAGAAAATGAAACAGACCTTTATTGTTGATGGGATGAGCTGCAATGGCTGTCGCACCAATGTTGAAAATAAATTAAATGCAATTGAAGGCGTAAGAGCATCGGTAAGTTTAGACCCTCCTCAGGCTGAGGTTGAAACAGACGAACCAATTACCATGGAAAACCTGCAAGAAGGTTTAGGAACGCACTACATTCTAAAAAAAAAGTCTTGTTGTAGCGAAAACCACCAGGCAACACCCCTAAAAAAGAAACCGCAGAAGGCAATTAAAGGTGCAATCTATTATTGTCCGATGCATTGCGAAGGCGATAAAACTTACGATAAACCCGGTGATTGTCCGGTTTGCGGAATGGATTTAGTGCCAGAGGCTGCACCCAAAAAAACGCAGTTCACTTGTCCAATGCATCCAGAAATCATCAAAGACCAACCCGGAGATTGCCCAATCTGCGGAATGGATTTGGTACCATTGCAGCCGAAAGATGATAACCAAGATAACGCAGCTTACACAAAACTGCTTACCAAGTTTAAAATTGCAGTTGCGTTTACGCTCCCCATCTTTTTAATTGCCATGTCGGATATGGTTCCTAACAATCCGATTTACAAAATAATGGACTTAAAATACTGGGATTGGGTGCAATTTGCGCTCTCCATTCCTGTGATTTTTTATGCCTGTTGGATGTTTTTCGAAAGAGCCTGGCGTTCTGTAATTACCTGGAATCTAAATATGTTTACGTTAATTGGGATTGGTTCTGGCGTTGCATGGCTTTTTAGCATAGTTGCGTTGTTTTTTCCAGACGTATTTCCCAATCAGTTTAAAAGTGAGGCTGGAACCGTTTATGTTTATTTTGAGGCCGCCACCGTTATACTCACCTTAGTTTTGTTAGGGCAAGTTTTAGAAGCCCGAGCGCACAGTAAAACCAATAGCGCAATTAAAGAATTGTTAAAACTGGCACCAAACACTGCAATAAAGGTTGTTGACGGAAAAGAACAAAAAGTTTCTATTGACGATGTAGAGATTGGTGATTTAATTAGGGTAAAACCTGGCGAAAAAATCCCGGTTGACGGCAGCATAAAAGACGGAAATCCGAATATTGACGAGTCTATGATTTCTGGAGAACCTATCCCCGTAGAGAAAAACAGCGGCGATAAAGTAAACGCCGGAACCATAAACGGCAACCGTTCTTTTGTGATGACCGCCGAAAAAGTAGGTGCAGAAACTTTGCTTTCGCAAATTATTGAAATGGTAAACAATGCCAGTCGTTCAAAAGCACCTATCCAAAAGTTAGCTGATAAAATATCAGGATATTTTGTTCCAGTGGTGGTAATAACATCTGTAATTACGTTTATAGTTTGGGCAATTTATGGCCCCGAACCTGCTTACGTATTTGCTTTTGTAAACGCAATTGCTGTTTTAATTATCGCCTGCCCCTGCGCTTTAGGTTTAGCAACGCCAATGGCAGTAATGGTTGGTGTTGGAAAAGGTGCGACCGCGGGTGTGTTAATTAAGAACGCCGAGGCCTTGGAAAAGATGAATGAGATGGACGTTTTAGTGATTGATAAAACGGGGACAATTACAGAAGGGAAGCCCTCGGTTGAAAAGGTTATCAGCGATGATCCCAACTATACAGAAGATGATTTGGCGATGAAAATTGCTTCCTTAAATAGCAATAGCGAGCATCCTTTAGCACAAGCTACCTTAAAATACGCGGAAGAGAAAAGCATCAAAACCAAAGAAGCTAAAAATTTTGAAGCAGTTACCGGCAAGGGCGTTACAGGAAATCTTGAAGGTGATGAATTAGCCTTAGGAAACCAAAAGTTGATGGAACAGGTTGGTGCAACCATCTCCGCAGAACTTTCTGCCGCTGTAGAAAAAGAACAACAGAAAGGAAAAACAGTATCTTACCTAGCTGCAAACAAAAAAATAATTGGCTTTGTGGTAATTTCAGATAAAATAAAACCCGAGAGTAAAACTGCAATTAAAAAACTACAAGATGAAGGCTTGCAGGTTTTTATGTTTACCGGAGACAACGAAGCAACTGCCAAAGCGGTGAGCGAAACTTTAGGTTTAGATGGCTATAAAGCACAACTATTGCCACAAGATAAACAAGAAGAAATAAAGCGCTTACAAAGCCAAGGTAAAAAAGTTGCCATGGCTGGCGATGGAATTAACGATGCGCCTGCCCTTTCGCAAGCAGATATTGGAATTGCCATGGGAACCGGAACGGATGTTGCCATAGAAAGCGCCGCTATTACGTTGCTTAAAGGTGATTTAAACGGAATTGCAAAAGCTAAGTTGTTAAGTCATAAAGTGATGCGTAACATCAAAGAAAACCTGTTTTTTGCGCTAGCTTATAACGTTATCGGAATACCGGTTGCAGCAGGCGTTTTATATCCGTTTTTCGGGATGCTGCTTTCGCCGATGATTGCAGCTTTGGCGATGAGTTTTAGCTCTGTTTCTGTGATAGCGAATTCTTTAAGGTTGAAGAACGCGAAGCTGTAGATTTTAGCTTTGCCATTGCAAAAGCGGAAAGCCCCCAATCTTCTGCGTCATTCCGAACGAGAATAACGAGGAGGAATCTGTTAGTTTCTTCGGTGAACTTGGTTAGTGCAAAGAAACAAACAGATCTCTCTTCACTAAGCCGAATCGAGATGGCGGAAAAATAGCAGCGCCCACCCAGCAAAAGCAAAGACCAGAGTACCGCGAATAATTCGGCCTTGGCCTTTGCGGCAACGAAGAAACAGAGTAACAGCAGAACCTTTGTAGCAAAGGGCGCAGCCGAGAGTTTTTTTGGTTACTTTTTTTGCGGAAAAAAAAGGAACTGCCCTTTGCCCGGCATGAGGGCAGGCAAGCCCAGAGCGCAAGGCCCTCACCACAAAGAAGAGAACTAAAGCTTTGGTTGCTCCGGTGAATCGAGGGGGTGCAAACGAACAAACAGATCTCTCCTAACGTCGAGATGCCGCGTTGAGGCAATCCGTCTCAGTGGTTCCTCCCTTAACCGTCATTCCGAACGAGGTACGAGGAGGAATCTGTTGGTGTCTTCGGTGAACTTGGTTAGTGCAAAAGAACAAACAGATCTCTCCTAACGTCGAGATGACGCGTTGAGGCAATCCGTCTTAGTAGTTCCTCCCTTAACCGTCATTCCGAACGAGGTACGAGGAGGAATCTGTTGGTGTCTTCGGTGAATTTGGTTAGTGCAAAGGAACAAACAGATCTCTCCAATCGTCGAGATGACGGGGTGAAACAGCAGCGCCCACCCAGCAAAAGCAAAGACCAAAGTACCCCGAAAAATTCGGCCTTGGCCTTTGCGGCAACGAATGACCAAGGTAAAAGCAGAACCTTTGTAGCAAAGGGCGCAGCCGAGAGTTTTTTTGGTTCCTTTTTTTGCGGAAAAAAAAGGAACTGCCCTTTGCCCGGCATGAGGGCAGGCAAGCCAAGAGCGCAAGGCCCTCACCACAAAGAAGAGAAGAGAACTAAGGCTTTGGTTCCTCCCTTAACCGTCATTCCGAACGAGGTACGAGGAGGAATCTGT
>DASVGY010000002.1:0-12020 GCA_036379295.1 Pelobium sp.
GGGATCCGGGAAATAAATTTGTAATAAGGTCTTAATTGCTTTACCAATTAAGATGTTCGCCACTTTTGCCGGACCTTCCAGCTCGCCTTCGTAAACCAATTCAATTTTCCCGGTGATAGCTGGAATAACACCCAGAAAATCACTGATTCTAACGACGGTTTTCGTTTCTCCGTTAATCAACATTCTGCGTTCGGCATGAGAAATTAAATTCTCATAAGCAGAAATAGTTAAACGGGCAGAAACGCCAGATTTTTTATCGATATATTCTGAATTACGAGCTTCAAAAGCAATCTGCTCAATCAAATCTTTGACTAATCCATCAGCTTCAATCAGTTTTTGTGCCGGCGTAATTAAAGCTTCCTGTTGCGTAATTTTACGAGAAATAGCAACCGATTTTGGATAATGAGTTAAAATCTGACTTTCAATCCTATCTTTTAGTGGTGTTACAATAGAACCACGGTTGGTGTAATCTTCGGGGTTTGCGGTAAAAACAAACTGAACATCCAAAGGCAAGCGCAATTTAAAACCCCTAATCTGTATGTCTCTTTCTTGTAGAATATTAAAAAGCGCAACCTGAATTCTTGCTTGCAAATCTGGCAATTCGTTAATTACAAAAATACTGCGGTGCGCCCTCGGAATTAATCCAAAATGAATTACCCTTTCATCAGAATAATGGAGTTTTTGCGTTGCCGCCTTTATTGGGTCAACATCGCCAATCAAATCTGCAACCGTTACATCTGGCGTCGCCAACTTTTCGGTATATCTATCACTTCGGTGCCACCAAGCTATCGGCGTATCATCTCCATGAATTTCTACCGCATTTTTACCTGCCCAGCTAATTGGATTCAGCGGATCATCATACAATTCAGAATCTGCAATATAAGGTACATATTCATCCAAAAGATTTACCATTAATCGGGCAATCCTTGTCTTCGCCTGTCCACGCAACCCTAATAACAAAATGTTATGCCGACTTAAAATTGCTGTTTGCAAATCGGGGATTACGGTATCTTCAAAGCCTATAATTCCTTCAAAACCTAAATCTTTATCTTTTAAACGGGCAATTAAGTTTTCTCGCAACTCCTCTTTTATAGAGCGACTTTTGTATCCCGACTTTTTTAATTCTCCTAGTGTCTTCATAGAGCCTCATCCTAAATCCCTCTCCGAAGGAGAGGGACTTGCTTATTTTGTGGTTTGTTTGTGTGTTAATTTAATCTTTTTTTAGACGATCTGTCTTGATACTTGAGTCTTGCTACTCAATACTAAAACCTATCTCACCGTCTTCCTTCTATTCTTTATATAATCTTCAAATATGTATTCTCCCAAGCCTTTCAACGAGCTGTAAAACGCTCTTCCGCCGTTAACTTCTGTAAACTTGCGCACAAATTGTTGCAGGTAAGGGTCGCGGGCAATCATAAACGTAGTTATAGGGATGTTTAATTTTTTACATTGTGCGGCCATCGTTAATGTTTTGCTAATCACCTTTTTATCTAAACCCACGCTGTTTTTATAATACTTTAAACCTTCTTTTAAACAAGTTGGTTTACCATCGGTAATCATAAAAATTTGCTTGTTATGTGTTTTTCGCCTTCTCAAAATGTCTGTGGCCAGTTCCAATCCCGCGTAAGTGTTGGTGTGGTATGGCCCAACTTGTAAATAAGGTAAATCCTTAACGGTAATGGGCCACGCATCATTACCAAATACCACAATATCTAAAGTATCTTTTGGGTATTTTGTTTTAATTAATTCTGCCAAAGCCATAGCAACCTTTTTCGCCGGCGTAATTCTATCCTCTCCGTAAAGAATCATGGAATGTGAAATATCAATCATCAACACGGTAGAAGTTAAGGTTTTGTAATCCCGCTCTTCAACTTCTAAATCTCGCTCGGTCATCATAAAATCACCGATACCATGATTAATTTGCGCATTATGGATGGAAGCCGTCATGTCAATTTGATCCAAACTGTCGCCAAACTGGTATTCCCTCCTATCTGCATTTTTTTCTTCGCCGGTTCCGGATTGCGGCGCAGTATGATTTCCTTTTCCAGATTTCTTTAACTTTCCAAAAATTTCTTCCAAAGCCGACTGGCGGATGGTTTGCTCGGTTTTACCTGTAATTTTAAAACCGCCTTTCGGCCCGTCATCACTTAAATAACCTTTGCTTTTTAAATCCTCAATAAAATCACCCATGCCATAATCATTTTTGGTGATGTTATGTTGTTTATCCAATTCGTTCATCCAGGCTAAGGCTTCATTGGCGTCTCCTGCAGAATAGTTTAAGAGCTCCAGAAAAAGTTTCAGCAAATCATCAAAGCCACCGTTTGGCAATTGTTTGGGAACATATTTTGAAAATCCGTAACCTCTCATTTTTTAAATCCTTTGCTTTCTTAACGATTTTATAAAGCTAAAAGTTTTGGCGGTGCCTGAAAGAATTTGAATGTTGTTGAATTGTAAGAATTGCTCACGACCCGGAGAAATAATCGCATTTTAGCTGCCAGTGTTGCCTTTTTACCTCCTACTTTTGACTTTCCTCTTTTAACTTTTGACTTTCTACTTTAAACTCTCTTTACAAATACCCTTCGTCGGCAAAACTAAAATATCCTTCTCCGGCAAAAATCAAATGGTCTAAAATTCCGATGTCTAATAGCTGCCCGCCAGATCTTATTTTTTTGGTAAGATTTATGTCTGCCTGGCTTGGTTTTAAATTACCCGAGGGGTGATTATGCGCCAACACTATATTTGCTGCATTATGCTCTAATGCTGCTTTAAAAATTATTTTTGGATCTGCAATAGTACCTGATAGCCCACCTTTAGAGATTAGGATTTTATTGGTTACCTTGTTGTTTTTTGACAAAGTTAACACCCAAAATTCTTCGTGTAATAAATCTGCAAAATATGGTGCTAAAATATGGAAGCCGTCTTTAGAGCAGGTAATTTTATCGGTAAAGCTAAGCTCGGATTCTTTTCTTCGCCGGCCCAGCTCCAACGCCGCGATAATCGCAATTGCTTTTGCCTCGCCGATACCTTTAAATTTGCAAAGCTCTGTAACAGAAAGCTTTGCTATACCAGCAAGATTGTTTTGGTAGGTATGTAAAATTCTTTTGCTTAGCTCAACCGCTGATTCTGTTGTTGAGCCCGAGCCAATTAAGATTGCTATCAGTTCGGCGTCAGAAAGACTTCTACGGCCTAAAGAAAGTAGTTTTTCGCGTGGCCGGTCTTCCTCTGCCCAAGATTTGATGGTTATTTTTTGTTCGTAAGGCAAACTCATAAAATAAATCTACACAAAAATCCGAACAAAAAAAGGCAGAACTCTGTTAAGAATTCTGCCCTTTTAAACTATTTTTTTATTATAACGAATTAGCGAACTTGGTCAATTTAGACTTGTTGTTTGCTGCTTTATTTTTGTGTATTATGTTCTTTTTAGCTAAACGATCTAACATTGAAGTTACTTTAGGCAATAAAGCCAAAGCATCTTCTTTGCTTACAGAACTACGCAATCTTTTGATAAAAGTTCTGGTAGTTTTTGCCTGATACCTGTTACGTAAACGTTTAGCTGCGCTAGATCTGATTCTTTTTAATGCTGATTTATGATTTGCCATTGTTAGCTTTTTATTCCTTTAAACATTGCCTCTATTGAGGAGTGCAAATATACGGCTAATATTATTAAAAGCAAATTTCAATCTTAAAAAATAATTGGTAAATAACAACCAATATTAAAATGCTTAGCTTAAATTTATGGTTTGTATAAAATCTTATCCTAAAAACCGTCTAATTGTGGGCCTAAATGTTATTTAAGCTCTTTAATCGTAAAAATGAAGAATAAAAAAATTGTAGTATTACTAATTATTCCCTGCTTGTTACTTACCACATCGTGGGGATTTTTTGCCCATCAAAAAATAAATCGCTTAGCCGTGTTTACATTGCCAAAGGATTTAATTGGGTTTTATAAAGCAAACATCAATTACATCACCGTTCATGCGGTTGACCCCGATAAAAAACGTTACGCAGATTCTTTAGAAGCGCCTAGGCATTATTTGGATGCCGACCATTACGGCGCCGAACCTTTTAAACTTATCCCTAAAAAATGGAAAGACGCAGCCGAAAAACTTAGTGAAGACACCTTGTATGCGTACGGTATTGTGCCCTGGCAAATTCAGCGGAGTTATTATAAGTTGGTTGATGCATTTAAAAACCGCGATTCCATTCTTATTTTAAAATACTCATCAGACTTAGGGCATTACATTGCCGATGCTCATGTGCCCTTACACACTTCTGAAAATTACAACGGACAAATGACCAATCAGGTGGGCATACACGGCTTTTGGGAAAGCAGGTTGCCAGAACTTTTCGCCCAAGATTACGACTTTTTTGTAGGTAAGGCGGTGTACATTAACAATCCTCTAAATAAAGCCTGGGAGATTGTTGAACACACTTTTACGTTATTGGACTCCACCCTTTCCATAGAAAAAAGGCTGAGTAAAAGTTTCCCTAGTGATAGAAAATACACCTTTAACGAACGCAACAAACGGGTGATTAAGGAATATTCTATCGAGTATTCCAAAGCTTATCATGACGCCCTAAACGGTATGGTGGAAGCGCAAATGCGAAGTTCTATTTTAGATGTGGGGAGCTTTTGGTACTCGGCATGGGTTGACGCTGGGCAGCCAAATATGAAAAAATTGACCCGAACAGACCAATCCTTAAAAGAAAAAAAGGAAATAGAAGAAGAAGAGAAAAAATATCAAAAAGGCACCATCATTGGTAGGCCAGAAAATTAGTTTTTTATACAACCTTAGCAGCGTTTCAACGTAAAAACCTTATAAATTAGGAGGAACACGTTGAAAAATTTATTCTTTGCTGCCTTATTATTAAGTGTTTTATTAGGCTACGGAAACAGAGCTGTAGCACAAAATGTAAATATCAACCGCGGTTCGCACTTTTATTTAGGCGTAGATTTCAAAATTGCAACGCTTTTTACCAATACAAGTATAAAATCTCTGTTCGGGCTTAAAGCAGGATACAATCAAAAATTTACAAAGCAACTGTTTGCAGGACCCCAGCTTGAAGCGCTCTTTATCCGGTCTCCAATGAATAAAGGCGCTAGAATTTCACTTTTTGCGGGTCCATCTACAGAAGTTGAGCTAAAAAGCCTCTCAAAAATGGCAAATTTAAGCAACACCACCTCTTTAAGCGGAAAATTGAGTTGGGTGTTTCCTATCAACCCCAGAAGTAGTGATTACACTTTTTTAGATTGTGTTTCTTTTGGCGCTTCCTTTATTAACGATGATTTTTTAGGGTTTAATAAAAGTTCTATCGGCATAAATGTAGATTTACAACGCTACGATATAGGCTTTTATGGCAGCAAAAATAGGATGCTGAATATCAACTCAAGCAGCACCACTAGTTTTTAAGGCTTGAATGAGCGAGTAATTTTGAATAATAAAATTATCACTTTTTACTTTTTACTTTTTACTTTAATCTTCACTTTTTACTTTTACTTCTTTCAACTTTCCAGAAGCAATATTTGCGCTAACGACAGTAATGGCATCCTTTTTTGCCCCTTATGCGCTTGAAAATAGCAAAAAAGATACAATGGATGGCGTGTTAAAGCGCCCTAAACCAAAAACTTAAGTCGTTTGCTAATGATCCTCAGCTCGTAAATTACCTGTTTGATAAAAATTTATTGCAAAAACAGAATACAAATAGACGTAATGCTATATTTGCAACATCATGTCAAAAAATAACGAAGAAATTTTTAAAAATGTAATCTCACATGCCAAAGAATACGGTTTTGTATTTCAAAGCAGTGAAATATATGATGGGCTTAGCGCTGTTTACGATTACGGCCAGCTAGGCGCCGAGCTAAAGAACAACATTAAAACTTATTGGTGGAAAGCCATGGTGCAAATGAATGAGAATATTGTTGGGATTGATTCCGCAATATTTATGCACCCAAAAGTTTGGAAAGCCAGCGGACATGTGGACGGTTTTAACGATCCGATGATTGATAACAAAGATTCAAAAAAACGCTACCGAGCCGACCAGTTATTAGAAGATAAAATTGAAGCTTATAAGGCCGAAGGCGAAATGCAGAAAGCTGAAAGCTTACAAAACGACATGGACAATGCTTTAAAAGCAGAGGATTTGCCTCAACTAAAAGCATTAATTGAGGAGCATAAAATTGCCTGTCCGGTTTCTAAAACCTGCAATTGGACAGATGTCCGTCAGTTTAACCTGATGTTTGCCACGCAATTTGGCGCAATGGCAGAAGGTGCAGAAGAAGTTTATTTACGCCCAGAAACAGCACAAGGAATTTTTGTTAACTTTTTGAACGTTCAAAAATCCGGAAGAATGAAAATTCCTTTCGGGATAGCGCAAATTGGTAAAGCTTTTAGAAACGAAGTAATTGCCCGCCAATTTATTATGCGGATGCGTGAGTTTGAGCAAATGGAAATGCAATTTTTTGTACGCCCCGGCACCGAGATGGAATGGTACAAAAAATGGAAAGAAACCCGTTTAAAATGGCATTTGGCTTTAGGCACAGATCCTACAAAATATCAGTTTCACGACCATGCCAAATTAGCACACTACGCTAACGCCGCGGTTGATATTGAGTATGAATTCCCTTTTGGCTTTAAAGAAGTTGAGGGCATACACTCTCGTACTGATTTTGATTTAACACAGCACCAAGAATACTCCAGAAAAAAAATGCAGTATTTTGACCCAGAAGTTGACCCAGAAACTGGTAAGCCTTACGGAAATTATGTGCCTTACGTTATTGAAACGTCTATCGGTTTAGATCGTTTTTTCTTAGTGACTTTAATCAATGCTTTTGAAGAAGAGGATTTAAGTACAGCGGATAAACAAGATTCTCGCTCGGTTTTAAAATTACACCCTGCGCTAGCGCCTTATAAAGCTGCAGTTTTACCGTTGACCAAAAAAGATGGTCTGCCAGAAAAAGCCCGTGAGATAATGGAAGCTTTAAAACTGGATTTTAATATGGCTTACGATGAAAAAGATGCCATCGGAAAAAGATACCGCCGCCAAGACGCAATTGGAACGCCTTATTGTATCACCATTGATTACGATACTTTAACAGATAATACGGTAACTATCCGCCATAGAGATAGCATGGAGCAAGAAAGGGTTGCCATTGCAGACTTAGGAAAAATAATTGGAGATTTGGTTAGTTGGAAAAACTTATTGAGTTAATATTAATAAACTCAAAAAAACAAAAGAGGCTGTCTCAAAAATGAAGTGAACCGCAAAAGTTGGGGCAGATTAACAAATTAAGTTTTTTGTACGAGAGCTCGGTATTCCACAGGGCTCTTTCCATTTAACCTGCTTTTTTTTATTTAATTTTTGAGACAACCTCTTTTTTGTGCATTTAAAATAACTGGTAACTTTTTTGGCTTGGGTGCCGTATAAATACAAAATGGCTAAAATTATGTACCGTTACAGAATCCTAATCCTTACCATATTAATTGCTACGCTTATCAATGTGGTTGTATCATTTTGCCCATCTTTATTGGTTAAAACCATATTTTTGGAATTAAGCCTACTCGCTTTTTTTCTGGTGTTGTTTTCTAAAAGAAAAGACAGAAAAGAGGCTGAGAAAACCGAGGCGCATGATGACGTAAAGATTTTTTTGTAGGCGAACAATAAAATCTCTAAATCATCGTACTAATTGCAGCATTTCCTAAAAAATTAACCGATGATTCTACTTCAGCAATTTAAAAACCTTACACTTTTTTTTGTAAATAAAATAAACCCCGGATACACAAGCTATTCTCCTGAATATGTTTTATCAAATAACACGCTGCACCGGCATTTAAAAGTTGCTGTTCATCAAACAAAAGTTCTTAAAAACCATCGTTAAACTTCAAAAAAAATGCCTTAAATTCTACTATTTCGCTAATTTAGAGATGTTTATTTAATGTCATGAAACCATAACCGTGGGTTACCAAACTACAAAACGGGTAATTAACTAAAACAAGGGGAGAAAAATATGAAGTTTACAAGAAATAAGAAATTAAGTATTTACTCGTTTAAAAGCTTACTTTTAGTAGCCATCGGGTTTGTATTTCTGAGCTTAAGCTGGAAGACATCTAGAATTGAAACAATAAATCAACCTAAATTTTTAAAAGACACCGCCGCTCAACTTTCTAACCAGATTTCTTTTAGCAATTACGTTAATACGCTTTACGAACAAACGAATTTGAAAGCGGCCGGACTAGCCTTACCTGTTTTTGAGAAAGCAGTTACAGGCTTTATGAACATGAAAAACCAACACCGCTTAAGCGAGGCCAAGAATGTGGTAACCATTGTTGATTTTAGTAAGCCAAGTACCAGCAAAAGGATGTGGATTGTTGATTTAAAAAGTAAAACATTGTTACTGAACACGTACGTTGCCCACGGCCAAGGCAGCGGCGAAAATATGGCGACTGAGTTTTCAAATGTGGCCGAATCTCACCAGAGTAGTTTGGGATTTTACATCGCTGGCGAAACCTATTTTGGCAAACACGGGCTTTCGTTAAAGCTAGATGGGCAAGATAAAGGCATAAACGATTTGGCAAGAGAAAGGGCAATTGTGGTACATGGCGCAAGTTATGTAAGCGAGGACTTTATCAAAAATACAGGCAGATTGGGTAGAAGCTTTGGCTGCCCTGCCGTATCTGAAGCATTAAACGCTAAAATAATTGACTTGATAAAGGATAAAACCTGTTTCTTTATTAATGGGAATAGCGATAAATACCAATCCAACCTTTTGGCAACCAATACTTTAAAACAAAATTTTGCAGACGCGGCGGTCTTGTAATATTTAAAAATATGCGTTAAAACTAAAGCTTTCTATTTCGGGAAGCTTTTTTGTTTTTTGGTTATATTGCGTTATCTTTTTAACTAGTTATTTATGAAATTAAAATCAACATTATTAAGTCTGGCTGTTGTTCTTCCTTTGTTAGCCAACTCACAATCCAAACCTATGGACTTTCATTTAATTATTGGAACATACACAAAAACACAAACCAACGGACTTTTTGTTTATAAGTTTAACACCGAAACCGGAAAACTAAGTTTTGAATCTAAAACTGAAGGAGTGGTAAACCCATCTTATCTTGCAATTAATTCTGCAGGAGATAAAGTTTATAGCGTAAGCGAAGCCAGCGGTAATCAAAGTGGTTTAAGCGCTTTTAATTTTGATGCAAAGAACGGCGTACTATCTTTTATTAACTCGCAGCCAACTACCAGTAAAGGACCTTGCCACGTTACCCTTTCAAAAGATAATAAATTCGCTTTTGCTGCTAATTACGGCGGCGGAAGCATAAGTGTTTTCCCCATAAATGCAGACGGCAGCTTATCGCCTGTTAGCCAACTGATTAAGCATAGCGGAAACAGCATTGATAAAAAAAGGCAAAATGAGCCACATGTTCACTCAAGTAACTTTTCTCCGGACGGTAGTATTTTATACGTTGCCGATTTAGGAACTGACTTTGTAAAAGCTTATAAATACAATGCAAACAAAGAGCAACCTTTAACAGCAGAAAAAGCTGCTGATATAAAAATTGAACCCGGCTTTGGCCCACGCCATTTTACTTTTAATAAAAAAGGAGATAGGTTGTATGTTGTTGCAGAAATGGGAGCTTATGTTTCTGTATTTGCCTATAAAAACAATAAAGCCACCTTGCTAGAAAACGTTAATATGAACGATTCGGACTTTGAAGGCAACAACGGAGCAGCGGATATCCACTTATCAAACGACGGAAAATTTTTATATGCCAGCAACAGAGGTTCTGCAAACGATATTGCCATTTTTAAAGTTCTAAAAAATGGTAAACTTTTAAAAATCGCGAACGAAAGCACTAAAGGTAAAGCGCCAAGAAATTTCGCAATTGACCCAACTGATAATTTTTTATTGGTAGCCAACCAAGATAGCAATGATGTGTATGTTTTTAAAAGAGATAAAAAAACTGGTTTGTTAACTTATACTGAGGAGATGATTAATGTGGGAGCACCGGTCTGTTTGAAGTTTGTGGAGGTGAAGTAGTAATATTTTTAGAGTTGATAATTATAAAGGTTTGCAAAAAAGACCGCTTACCGCAGATTGTTCAAAAATGCCTGACAGCAGGTTAAGTTGCTTATTTTGTTATAAGCTAATTCATTGTGATGCTCCAACAGGCAATTAAAAGAATGCTATATCTGCACAAAACCGGAAACACGCTAGGTACCATCTTCAAAATAAAATACCTACGCTTATATTGCGGCGCAACGCTTACTGTTGAAAAATTAAGAGTTATCCCCGGATTTTTAAACGTAGAGAGTAAGTCAGTAAAAAAGACGCATCTAATATAGTCAATTCATCTACTATGCCTAAGCCAATAATTTTTAATTACAAAGCAACTTTCACATTTATACTCATTTACCTTGTATTTCCAATTACAACCACAAAAGCCCAAATCAAAAAAGACAGCACCCAAACTTTACAAGAAGTCACGGTGAAAGCCTACCTCTCCGAAAGCAAACTTTTCAACCTGCCATCTACTGTAACCGTGGTCGGGAAAAAGCAAATTGAGCAAAACCAAAACACGTCTCTTTTACCTGTTTTAAATAGCGTTGCCGGTGTAAAAATGGAAGAACGTTCTCCGGGAAGCTATCGTTTGTCTATCCGGGGAAGTTTGTTACGCTCGCCGTTTGGGGTGCGGAATGTGAAAGTTTATTTTGATGGTCTGCCTTTAACAGATGCCAGCGGCAATACCTACTTAAATTTAATCGACCAATCTGCCCTCAGCAATATAGAAATTTTGAAAGGTCCGGATGGGAGTTTATTTGGTGCAAATTCGGGCGATGTGGTACTGTTAAATTCGCAGGGAGCAGAAGACGAAATGAGCGTAAACGCCAATGCAGGCGGTTACGGTTTCTTTAGAGAAAATGTGCATCTTCAAAAAAATTACAAGAAATATCAATATAGCCTTCACCAGGCTTATCAGTATGCAGACGGTTACCGCAATCAAAGTTTGATGAAACGTTCTTATTTTCAAACGCAACAGAAATTTCAATATCATCCAAAAGCGGAATTAAAATTTTCGGGCTTTTACAGCGATTTGGGTTATGAGACGCCCGGCGGTTTAACAGCAGCACAAATGCAGGCGAATCCACATCAGGCCCGACCGGCAACTGCTTTTTCTCCCGGTGCGGAAATGCAGAAAGCGGGAATTTATAACCAAACTTTTTTTGGAGGTTTAACGCATCAATATCAGTTCAGCAAAAACTGGCAACACAGCATTTCTTTATCGGGGATGGATGTTGATTTCGAGAATCCTTTCATCACAAATTATGAAAAAAGAAAAGAGGTGAGTTTGGCGCTCCGGACGTTTGTGAGCTACCAAAAAGAGATAAATCCTAAATTAAAATACAACTGGAATTTCGGCTATGAATATCAGCACACCAATTCAAAAGTCAGGAATTACGACAATAACCAAGGTGAAATCGGTAATCTGCAAGCCGCGGATTTAATTAAAAACGAGTCGCAATTTTTGTTTACCCGCTTAAAGTTGGAGCTGGGAGAAAGATTAAATACCGAGCTTTCTACGAGTTTAAATTTCGCTAAATATGGGTTTGCAGCTTTGCCCGAATCGCAGAACGGCGCTAGTTATGGAACGGTAAAACTCAATCCAGAGCTGATGCCGAGATTGGCAATCTCCTATTTAGTTGGAAAACAGGCGGTACTTCGAGGAATTATAAGCAGAGGCTATTCTACCCCAACAAAGGACGAAATCAGAGGTTCAGACGCCACCATCAATCCAAACTTGCAAGCCGAAAACGGTTGGAACTATGAACTAGGTTTAAGAACCAGAACTCCGTTTGAACGCGTTTATTTAGACATTTCTGCTTTTTATTACCGATTAAACAATGCCATTGTCCGCAGAGTTGCTGCAAATGACCAGGATTTTTATGTGAACGCCGGTGGAACGAAACAAAAAGGCTTAGAATTGGAGTTGGATGCAAATTTGCTTAAAAGCAGC
>DASVGY010000003.1:0-33498 GCA_036379295.1 Pelobium sp.
CTATTTGACGAAAGTTTACAAACACTTGGCTACTTGGCGCTTGGATCAAAAGAAACTATCAAGTTTTCGCATTTGGAGCAAAAGTATCAGCAAATTGAAAAAGAAAAAATATGGAGAAAGTTGATGTAATAAAAAGAAACACAGAATTACTGGTTATTGGTGGATCTGCTGGGTCGTTTAATGTACTTTTAAAACTTCTACCGCAAATTAAAACCCCTCTCCGTTTTGCAATTGTTATTGTGTTGCATCGCAAAAGCGGATTAAATACAAGCATAAGCGAAGTTTTTAAACTTAGAACAGCCTTAAATGTTTTTGAATGCGAAGATAAAGACCCTATTATTGCCGGAAACATCTATTTTGCGCCTGCCGATTATCATTTACTAATCGAAAATAACTACTCATTTTCTTTAGATTATTCTGAAAAAGTAAACTATTCCAGACCCTGTATAGATATCACTTTAAAAGTAGCCGCAGATTTATATAAAGAAAAACTTGCTGCAATATTACTTTCTGGCGCAAACTCAGACGGAGCAGAAGGAATATTATACGTGAAAGAAAAAAATGGAACAACAATTGTACAGCATCCTGATAGTGCAGAAATAGACACAATGCCTAAAGAAGCGCTTAAAATTGTAAAACCAGATTTTGTTGCAAACGTACCCGAAATCATTAACCTTATTAATAACCTTTAAACTTACTATAATTGAAAAAAAGAATACTCATTTTTGACGATGATGTAAATATTTTAGAATTATGTTCTATCATCTTAACAGAATGCGGTTACGAGGTTGCAACATCAGAAACTTCACATGATATTATTGAAAGGGTGCAGGAAACTACGCCCAACGCCATTTTAATGGATAATTGGATTCCGGATATTGGTGGCATTGAAGCTACTAAGATTTTAAAAAATCATCCAGAATTTAACCACATCCCGGTAATTTATTTCTCTGCAAATAACGATATAAAAAGCCTTGCAAAAAAAGCTGGAGCTGATGCACATTTAGCCAAACCATTTGATTTGGATGAGTTGGAAAATTTAATCAAATCTTTAATATAGCTTCGTCTACCTGTGAAGCGAAAAGCTGTCTGTTAAGGACAGCTTTTTTGTTTTAATGCGTTTTTAGTTAATTTTTAACAATAATAAGATGTGCAATTAAATCTTTAAAATAAGTTGCAGACCAGATACTTAATATCTCTGGATTAGGTATAAATCTGCTGATATCGGCCTTAACCCTTTGCATATTTACAGATTCTATTTTATTTGTTAGCAAATCCTTAAATTCTTGTTCACTAATCGTTTCTTTTTGCCAATCACCGCTATCTTGGGCTCTTAATAAAAAGTGACGGAGATTTAAAGAAATACCCTTTTTCATATACCATTCCATATCATACCAATCTCGGCCTTTAAAATTCTCGCCCCATTTTCTGAAGAGCAAAGCATGCATTTTTCCCGCAAATAAATCAGTAATTACAAAACATTTTACGTAGAAAGAAAACGGACGTAGTAGCAGTCGTTCTTCGGTTTTGAACCCCATTGGCGGCTTTTTATCGACTTCAATTTTAATTTTTATATTGGCTATTTGCGTAATCCCGCTTTGTGGAACCATCCCTTCTAAAACTAATTCTTTCCAAATCGTTTCTGATTTTAAAAACGCCGAATCAATATTGGTTTGCACCGGTTTCTTTTTTTCCTTTACGGATACCTGCATTCCTTGCGACTCAAATTCGTCAAGAGTTGCCGATAAATATTTATTCAACGAAAAATTTTCATCTGGTTCTAACAAAGAAAAATCTAAATCCTCTGAAAATCTGTTGAGTTTATGAAAAATCCGCAGTGCCGTTCCTCCATAAAAAGCTGCTTTCTCAAAAAAACCAGCCCGATATAAACCTGCTAATGCAATTTCTTGCATAATTTCTCTTAGAGCCTGCCCCGCTTCATATTGATTTGTGGGGTTATAACTATCTAACCAATCTTTAATCATAAAGCTTTAATCATTTTTACAAGCATTACCAAACTTTCACGTTTAGGCGCATCAACCCACCACGATTGTATTTTATCTAAATCAAGTGCCTTTAATCGTTCTTCGTCCATCCTTAAACTTTCCAAAAGATAATCGTAAGCATTTACTGTACTTCTGAAAACAATGCCTGCCGTGGTGATAATTTTATCACATAACGCTTTTTCTGCGGAAGCAACCATCGCATTTTGTTGATTTCCAAAACTTACGTACTCAATACCAAATGAGTAATACGGAAGCGGCAGCCGCGTATAGCTGTAAACGCCAACGGATGTGTTGAATTTGCGTGTTGATTTAGTGGTAACAGATGAAACCTCAAAAACCTGTTCTGGAATTAAACCGTGGTAAGCAAGCGCCGCATCTAAAGAAACATAACTTGGCCCCAACAAATGGTTTGCTATTAAAAACGGTTCTGGCTGGTTTAAACCTAAGGAAGGACCAGCAAGGTAAATGCCTCTTTTTACGGATTGCAAAACACCACTTTTCAAAAGCTCATAAACTTTGTCATTCGGTCTTTTATACTCCGCTAGGCTATCCATCAAAATTTGATGGGTAATTGGTTGGTTTTCGTATAACCGAAGCGCTTGAACTACTTCCATAAACCAATGTAATAATTTACTACGATAATCGGAAATTCTTCGATTATCTATTAATAATTATACAGTTGCTTCGAAATTATCTTGAAAGCAGTTTTAAATTAAAGCAAAAAACCGACTAAATAAGTCGGTTTTTGGATTGTACCCAAGAGGAGATTCGAACTCCCACACCTATACAGGCGCCAGCCCCTCAAGCTGGTGCGTCTACCAATTTCGCCACCTGGGTATTTTTGCACAAATATAAATTTTTAATAATAGGGTTGAGATTATTTTATTTCTTTTCGATAATACTAAATGCTGCGATAAGCCGCTGAAATAATGAATTAATAAATACGTAAATTGCGCCATGGTTATAAAATCTGCAGACTTTACGGTAAGCAACACCAAAATAAGTAAACTTCCTGTTCCAGAATTACCCGAATATGCTTTTATCGGCCGGTCAAACGTAGGGAAATCCTCGTTAATAAATATGTTGGTGGATGTTAAAGGTTTAGCAAAAACATCTCAAAAACCCGGAAAAACCCAACTTATCAACCACTTTTTAATTAATAAAAGCTGGTACATTGTTGATTTACCCGGTTACGGCTATGCCAAAAGCTCTAAAAGTAATCGTTTGGAATGGGCAAAATTCATCAGGCATTATCTCGAAAAAAGAGAAAGCTTACAATGCGTTTTTGTGCTAATTGACAGCAGATTAGAACCACAAAAAATTGACATAGAATTTTGTTGTTCCTTAGGCGAAAAAGGGATTCCTTTCTTGCTTATTTTTACCAAATCAGATAAACAGGGTCAGGTAAAATCACAACAACACATGGCGCAATTTAAAAAAGAGCTAGGCCAATATTTTGAAGAGGTGCCAAAAATGATTTTAACCTCGGCAGAAAACAAACAAGGCCGAGACGAGGTTTTAAATTTGATTGATGAAATTAATCAAAACTTTGAAATTCCAGATTATAAAACATTTGAGTAAGTTTTTTAAATGAAAAAATACCTTTCATTAGTTACCTTTTCGCACACTATTTTTGCAATGCCATTTGCTTTTATTGGTTTTTTTTTAGCGATAAACACTACAAATGGTGAGTTCTCGTGGCTTAAATTGCTACTCATGGTAGTGTGTATGGTTTTTGCCAGAAATGCGGCAATGGCCTTCAATAGGTATCTCGACAGAGACATCGATGCAAAAAATTCTCGAACCAAAGTTAGAGATATTCCTGCAGGTCGTATAAGTGCAAAAAACGCTTTAGTCTTTACGGTTGCCAATTGCCTGCTTTTTATTGCAGCAACGTATTTTATCAACCGTTTGTGCTTTATGCTTTCGCCGGTAGCACTTTTGGTAATTTTAGGTTACAGCGTAACCAAACGTTTTACCGCTTTATGTCACCTAGTTTTAGGTTTAGGTTTGTCTTTAGCACCAATTGGTGCTTATTTAGTGGTTACGGGTGAATTTGCTTTACTTCCAATTTTGTTTTCTTTAGCGGTTTTGTGTTGGGTAAGTGGTTTCGATATTATCTATGCCTTGCAAGATGAAGATTTTGACAGAGAAGAAAAACTCCATTCCATTCCCTCCTATTTGGGCAAAAAAAACGCTTTATTGGTCAGCAATATTCTACATGTTTTTGCTGCGCTGTTTGTAATTGCTCCCTTGTTTTTTACGCCATTGAGTTGGCCTTATTACGTTGGATTGGTGGTTTTTATTGGGATGTTGATTTATCAGCACCAACTAGTTAAACCGAATGATTTAAGTAAAGTAAATTTTGCTTTTATGACCACAAATGGCATAGCATCTGTAGCATTTGCTATTTGTTTTTTATTTGATATTTATTACCGTACACAGTTATGATTTTAGAAAAAGCGCAAAGAAATTACCTTCCGAAAAGCTTAAATATAGATTGGCATACACTTGAACCATTATTTAATGAATTATTAAATAGAGAAATTGATTCTGTAAAGTCCTTAGAAAAATGGTTAAAAGATAAAAGTGAATTAGAAGCCGCTTTAGAAGAAGATTTTGCCTGGCGATACATAAAAATGAGTTGCGATACGGCAAATGAAGATTTGGTAAAATCTTTCCAATATTTTGCGATGGAAATTGAGCCGAAAATTGCGCCTATTGCAAATGAGCTTAATAAAAAACTGATGGAATGCGAGTTTGTAAAAGAACTCGACCAAGAAAAATACTTTGTTTATTTAAGAAGCATCAAAAAATCGCTTGAACTGTTCAGAGAAAAAAACATCCCTTTACAAACCGAACTACAAGTTGAACAACAGAAATACCAAGGAATAACCGGTGCAATGTCGGTAACCTTAAACGGACACGAATATACTTTAGAACAAGCCGCAAACTTTTTGAAAGATTTGGATAGAAAAGTTAGGCAAGAGGCTTGGAAAAGCATCACCGAAAGACGTTTGCAGGATAAAGATGTTTTGAACGATTTGTTTGATAAGTTAAAATCCATTCGTCACCAAGTGGCATTAAATGCAGATTTCAAAAATTTTAGAGATTATATGTTTGCTGCTTTGGGAAGGTTTGATTATACCGCCCAAGATTGTTTAGATTTTCATGATGCGATAGAAAAGGAAGTTGTGCCACTTTTATCAGCGCAAGCGGAAGAAAGAAAAACCCTTTTAAAATTACCCGAGTTGAAACCTTGGGATACAGAGGTAGATACGTCGGGCAAAAAACCTTTAAAACCATTTGATAACGGGGAAGAGCTGATTGAAAAATCAACGAGATGCTTCAATAAATTAGATGCCTACTTAGGTTCGCGATTAGAAATTATGAAAGCGAATGGTCTTTTTGATGTGGAGAGCAGAAAAGGAAAGGCTCCAGGTGGTTACAACTATCCTCTGGCAGAAACCGGCGCTCCGTTCATTTTCATGAATTCGGCAAATTCTTTTAGAGATTTGACCACCATGGTACACGAGGGTGGACATGCAGTGCATACTTTTTTAACTGCTGATTTGGAGTTAAATGATTTTAAGCATTGCCCATCGGAAGTGGCTGAATTGGCTTCAATGAGTATGGAATTAATTTCCATGGACCATTGGGACGAGTTTTTTAAAGACCCAGAAGAATTAAAAAGAGCGAAGCGCTATCAACTACGTGATGTGCTTAAAACCTTACCTTGGGTTGCTGTTGTGGATGCTTTTCAACATTGGATTTACACTAATCCAGAACATACCAGTGCAGAAAGAACAAAAGCATGGACACAAATTTTCACCAGGTTTGGAGCTAACTTTGTAGACTGGACAGGACACCAAGAGGCTTTAGAGAATCTTTGGCAAAAACAACTACATATTTTTGAAGTTCCTTTTTACTATATTGAATATGCTATTGCTCAGTTAGGCGCAATTGCGGTGTGGAAAAATTACAAAGAAAATCCTGAGCAAGGTTTAGCAAATTACATTACTGCTTTAAAGTTGGGTTACACTAAAAACATTAAAGAAATATACCAAACCGCCGGTATCGAATTTAATTTTAGCGCTGCTTACATTAAAGAGTTGATGGATTTTGTTAAAAAAGAATTACAAAAACTAGAAGATAATTAGAATTTAAAGCTAAATATTCATCAAAGCTTTTTATTTTTGGAGCTATAATTTAAAATACCATTTAAAATTAAAAACATGAAAACCATATTAAAATCTGCTGTTGTATTAATTGCGTTAGTTTTAACCAATACCATTTCTTTTGCCGCGGCAAAAGCACCTGAAGTTTATGCATCAGAATCTAATTTAAGTGATTTAAGTGTAAACGAATTATTAAACACTGCTTGGTTTTGGATTTTAGTTGTAGCAAGCATAGTGGTTTTTTTAGCAGCTTTAATAGCAACAAAAGACCAGGAAACCGCTACACATTATCCAGATCATATTATTTAGTTTTGTGTTGAAGAGCATATTTTATTAAGTTATTTTAACTTTTTAGTTTCATCGGTGAAAAATTTATTGAATCTTCTTAAAAACAAGTTTTTTATTGCCGGAATTGCATTCATTGTTTGGATGTTGTTTTTTGATAGAAATGATTTGGCTTCTCAGTATGATTACAGAAACAAGGTTCAGAAACTAGAAGAGGAAAAAGAGTTTTATACAACAGAAATAGAAAAAGCCGATACAGAATTAAAAGAACTTACTACAAATATCCAAAGCCTCGAAAAATTTGCTCGTGAGCGTTATTACATGAAAAGAGAAAATGAGGATGTTTACGTAGTGGTTGATGAAAATTCAGCGAAATAAACCTCAGTAAATCCGGGGCAAAGACAGTTTGTACCTTACGGCTACAATTCTAATTAAAAAAACTACCGCTACCGATGTTACCTTTACTACGGTATCATCAACTCCTAAATAACGTAAAATCAAAAACACCAATCCGCCAATTATACAGGCGGTTGCGTAAATCTCTTTTCTAAAAATTAAAGGAATATTATTTAGTAAAATATCACGAGTTATTCCGCCAAAACAACCTGTTACTGTACCTAAAGCTACGCATACACCCGGACTTAAATCAAAAGTTAAACCTTTTTGCACACCCAAAATCGTAAAAAAGCCAAGCCCTAAAGAGTCAAATAAAAACAGTGTTATTTTTAAGGATTTAATGCGCTTCCAAAAAATCATGGCAACAACTGCTGTCACTAAAATCAGTAAAGAATAATTTGCTTCTTTTAGCCAAAACACTGGCGTTGCACCTAAAAGCAAATCACGCAGGGTTCCACCGCCAACCGCAGTTACAAAGGCTACAATCAATACCCCAAAAGCATCCAAGCGCTTTTGCATAGCGGCAAATGCTCCCGAAACAGCAAACGAAAATGTACCACAAATGGTAATTACATCGCCAATTAAAAGATTATACTGCTCCATTTCTTTTTCTCAAAAACCATTCAATACTAAGCAATAACATCAGCAAAGCAAAAATCCATTTCAAATTGATTAGCGGTTCGTAGCTTTTCTCTTGGTGACTCACTGTTTTAACCTTTTCGTTCTTTTTAATCGAATCAACTAAATTTAATAGCTGCTCTGGATAAACCATTATGCCGCCAGAAGTTTTACTCAAATTATAAAGCAACTGATGGTTAGCCCGGGTTTCTAGAGATTCTACATTTAATTCTTCCACCAAAAAGCTGCCGTTTGCACTGTAGCTTTTTGAACCTAGCTTAGTTTTAGAGATAAAGTCGTACTCGCCTATTGGTAGAATACCCAAATTCGCCTCGTAAGCGTTGGCTGTTCTGGAAAAGGTAAAACTGTAGCTTTTACCTTCCTTGCTTTTTACTTCTAAGCTCACTTCCGGCGTGTTTACCAACTCGTAAGCATCGTTGTAGAGTTCCGCATTAAAAAACACACTTTCGCTTTCAGTAAACCTACTTTTTGTAGTGTTGACTCTAAATTTACGCTTATCTTCTTTTGCACTCAAATACTGAACAGACTTACTAATCAACTCATCAAAAGCATCAAAATTATTGTTCTTTTCAAAGTCCTCCATCCGCCAACGCCAAACGCCTTCTCCTGTTAAAACTGCTGTTTTTGTAGCGCCATCATCATTAAAAACAAATAGTGGAGCTGCTGTTTTAACGCTACCAATTTGCTGCTTAAACAATGTTTTACCCGCAGATTTCAATTTGTACTCACCAAAAGGAGCAGTTAGCGGAGCTAAGTTTTGCAAGCTGTTTTTTGTAACATCGCTAAGCGTAAAAGCGTAAAAATCTGAGTTTAAATATGCACTATAGTTTTGACTTTGGCTATTTGCCGATGATAGATTTAAAACATTCTGTTGGTTATTTAATGCGTTAAGGTTTGTTTGTGCGCCAATAATAAACCACTTATTTTTTTGTTTGATGTTTGCTAAAAAAGAACTGATATTATGTTGACTGGACGGTAGATTATGCAAAATAAACAATCCAAAATCATCTGTTCTTAAAGGTAATTTATCAGCGTAAGCGAGCGTAACTTGATAATTTTTATTGCTTTCGATAGCCTGCTTTAATGCACTAATATCTGGATGCGGTGCATCAGCGAGGAGGAACACTTTCTCTCTCCCGTCTAAAACTTCAACATAAATGGTCTGCTTGTTATTTTGCTCAGAAACCTCGTTTGCTATTGCACTTAAATTGAAAGTGATTTTTTGGACTCCTTTCTTCTTTGCGTCAAGCGTGAATTTTATGGTTTTAGTTTCCTCGTCTTTAGTAAAAGAAATTCGCTGTTGTTTAGCTTGACCATCGTTAGTGCTTAGGTTGAGATTTGTTGTAAAACCTTTAGCACCGAAAGCTTTAACGGTTACCTCAACTTCATGGCTATTTCCTAAGTACACCAGTTGATTGTAAACTGGTGTCATTAAAACTAAATCTCTCTTCGGGATAGTATCACCTAAAGCAACCGTGTAAACCGGGAATTGTGATTCGGCAAGTTGAGTAGTTGGATTTGCTCCTTTGTTGTAAATCCCATCAGAAGATAAAATTAAAGCACCAATATTACTATTTGCGTTTTGATTTTTAAGGTAATTGAAAACGCTAGAAATGTCAGTTTCCTTTCCTAATTCTTTAAAATCAAAATCATTTTTAACATCGCTGCTAAAGTTCAACACCTTTACGTCATAATCCGCTTGCAATTGAGATTGTAATTCTTTTAAATTTTGATGATAAGTGTCGACGTTGAAATTTTGCTTTTTATTGGAAGTAATAGAGGAAGATGCATCTTGGGCGATAAATATTAACGGCTTTTGCAAGCGCTGTTTAACAGTTTTTAATAAAGGCGATAACAATAGCAAACTTAGTAGAGTTACAGTAAGCCAGCGCATTGCAAAGAGAGATTTTTTCACCAGCGCATTATCTATCAGTGATTTTTTATAAAAAACCCAGGCGTACAAAAAGCCTAAGCCCAAACTTGGAATTAGCCACCATATTCTCAACTCGTTAAAAACTATAGAAAATAGCAAATGCATATTAAGGCGTAAATATGCGGGTTTAGGATTGATAAAGAAAATTTAAAAACAGCGATTTTACAATCTGTTGCACCGTTTGTGCACTATTTTTGTTTAGTAACGTCAAACTAAAATGGAAATCATTCGTTTTATACACATAACAAAAAAATTATGACTCAAGTAAAAGCATACGCTGCAGAAAAAGCAGATTCTCCTTTAGCTCCCTTTAAATTAGATAGACGCGAGGTTGGCGAAAAAGACGTAGAAATTGAAATTTTATTTTGTGGCGTTTGCCACTCTGATATACATACCGCTCGTAACGAATGGGGCGGAACAATGTATCCGGTTGTGCCAGGACATGAAATTGTAGGAAAGGTGAGTAAAGTCGGCTCCAAAGTTACCAAGCACAAAGTTGGCGATACGGTTGGCGTTGGTTGTTTTGTTGACTCATGCGGTCATTGCGCTAACTGCGAAAGCGATTTGGAACAATATTGCGAAAACGGCAATTCACAAACTTATAATGCGTTTTTACAAGATAAAAAAACCATTACTTACGGCGGCTACTCCACTCATATAGTAGTTACGGAAGGTTTTGTGCTAAAAGTTTCGGATAAGTTGGATTTGGCGGCTGTTGCTCCGCTCCTATGCGCCGGAATTACCACTTACTCTCCATTAAAGCATTGGAATTGTAAAAAAGGCGACAAAGTGGCCGTTGTTGGTTTAGGAGGTTTGGGACACATGGCAGTGAAAATTGCGGCTTCTATGGGTGCAGAAGTTACTATGCTAAGTCGTTCGCCAGAAAAAGCAAAAGATGCTGACGAACTGGGTGCGCACCATTTTATGTTGACAACCGAAAAAGAAAACATGAAAAAGATGGCTAATTCTTTTGATTTGATCATCAACACTGTATCAGCAAAACATGACTATAACGAATATTTAGCCTTGTTAAGAACCAATGGAACAATGGTTTTGTTGGGCGTTCCGCCAGAAGCTGTGCCGGTTGGTGCGGTAAATTTAATTTTTGGGCGTAGAACATTAGCCGGTTCTTTAGTGGGAGGAATTAAAGAAACCCAAGAAATGTTAGACTATTGCGCTGAACATAATATTGTTTCGGATATTGAATTGATTAACATCGATAATATTAACGAAGCTTATGAGCGTACTTTAAAAGGCGATGTTCATTATCGTTTTGTGATTGACATGGCGAGCTTGAAAAATTAAAAGCTTAGCTTAAAACTGAAAAGGCCTCAGATTGATATTTAATCTGAAGCCTTTTCATTTGGCGTTTTTTCCAAAAAACTAACCAACTAAAAACCAAAAAATAAAACTACTCAATTTCAAAATTAGCGTTAACCACCGCGGTAATTTCTTTCCGGATAGAGCTCACATCATTGATTCCATAATCTGAAGTCATGTTAGAATTTTCTGGCGTAATTTGTAAAACACCCATTCTTGCATTGGTCAATGTTCCTAAACTGCGGTTAGTTGCTTCGGCAACTTTCTCGCCTCGAATCATGGCATCTTTCGCGGCAGCAGCTTGAATATCAACCTTTACATCGCTTAATTTTGTGTAATAATATTCTGGCGCATTTACATTGAAGCTCAAACCCTGAGCAAATAAAGCAGCAATCGCGATAGAAACATCTTTAATTTTGTTAACGTCTGTATCACTTACCTCAACAGATTGGTTGATGGTATAAGACCTGATGCCCAATTGTTGTCCATTGCTACTATAATTATATTGTGGATAAACGTTGATGGTTTTTAAATCAATTGCTGTGTCTTTAAAACCCTTTGATTTTAAGAAACTAATTACCAAGGGGCGTTGCCGCGATAATTCTGCATAAGCTTCTTGCGCTGTTGGTGCTTCAATATTAAAATTGCCTTTTAATATCCCTAAATCAGAAATAATCAGTTGCTTAGCTGAACCGGTAACGTTGATAGTTTGGTCTGATTTGATGTTCTTTAGCCCTTTCGCAAGTACAAATGCAACAATAATGGCAGAAACCCCAATAATTATTGCGGGTAATATAAATCTGTTTTTCATTTGATAAAGTTAATGATTAGCTATAAAACTAAAAAGAGCGAAGTTTAGTACTTTGCTCCTTTTACTTTAGTTAAAACTTTAGACTTTTTACTTCAAACTTTTAAAGCATTCCGCCACAAACGCTTAATACTTGCCCAGTAACATAAGCACTCATATCTGATGCTAAAAACACACAAACGTTTGCAATATCTTCTGTTTCACCGGCTCTTTTTAAGGGAATATCTTTTTCCCAACCTTCAACCACTTTTGGATCTAAAACTTCGGTCATTTCGGTTTTGATAAAACCTGGTGCAACCACATTTGCTCTTATATTTCTGGAACCTAATTCTTTAGCTACAGATTTTGTAAAACCGATAATTCCGGCTTTTGATGCTGCGTAATTAGCTTGCCCGGCATTTCCTTGTACACCCACTACAGAACTCATATTGATAAAAACGCCTTTGCGGTTCTTCATCATTATTTTGGAGGCTGCTTTAGTGGTGTTAAACACCGATTTTAGGTTGACTTCAATTACATCATCAAAATTTTGCTCGCTCATGCGCATTAACAAACCATCTTTGGTGATGCCTGCATTATTGATTACAATGTCTAAAGTGCCAAAATCAGTAACGATATCATTAATCAATTGCTCTGCCTCATCAAATTTAGACGCATCTGAACGGTAGCCTTTAACTTGTGTTCTGAATGATTTTAGTTCTTCTTCTAAAGCTAGTCCTTTTTCAACGGAAGAAAGGTAAGTGAAAGCCACATTTGCACCATGTTCTGCAAATTTTTCGGCAATCTTACGTCCTATTCCTTTAGATGCTCCGGTAATTAGAGCGGTTTTTCCTGCTAACAATTTCATGCTTTTTCGATTATTAAGCCGTGAAATTAACCAAATTTTATAAATAACGTGAATGCGTTAACGATGAGAGCGGCATCCTTTTTAGCTTTTTTCGCTAAAAAGATACAGCGGACAGCGTGTTAAAACGCCCAAACTGATGTTATGGCTATCATTGGTGAGCTAATTTAAGCTCATATCTGAACGACTGTCCTCCAAATAAATTCAGATTTTAGAAAATCCTAAATCAATTCAGCGTATTTTTATCAAAAAACAAGCAATGATTAAATTAAAAATATCCGCCTTTGTAGTAGCAGCAACATTATTAAGTGCTTGCAGTGCAAATAAAGCAGAACAATGGCTTAAAAAACAACCGTCTGCCTCTTCATTAAAACCAGCAGTTTATAAAAACGTTAACCTGGTAGAATTTAAAAAACAGTACTACGCCAATAAGGCTACTTGGGATAAGGCTTTTCAGTTTATGGAAAACAATGACTTAGAAAAATTGGCTGTAGGTAAATATCCAATTGATGGTGATAAAGTTTTTGCCTCAATTACCGAAACCGTTGACAAACCTTTTGAAAACACCAAGTGGGAAGCGCATAAAAAGTATATAGATTTGCAATACATCATCAAAGGAAAAGAAAAGATGGGCGAAGCTTCGTTTGAGAACGAAAAGGTTGCCAAACCTTACGATGCTGCACATGATGTTGCACTTTACGATATTGATAAGGGAAAATATTACGTTGCAGACCCGAAAACGTTTTATCTATTTTTCCCGAGTACCACACACCGACCAAGTATTATGGTTGATAGCAACAAGGTGAAAAAACTAGTAATTAAGATTCATGTAGCAGACTAACACACTACCGCACTAACTTATTTTGGTAAGCATATTTTATTAAACCAACGGTAGAAGTACTGTTGGTTTTTCTGATCATATTTTTGCGATGGGTTTCTACGGTTCTTTCAGAAATAAAAAGTTCATTGGCAATTTCTTTACTGCTCTTTTCTTTCATAATTAGCTTTAACACCTCCAATTCCCTATCTGTTAATACCAAATCGTCGTTATTTAAACCTAAACCCCGCACCAAAATATTACTAACCTCGTTACTAAAAAACTTCCCGCCGTTTCCTACCACAGTTAAAGCCGTTAATAATTCTTGCTGCGCATATTTTTTAAGGATGTAAGCGTCTATTTTTAAGCTCAACATTTCCTGCACTTTATGTGGCTCATCATGCATGGTTAAAATAATTATTTTAAGCTCGGGTTTTATTTTTTTGGCCTCTTTTACTAAAGTTAAACCATCCATGTCGGGCATCGAGTAATCGGCGATTATCACATCTACTTCCTCACTTTTTAAATGACAAAGCGCATAATTGCCGTTAGTGCAGCATGCTACCACTTGGCAATCATCAACCTCCGCAAGCAAGTTTTTTAATCCGTCTAAAAGGATAGAATGATCATCTACTAAAACAATTCGCATGTCTTAAAAATACGTATTAATTGGTATAAGGAACAACAAATTTGGCTTTAAATTGCTAAAAAAAATTAACTAAAGAGCATAAAGATTTTTATAGCCCATATTTAATGAGATTTGTACCCCATCACCCAATCATAAAAAAATGCCCAATTTTGGTGCTGTTGCTTTTTACAGCCTTTGTTAGCATTAAATGTTACGCCCAAGATAGCGAAAGAGAAAAAGTAGATTTGTTTAACGCTGCAGCCAAATCTAACCTATCTAAACCCGATAGTTTAGCTTACTACAGCAATCTAGCTTTAGCGTTAGCAAAAAATATCGGCTATAAACCAGGCGAAGCATCAGCAAGAAAATTCTTGGGTATTTACGCCCACTTAACGGGTAACTTTGATGAAGCCATTGGCTTATATAAATTGGCATTGTTATATTTTGAGGCCGAAAAAAACCAGTTGGAAGTAGGAAAACTTAAGCTAAACATTGCAACTTCCTATAATGCTAAATTAGATTACGTAAACTCCGTTTCTTATGCCTTGCAGGCGTTACAATCTTTTAAAGCGGTTAAGGACCCTAATGGCGAGGGAAGGGTTTTAAACCTTTTGGGCATTGTTTCTTATGTCCAAAAAAACTATACCGAAGCGATTGCGTATTTTAAACAGTATCAACAACTAGCCATAAAGGCAAAAGATAATAAAGAAATTGGCAGCAGCTTCAACAACTTGGGGAGCGCTTATGAAGCACTAAATTTGTTAGATTCCGCAATATTTGCCTATAAAAACGCACTGATTTATAAAACAAACCGGGGTTCAAAAACGGATGTGGGTACAGTTTATCAAAACATAGGCAGCTTGTATAACAAAAAGGGAAATGAAAATACAGCCTTAGCTTATCACTTTAAAAGTAAAAACGCGTACGAAGCAGACGGAAGCAAAAAATGGATGGCCCATAGTTATTATAACATTGGTTTAACTTACAAAAAGCTAAAAGATACTTTAGCTGCTACGCAGTGGTTGCAAAAAGCGGTTAACATGGCTTTAAAAGTTAATGAAAAGGAAATTTTAGCAGAGAGTTATGAAAAAATTGCACAGCTTTCGGTTAATAAAAACACCAATGAAGAAGATTTCAAAGATGCTTACCTCAATCTGCAAAAATCTGCTGATAAACGTGACTCTATTTTAGATAAGGATAAAATCGCAATTATTGAGGAGCTCAAAACGCGTTATCAAACTCAGATAAAAGAAGAAAAAATCAGAGACCTTGGTCTGCAGTCAAAAATTAAAGATTTAGAAATTGAACGAAAAACCAGTCTTTTATGGTTCACCGCATTGTTAATACTGTTGCTTTTAATTAGCGGCTGGCTGTATATCAACAGAAGAAAAATCCAAAACAAAATAGTGTTACAGCAGGAAATTATACGTCAGCAAGATTTGGCTACCGCTGCAGTTTTAGATGCTGAAGAACGGGAAAGGAGAAGAATTGCCACAGATTTACATGACGGCGTTGGCCAGTTGCTTTCCGTTGCATTAATGAATTTGAACGGATATATTAAGCATCACCCTGATAGTTTGAAAGAAACTAATCTACAAAAAAGCTTGGCCTTGGTGAACGAAAGTTACGATGAAATGCGGACTATATCTCATCAAATGATTCCCAACGCTTTATTAAAAGCAGGTTTAACCGCTGCTGTACGCGAGTTTTTAAGTAAAATTGACGAAAGCCAACTGAAGATAACTTTAGATGTTTCCGGATTTAAAAATAAGTTGGAAGATAAACTCGAAACTGTTTTATACCGTGTAATTCAGGAATCGGTAAATAACGTCATCAAACATGCAAAAGCAACTAAATTGAGTATTCAATTACAAAAAGACGAAAGAGAAATTTCCTTAGCGATTGAAGATAACGGCATTGGCTTTAACAAAGACACCATAAAACCGGGAATTGGCTTATCAAACATAAAATCCAGAATTTCCTTTATTAACGGAATGGTAGAGTACGATACAGCGCCGGGTAAAGGAACGCTGTTAACTATCAATATCCCACTTTATAAAAAGCCCTGAGCGCCCGGTTTATTTGTTAAAAAATACGATGGCGCAACCCTCAATTTATAAAATAGCTTATCTTTGCAACATTGAAAGCGAAAAATATAATCCCCGAAGACGGGACACTACTGCCCTTGATGGAAGAGTTTTACACCATCCAAGGTGAAGGTTATAACTCCGGAAAAGCGGCTTATTTTATCAGACTAGGAGGATGCGATGTGGGTTGCCATTGGTGCGATGTTAAAGAAAGCTGGGATGCAAGTTTACATCCGCTAACCAGTACACAAACCATTGTTGAAAACGCAAATAAATTTCCGGGAAAAGCGGTGGTTGTTACCGGTGGCGAACCTTTATTATATAATTTAGATGCACTTACCAATCAGCTTAAGTTAAAAGGGATAGCTACTTTTATTGAAACATCGGGCGCTTATCCCCTTTCGGGCGATTGGGATTGGATTTGCTTATCGCCAAAAAAATTTAAAGCACCCAGGAAAGATATTGCGCCCCTTGCCCATGAACTTAAAGTGATTGTGTTTAATAAAAGTGATTTTTTATGGGCCGAGGAACACGCTGCGTTAGTTTCTCCTACCTGCAAACTGTATTTACAGCCCGAATGGTCAAAATCTGCGGAGATGACGCCTTTAATTATTGATTATGTAATGAACAATCCAAAATGGGAAATATCGCTACAAACACATAAATTTTTAAATATCCCTTAATATTTCATAGTTTTAGGTATTAAACCAACATAATGAACCGGCTAATCATTCTCACGCTCTTACTTTTAGCTTTCCATGTTGGTTGGTCGCAAACTAAATATACTACCAACAGCAGAAACGCTATTAAAAGTTACGAAAGAGCAAGGTATTATCTGGATTTAAATGAATTTTTAATGGCCATCGATGTGCTTAAAGATGCCGTAAAACAAGACCATGATTTTATTGAAGCACAATTACTGCTAGCTGATGTTTACCGGGTAACTTTTGATTATGTAAGCGCCAAGGAAAGCTATAAAAAAGCATTTGCCATTGACCCTAATTTTGCGCCCGAACGCTATTATTACTTTGCCGAAAGCGAGTTAAAAACTGGCGATTACGAGCAAGCGCTTAGCCACTATAACGCCTATAAAAGCCTAGGAAAGCCATCGCCAGAGCGGGTTGCGTTAACTGATAAATACATCAAAGATTGCGAATTTGCTATTGTGGCGGTAAAAAATCCGGTTCCGTTTAAGCCAGAAAACCTGGGCGCTAACGTGAACACGCCCGACCAAGAATACTTGGCTGTGCTTACCACCGATGAAAGCACCCTTATATTTACCCGTCAAATCAACAGAAACGAAGATTTTTACCGAAGCTACAAAGAGGGCGATGGCTGGTCAAAAGCAACTTACTTAAGCAGCAACATTAACACACCTGCTTATAATGAGGGTGCGCAATGCTTATCGCCAGACGGAAATTATCTTTTTTTTACTGGTTGCAACCGACCTGATGGTTTAGGAAGATGCGATATTTACGTTTCTAAAAAAGAAGGTGACGGCTGGAGTAAGCCTGTTAATTTGGGTTTCCCGATAAACACAAAGGGTTGGGAATCTCAGCCATCTTTATCTGCTGATGGCAAAACGCTGTATTTTGTAAGCGATAGAAAGGGCGGTTACGGCAGTTATGATATTTGGAAAAGTATCATCGGTGATGATGGTAATTGGGGGATGCCCATTAATTTGGGGCCAAATATAAATACCGCGTTTGATGAACAATCGCCGTTCATCCATCCGGATAACCAAACACTTTACTTTTCTTCTAACGGCTGGGTTGGCTTAGGGAACAAAGATTTGTTTATTTCCAGAATAGATAGCACAGGTAATTGGCGTCTGCCAGAAAATTTGGGTTATCCTATTAATACTTATGGCGAAGAAAGCGGTTTAACGGTAAATGCTAGCGGCACCAGAGCATTTTTTTCGTCTAATAATTTTGGCGGTTTTGGTGGCTTTGATATTTACTCGTTCCCATTACCAAAAAAAATACAGCCTATTGCGGTTAATTATGTAAAAGGAATTGTTTTTGATGCTGACAGTAAAGAAAAGCTGGGCGCAATTGTTGATATTATTGATTTAAAGGCCGAAAAATCTATTTATACCGCTTATTCTGATAAGATAGACGGAACATTTTTGGCTACCTTATCTACCGAAAAAGAGTACAGTATAAACGTTTCTAAGGATGATTATTTGTTTTATTCTGAGAATTTTTCTGTTGAGAAAAACCAAGTAGGGAAGCCAATTATTTTAGAAGTGCCGCTGCAGAAAATTGCTGTTGGCAAAAAAGTAGTGCTTAAAAACATATTTTTTGATAGCAACAAATTCGATTTAAAGCCCGAATCTAAAACAGAACTACAGAAGTTAATTGATTTCTTAAAATCAAATCCAAAAACAGAGATTCAAATTAGCGGGCATACCGATGATATTGGAGATGACCAATCTAACCTTGTACTGTCTCAAAACCGTTCCAAGGCTGTTTACCGTTATTTAATTGAGCATGATATCGACCAAAAACGCCTCAGTTTTAAAGGCTTTGGTGAAGCTGCACCGATTGCTGATAACAGTACCCAAGAAGGAAGAGCAAATAATAGGCGGACCGAGTTTATTATTACTGGGATTAGGAGTAATTAGTTTTTTTGGTTAAAACGGGATTGGGCGGATCTGTGAGTTAAAGATAATGCTACAACCACCTAAATACTGAACTAAAGTCTCTGTAACAACAAGTTTGTACAAAAATGGACGACCTGCTTAAAATAACTTCCTACCAATTTATTAAGTTTATGCAAGCTGATTTTTACACTGCTTTAAAGCCATTTCTACACAAATTTGCCAACCCTTAAACAGATTCTCAAAAAACATTAAGTAATAACTCACCTATTTTTTATGAAAAGATGGATAGGGAATAAATTCACCTTCCTCACCTTTAATTTCTGGGAAAGAACGTGTTTTCCATTTCTGCTTGGCCTCTTCAATCAGTTGTTTATCCGTGGCAACAAAATTCCAATCGATAAAGCGTTCTTCCGTAAAAGGTTCGCCACCAAAAATATAGATAGTGCTGTTTTCTGATATCGTTAGCTCGCAAAGCTTGCTGTCATTTGCCACTAACAATTGTTTAGCTTCGTAAACATTACCTTCACTTTCAACAGCGCCTTCTAAAATGTACAAACCGGCCTCTCCATACAAATCGTCGCCGATATTTATAGTTCGTTTGGTTTTGCTCTTTATCTCAATCATAAAAAGCTTACTAAAAACCGGAACAGGCGATTTTTTACCAAAAGCTTCACCAGCCACTAATTTAAACAGTAAATCTCCGCTTGCCCAAGTGGGTATTTGTTGTTCTTCAATATGAGAAAAAGATGGTTCCATTTGCTCCAAATCCTTTGGCAATGCTACCCAAATCTGCAAGCCATGCATCAATAATTCAGAATGCCTCAAATATTCGGGTGTTCTTTCAGAGTGTACAATTCCTTTACCGGCAGTCATCCAATTTACTGCGCCAGGCTTTATTTCAACGGAGTTGCCCAAAGTATCCCTATGCATGATGCTTCCTTCAAATAAAAAAGTCAAGGTTGATAAGCCGATATGAGGATGAGGCAACACATCAAAATTTTCACGCTCGCTTAATTTCACCGGCCCCATGTGGTCGATGTAAATAAAAGGTCCGACCATTCTTTTTTGTCTGAATGGCAATAAACGACCCACCATAAACTTCCCGATTGTGGCGGCTCTTTCTTCTATAATCAATTTGATGTTCGACATGCTTTTAAAAGTTAGCTTTCAGCGGTTTTTTGGTGTTAAAAATGGTTACTACTCAATCTTGAAGAAAAACGGATCGTAATTAATTTTCCAACTCATTTAAATCAAATTTATTTCCTTTTAAAAAGTATTTTAAAAACTTTTTACCAACTGGCTTATTATCCTTTGCGTCACCAGAAAACACATCGAATTCGCGGTACAATTCCCCTCCTTTTACATAAAATTTATCGGCACCACGGTATTGCTTTTGGGTTTTGTTTGTTAATTCGGGGAAGGTGATTTTGTTGGCAGTTTTTCCGTTAAATTCGTAGCAAAGGATATCAGCAGTTTTATATTTATCGTTTTTGGTGTAGTAAATCACAATTTCAGGATTACTATCCTTATCCATATCGGTATTAAAAACTTCTTCTAATTTGCCATCCAAATTATCGGTTGACGCAACGCTGAAATCATTTTTTAATGAATCTGAGCGCAATACCAATATTGATGAAGTAGAATCTGAACCTCGCCCCCAGGCAAAAACATCAAAAATTACATCCGGACCAACTTCTACTTTTAAATGCTTTTTAAATGGTGCTGGGAGTACGGGTTTAGCCATTGTTTGCTGATTTTTTACTTGCTTTTGTGGTTCGCTACATCCAAAAAAAATAGTGCAACATCCTAAAAAAAAGCTAACAATTTTGATTTTTCTCATAACTAATAAAATAACATCACAGACGGTATTTCTATTTTTTTACCATCGGTACCTTTTACCGAAACCTTAAGCGTAGAGCCCGGTCCATCATCAAAATAAGCAACTTTTATTTTGTGTAATCCAGCTTGCATAGCCACACCAGCAGATTTTTCATATCGGGCATGGTCGCCATCGTTATCAATAATCAATTCATCGTCAATATATAAAAGCGCTCCATCATCGCTGTAAAGTGAAAACTCAAACGTTGCATTTTCATTTACATTGATGTAACCTGTAAACACAATTCCGTACTCTCTGGCCTTATTAGGCACTTTAGTAAAGGATATTTGCGAAGCAATTCCTCGTTGAGTAGCCAAAGAGGTATCAATTTCCAATGCGGATTTGAACTTCCCTTTTACGTAATGATAATTTAAGCCGCCTTGCTTTAACCCTCGACTAATAGAATCTGCTTTAAGCGCATCCAAATTGCGCAAAATAGTGGTGGTAACCACACTACGCTTTCCGGAAGGTGTAATCACTCTCGATTTCACCGGCCTATACTCTCCTTTTGGAACGTTTACCGTAAATGGCTGCGTGTATAAGTCTGTGGTTTCATTTGGCTGATAACCATCAATTGTATAATAGATTTTCGCTCCGTTTACCGACGGCTTTAAGTTGAAGGTGTAACTTCCGTTCACGTTAATTGTTGTATCTTTTGCGCCTATAACTTCCGGAACGCGATAAAGCGTGTTGGTTTTATCTATCCATGATAAATGTTCCGGAACTTCCACTTCGTTAAAATTTTTGAAGTTTTTGCGGTCGGGATTTGTCCACGCAGTTTCAGCAAGTGCAAATAATCTTGGTAAAAGCATATACTCGGCATGTGCCGGAGTTTTAATATATTCTGTCCATAAGTTTCCTTGAACACCTAAAATATATTTTTGCTGAGCCAATGGCAAAACAGCTGGCGTTGGGTTATAATTGTAAATCTTTTGAATTCTTCCGTCCCCACCGATAGTTACAGGTTCTTGCGACGACAACCCTTGTGTATGGTCCAAATAAAGCCCATCCGTACTTGGCGACATGATTACGTAGTGATTTTGCTTAGCTGCCGCGATTCCGCCTTGAACGCCCCTCCAGCTCATCACCGTTGCGTTTGGCGCCAAACCACCTTCTAAAATCTCGTCCCAACCTATGATTGATCTTCCTTTTTTGTTAACGAACTTTTCTATGCGATGGATAAAGTAAGATTGCAGTTCTTCTTCGTTTTTTAGCTTCTCTTTTTTGATTCGCTTTTGACAATAAGGACAAGTTTTCCAGATGGTTTTTGGTGCTTCATCACCACCGATATGGATGTTTTGAGATGGAAAAAGTGCCATTACTTCCGTTAAAACATCCTCTAAAAAATCAAAGGTATTATCTTTTCCGGCACAAAAAATATCAGGAAAAACTCCCCACTTTTCCGCGACTTTATACGGCCCAGGATTATTACCGCAACCTAATTCTGGGTAAGCCGCCAAAGCCGCCATTGCATGACCTGGCGTTTCAATTTCTGGAACTACCGTGATGTATTTTTTATCTGCATAAGCAACAATTTCCTTGATCTCCTCTTGCGTATAAAAAGCGCCGTACTTTTCTCCATCAAACCATTGTGGCATTCTGTCGTGGTAATTACCGATTATTGTTTGATCTCGGTAAGCACCAATTTGGGTAAGTTTTGGGTATTTTTTTATTTCGATGCGCCATCCTTGGTCATCCGTTAAATGCCAATGGAAAGTGTTGAGTTTGTACATCGCCATTAAATCAATGTATTTTTTGATGAAATCTATCGGGAAGTAATGACGGCAAACATCTAAATGCAAACCTCTGTAAACATATCGTGGTTCATCTATAATTTTACATTGTTGAATTTGATGGCTTTCTAATCCGTTTAGGTAAAGCTGAATCAAACTTTGTGTGGCGTAAAAAACGCCTTTATTTGTTCCCGCTAACGCTATATTTTTATCGTTTACCGTTAAACTATAAGCTTCGGCAGCAAAGCTTTTTGCATTGGCAGAATTAAAGGAAATCAAGCTTTCTGGTGCTTTGATGAAGTTTTTTGCTATAACTAAATCAAAGCCTTCTTTTTCTTTTACGATAGTTTTAAAAAGCTCCGCAGCTTGTCGGTCTGCCTCAGTTTCAAACTGTAAAGCTGTGCTTTCGGTCAGCTTGAAAAAACCGGGTTTAGTGCTTATAGATTGTGGTGCGGGGATAATTCCCAAACTTTGGGTAGTGTTTTGGGCAAATACAAAAGATGTGAAAAACATCAACGCCGCAAATAGTTTATAGCTCATCAAAAAAATGGTTTCGTTTTAACAAAGCTAAAAAAATATTATAAGTGGGATGAATTGCACAAGAAAAGGTCTGCCTAAATACAAGCCTTATCGCAGGGTCCTCTTCGAGAGACCCTGCTCGGACTGAAGCCTTAAGACCCTGCTCGGACATATTCGCAAGGTCCTCTTCGAGAGACCCTGCTCAGACATATTACAAGCAGTTTTACTCTGCAAATTCTTTAGCCGCTAAATAGCGCTCGGCTTCTAAGGCAGCCATACAACCTGTGCCTGCCGCTGTTACTGCCTGTCGGTAAATTTTATCTTGCGCATCTCCACAAGCAAAAACGCCTTCAATAGCTGTGGCTGTGCTGTCTGGTGCAGTAATTAAATAACCAACTTCGTCCATTTTTAACCAGTCTTTAAAAATATCTGTGTTTGGCTTATGCCCGATGGCAACGAAGAAACCAGTGGCCGGTACGTCTGTTTCTACCTGGGTTTCATTATTAATCACTTTAACGCCGGTTACAGATTTTCCATCGCCTAAAATCTCTTTGGCCTCGCTGTTATATAAAATTTCGATGTTTTTGGTATTCAATACGCGGTTCACCATTGCTTTTGATGCTCTAAACTCATCACGGCGAACCAACATGGTTACCTTGTTACAAAGTTTGGCTAAATAGGTAGCCTCTTCTGCTGCGGTGTCACCAGCGCCAACAATTACCACATCCTGATTTTTGAAGAAAAAGCCATCGCAAACGGCGCAAGCGGAAACTCCAAAACCGTTATATTTTTCTTCTGAAGGTAAACCCAACCATTTTGCGGTGGCACCTGTGGAAATAATCACGGTATCGGCTAAAATAGTTTTTGTTTCATCAACTACTACTTTATGAACCGGACCTGTGAAATCAACCGAAGAAACATAGCCAAAACGAATATCGGTACCAAATCGTTCTGCTTGTTTACGGAAATCTTCCATCATTTCTGGTCCCATTACACCACCCGGATAACCTGGAAAATTTTCGACATCTGTGGTTTGGGTTAACTGCCCTCCCATTTGCATTCCGGTAATCATTACTGGTTTTAAATCTGCCCGAGCTGCATAAATTGCTGCGGTATATCCTGCCGGGCCTGAGCCTATAATTAAGCACTGAACGTGTTCTAATTCTTCTGTCATGTTAAAATATTGTTGCGCAAATTTAAGCTTCGCAAATGCCAATGCCAAATGATATTATTTATTGTGAAATAGATATTGCTTATGAGTGATTTAAATGAATTTTGAATGATTGAAGGATAGGATGAGTGAATGAATGATTAAATTTTAAATAGAACCATATCTTTCAAAAAATGCTTTTTCCAAGCTTTCGCGATGGTCGGGATGCGCAATTTCTATCAAAGCTTTACCGCGTTGTTTTAAGCTTTTTCCAAATAAGTTTACTTTACCGTATTCTGTAACCACCCAATGTACGTGGCCTCTTGTAGTCACCACGCCAGCGCCTTGTTTTAAAAACGGAGTGATACGAGAAATCCCTTTATTGGTTACGGACGGCAAAGCAATGATTGGTTTCCCGCCCGGCGATAAAGATGCGCCTCTGATAAAATCCATTTGGCCTCCAATACCCGAATATTGGAAAGTTCCGATGGAATCCGCACAAACCTGCCCAGTTAAGTCCAGCTCAATCGCACTGTTAATGGCTATTACTTTGGGGTTTTGCCTGATGATGCTGGTATCGTTTACGTAATTGATGTTCATCACCCTTATTGATGGGTTATCGTTTACAAAATCATATAGCTTTTTGGTGCCTACCATAAAAGATGTGACCGATTTTCCCTTATTCAGTTTTTTATTAAGATTATTAATCGCACCACTTTCTATTAGCGGAATTACACCGTCAGAAAGCATTTCAGTGTGTAAACCTAAGTTTTTATGGCCGCTTAAGTTTTTAAGAACTTGGTCCGGAATACTTCCTATACCTAATTGTAAGGTAGAACCATCATCAATCAAAGAAGTCACGTTTTTACTGATGGCAACAATAGCATCGTTAGCTTTTGAAGAATAATCAACCTCGGGCAAAGCACTTTCATGCCAAACCAAAGCATCCAATTTACTGCTGTGGATAAAACCATCACCGTGGGTACGCGGCATACTTGGATTTACCTGCGCAATAACTTTTTTAGCATTATCCATTGCAGCTTTTGCCACATCTACAGAGGTGCCTAATGTGCAGTAACCGTGTTTATCGGGCGCCGAAACCTGTAAAATAGCAACATCAATTGGCAGGTAATCATCGTTAAACAACAGCGGAATCTCACTTAAAAATACCGGAACATAATCTCCGTCAGCGCTGTTTACTACCGCCCGTGAATTTGCAGAAACAAAAAGCGAATTAAAGAAAAAACTGTCCTTATATTTTTCGTTGTTAAAAGTGCTATCCCCAAGGGTGGTGACACTCACTAACTCTACGTTTCTTAATTCTTGATAACGCTGCTGTAAGGCCGTAATTAAAATGCTTGGTGTTGCTGCGCTTCCGTGTAAAAAAACCCGATCACCAGATTTCACCAGTTTAACAGCTTCGTCTGCAGCTATATAATTTAAATTGCTCATAATAATACCCTGTTTACTTTATTAAAAAATTATGATGTGGTGCGTTATATATTCCCTTTTTATTAAACGCCCTAATTAAATAAGCCACAGCTATAACTAAAATCCACAAATTGCTGACAAATAAATAATAGGGTAAATGAGGGATATAAATTTTAAAGATTGTTAAAAAGCTTGAACCGAATAATAAAACCAAATAAGAGCCAACGGACAAGATAAAAAAATAATTTAACCTTGCTGATGGCGTTAAAACCCCTGTTTGGATTAGTAAGTCGATAATTAAAGGAGATAGGCTCCCTAAAGTTAGTAAATGTATATAGCCGATAATTAAATTACGACTAACAAAAGCCCAATCACCAATTATTGGTATCCCAATTAGTATCTGAAAAAAGAACTGAAGACCGATGGCGATGAGCGCTATTTTAGCTAAAAAACTTAAAGGTTCAAGTTTGGGTTTCAGCTTATAAAGGAGCATCAACCACGCTGAAAAATGAATAATCGCCGAAACAAAAACCAAAACATAAACCCAAATTGCAGGTTTTTGCCACAAAATAAACATTGCGTAAAGCGGCAAAGTTGAAAAACTAAATACCGTGGCGTAGAAAGTAATACGCCTATTTTCAACAAGGTTTTGTTTTAGGTAACGTTTAAAAAATAAAGCCAAAAGCGAGAGCTGCATAAAGCCATTAAGTTGGAAATGAAGGTAAAAATAAATGGAGTTCTGTTGTAGAGCGATATTTTTAAAACCCTTTGCTTGTAAATACCCGAGAAAAAATGGCCCTAATGATGAAAGTACTAAAAAGAAAAGTGCGCTTTTTAATAAAATAACTACTGCATGCGGACTTGTTTTAGCCAACATTTTAGATTTGAATAGGATAACCACAAAGCTATAGCCAATAAACACAAATAACGTAGAAAACACTATTGAAATCAGTTTATAACCCGATAGAAAGAAACTCGCCAACATTCCAAAGCTTACAAAAATGGTGAACCAGAAAATAAGATTAAACCGTGGTTTTGAAATAATTTGAGGGTGCTTAAATTGGTGAAAACTTAAAAAAGCGATACTTAAAAACATCCACCCTGCAAACGCGAAATGCGAATGCGAGTGCAGCAAAAATTGATAGTTAACACCAGAAAGCGAAAAACAATTGAGATAGCGAAGTAAGGTGCCCGCAGCGGCTAAAACCACAAAGTTGAACAGCAAAAATTTTGCTACATTTCTCTCGAAACACATGGGTATTGAGCTAATTTTCATCAAATTTCGGTTGAGCCTCAATTAAATTAACAAAGCTTGTGCTGTCTGGTTTTAGCAGTACCATTAAAACATTGAAAAGGTACAACACAGCGCTTGCAAAAAAACAGATAATACCGGCATAAACAAACGGCAGTGAAGTAAATGCAACTCCAGCAGTAAAAGTAACGATGAACATAAGGAAAGTAAAAAACTGGAACCTCAAGAATTTGTTGTTAAACTTTTCTAAGATATTTGACTGCTGTAATTGGCTTAAATACTGGCTTTTTTCGCTGTTAAACAACAAGTTTAGCATTTTAAAAGTTGTGCCTAAAATTAAAGGGCTGAGCCAGCCAAATAACAAAAGAGCACCATAAATTGTGGTTAACCTTACAGCCAAAGAGTTTGCATTAAGTTGGTAATAAACGATAAACGGTAGTGTAAAAATAGCGATAAGTAATGCCACGAAACCCAATAAGACATAGCTAGAAAGTAAGTTCTTTTTACTGCTAATCATTACAATAAAAAAATTATAAACAACTAAAAGCCAGTTAATGATACCCATAACTGCAAGCAAAACTATAATGTAAGTTAACCATGTTATCCCGAACAGATATGTGCAAGCAAAAAACAAGATTAATGCGGCGTTGATCAAATAAAAGCTCCAGGATAGGCGGGCAACATTTAATGCTTTTGAAACTGTGTTTAAAGAAAGTAGCTTACCACTTAAACCAATTATTAACAATAAAAACCAGCCACCTAAACCGGCATGAGCATGCAGTTTCAAAAACAAAAGATGGTCTTGTGGCAAAAATGCATAACGAAAATTAAAGACCATTAGCACTCCCAAAACCGCGGTAACCAATAGCCACACACAAGCGCTTAGCATAAAATCCTGATGGATATCTGGCTTAACTATTTTTTTGGCAGCCATGAAGATGTTAGCCGAAAATGAGGAAATACCAACTAACAATAATAAGCTGCCGCATTGCATGTGTAAGCCCGGTTCAAAAACCCAAAAACTGTAAACAAAATCTATTAAGCCTAAGTAAAAAGTAGCTAAGGCAAACCAAGCAAGTTTGTAGCTATAAATATCTTCACCAAAAATAAGAGGGGTAAATTGGTAACATATTCCAAAAACAATAACGCATAGCCAGCCCAAGGCCGCAGTGTGTGTAATTGCTAAAAGGTGCGGTTGAAAGTAATGACCGCCAAAATCATCCGCACTCAAAAATAGCATCGGCGCTAAAACCAAAAAAGTAAAAGCCGCAGCTAAGTAATGGCTAATTACAATTTTACGCAAGCTTTGCTGTGATTTGGTAAGCGTATCCACTTTTTTTGTGTTAAAATAAACTGCTGATTTTAAAGCGCATAATCTGCTTTAAATCCGCGTGAGCTTCAACCAAAAAAACTAGTTGAACACAATTTCTTTTTCTAAGACTATCGCTTTGGGGAACAAAATGTTGTTTTCCAGATGGACGTGGTTGAATAAATCGTTTTCAAACTCCATCATTTTTTTAAAGAAAATCTGATAAGAGTTACAAGCTCCGTAAGGCAATTCAAAATTATTGGTAAGGTTTCGGATAGCCAACATATCTTCCCCCGCTTTTTCATGTTCAGTTTCCATCAGTTGGGTTGGTCCATTAATTTCGCCAAATGGCGCAGCTGTTAGCGCTTTGCCTTCTTTTTTAGCCGCTAGCATTTGTTTAATATATGGAAAAAGTATTTTTTCCTCTTTCATCAGGTGCAAATTGAAATCTTTAGCAAGCGTATCAAATACTTTATTAACCGCTAATAATTCGGGGTGACTGCCGCCATGCACCCTTGCTACTTTGTTTGCCAATTCTACCATAAACGGCAAACTCTCTTTTACGTATTTATGATGCGTATTGATAATATAATCCACCAAAAAATCTAAGTCCCAGTTGTTAAAATCAAAATAGGTGTTTTCGGTTTCATCAAAACTGTTGAGTTCTTTTTCAACCAAAATTGCGTCGATTCCTTTTTTATCACAAACTTCTTTTACCGTTTTTTTGCCTCCGCAGCAAAAATCTATCCCAAACTTTTTAAAAACCTGCGCTTTTCTAAAATCTTTGGTAACCATCTCTCCTATAGTTTCTCTGCCGCTTGGCACTCGCTTTTCTATCTTAACTTTCCATATTTCTGGTCCGTTTGCTAAGTATTCCCACGCAAAAATTTGTCCGCGTTCTGCAAGTAATTGGTAGTAAAGCGGTTTGGGGTCGTGGTCATTATTAATCACAAATCCTTCACCTTCGGCAAGGGCATCAAACCTATTAAAAATTGTAGCATGCTTAAAGCGTGGTTCTATTTGGGTAACATCTATGGTCTCCATTTTAATATTTTATCTTAATTCTAACTTGTTTTTATTTAAAACAAATCTAAATACTATCAATTACGGAAAATATGATTGCCATCATCAATACCATTGATGTTTAACAAAACCGCTTGTATGCTTAAGCACAAATCGCCTGTAGCTATAAAAAAAGATATCGCTCGAATCTGCTGCGAAGCCCTTTCCTGATAAAGTGATTTAAATCAATTTTAGAGAATGCTACCGTCATTATATTGTCAGGTTAGGCTACTTACTTTTGTTCCAAATAAAAATCTATTTCAAAAAGTATGATGCAAGCAGACAAGTTTTATTATGATAACAAAATCGTTAGGGATTTTGCTATTGCTACTTTGGTTTGGGGAATTATAGGCATGACGGTTGGTCTGTTGGCTGCCACCCAGCTCTTTAGTCCATCCATGAATTTAGGAAACCAGTACACCACATTTGGGAGAATAAGACCTTTACACACTAATGCAGTAATTTTTGCTTTTGTGGGTAACGCTATTTTTATGAGTGTTTATTACTCTTTGCAGCGACTTTTAAAAGCCAGGATGTTTAGCGATTTATTGAGTAAAATTCATTTCTGGGGTTGGCAATTAATCATTGTAGCTGCCGTAATTACTTTACCATTAGGTTTCACCAGCTCACATGAATACGCTGAGTTAGAGTGGCCTATAGATATCGCTATAACAGTGATTTGGGTAGTTTTTGGTATCAATATGTTTGGCACCATCATCAAAAGACGTGAGCGCCATTTGTACGTTGCCATTTGGTTCTACATCGCTACGTTTATTACCGTGGCAGTTTTACACATCGTCAACTCTGCTCAATTACCTATTTCTCTATTTAAAAGTTATTATATCTACGCAGGCGTTCAGGATGCCTTGGTGCAATGGTGGTACGGCCACAATGCGGTTGCTTTTTTCTTAACTACGCCTTATTTAGGGATGATGTACTACTTTTTACCTAAAATGGCTAACCGCCCAATTTATTCTTACAGATTAAGTATCCTTCACTTTTGGGCTTTAATATTTATTTATATCTGGGCTGGTCCGCATCATTTATTGTACACTTCCTTACCGGGATGGGCACAATCTGTTGGTGTTGCTTTCTCTATTATGCTAATTGCACCAAGTTGGGGCGGTATGATTAACGGCTTGCTTACCTTACGTGGCGCTTGGGACAAGGTACGTGATGATGTTACCCTTAAATTTATGGTGGTTGCATTAACGGCTTATGGTATGGCAACTTTTGAAGGCCCAATGCTATCGCTTAAAGGTGTTAACGCTATTGCTCACTTTACCGATTGGATAGTGGCCCACGTTCATGTAGGTGCGCTAGGTTGGAACGGTTTCTTAACCTTCGGTATCATGTACTGGTTAATTCCGCGTATTTACAAAACCAAGCTTTATTCTACAAAATTGGCTTCTTTCCATTTCTGGATTGGCACTTTAGGCATCCTATTTTACGCCATTCCGCTTTACTGGGCAGGCTTTACGCAAGGCTTAATGTGGAAAGAATTTACACCCGAAGGCTTGCTTAAATATGCTAACTTTTTAGAAACAGTTACCCGTATTTTACCAATGTACATTATGCGCTCTATTGGCGGAACCATGTATTTAACAGGTGTTTTAGTAATGGCTTATAACTTGGTTAAAACGGCAAAAGCAGGCAAGTTGCTCGTTAACGAATATGCAGAAGCTTTACCCTTGCCCGCATTGCCGGCAGCTAGCAAAAAAGAATTTTGGCACCGTAAAATTGAGCGTAAACCAATGGTGATGTTGGTTTTGAGTTTAATTGTGATTTTGATTGGTGGAATGGTTGAAATGTTACCTACTTTCTTCATCAAATCAAATATCCCGACTATCACTAGCGTAAAACCTTACACACCCTTAGAGTTACATGGGCGTGATTTATACATCCGTGAAGGTTGTGTAAACTGTCACTCGCAAACGGTTCGCCCGTTCCGTTCAGAAACAGAACGATATGGCGAATACAGTAAAGCTGGCGAGTTTGTTTACGATTTCCCTTTCCTTTGGGGCTCAAAACGTACCGGTCCGGATTTACATCGCGAAGGTGGAAAATACAGCAACGCATGGCATTATAACCACATGATGGACCCACGTACCATGTCGCCAGGAAGTATAATGCCTGATTACGATTGGTTGTTAGACCAAAAATTGGATACCACTACAACAAGAGCTAAAATCAAAGCGATGCAAACTTTAGGTGTTCCCTATCCAAAAGGTTATGCAAACATTGCAAATCAGGATTTAGATAAGCAGGCAGAAGAAATTGCAGCAAACTTAAGTAACGATAAAATTAAGGTGAAGAAAGACAAAGAGATTATCGCTATCATCGCCTATTTACAACGTTTAGGAACAGATATTAAAAACAAAAACTAATCAAAAAAAGATGTTTAAGCAGTTTATAAATACACTACAAGGCGATGAGTCTTACATGCTCATCTCTCTGCTCATATTCGTATTCTTTTTTGTAGCAGCAACAGTTGCGCTTATCAGAATGAAGAAAAACCATATTGATTATATGAGCAATGTACCCTTTGAAGAAGAAACAGAAAGCTATAATTAACCTAAATACAGATGCATTTAAAAGACAAAATAATCCTACTTACAGCTTTAATATTGGGCGCCGCAAGTAACACGTTTGCGTTAAGCAATACCGACTTAATGGATGGAATTGCTTTAGGAGCGATTATATCTACATTAATTTTGATCATTGTTGTTTGTTTTGTTTTACTCAACACTTTTAAAGTGATTACGGAGATGATATTACCAAACGCTAATATGGGTAAAGATTCTGCAGACAATGAAGCGAAAAGTGCAAGCCTACATCCAAAAAAGCATAAACAAACCTTGTGGCAAAAACTACTCTCTTTAAGGCCAATGGCCGAAGAAAAAGAGCTGTTGATTATGCATGATTATGACAATATCCAAGAGTTAGATAATCCTATCCCGGCCTGGTTTAATTGGTTGTTTTATGGGTCTGTGGTATTTGCGCTCGCATATTTATTGAATTACCACGTTTTTAAAACCGGCAAGTTACAGGATGAAGAATACGCTATAGAAATGAAGCAAGCCGAAGTTGCTAAAGAAGCGTACTTGGCAAAAACCGGGAACATGATAGATGAAAACAGTGTGAAAATTGACAAATCTGCAGAAGTATTAGCTGCCGGAAAAGCTGTTTTTACCCAAAATTGCGTAGCCTGCCATGGTCAAAACGCCGAAGGTGTAGTTGGGCCCAACTTAACCGATGATTTTTGGCTACATGGCGGAAAAATAGGCAGCGTTTTTAAAACCATTAAATACGGCGTACCAGAAAAAGGCATGATTTCATGGGAGAAACAACTGAGTCCAAAACAAATTTCTGATGTAGCTAACTATATAGAATCTTTAAAAGGCTCAAACCCAGCAAATCCAAAGGCACCGCAGGGAGAGAAAGAATAATTTTAAATTTTGAAGGATGGGATGAGAGAAGGATAGAATGCTTGTGTTATGGAAAACTTAGCAGTTCTCTTTGCACTTTCATCTTTATTCCTATCTCTCAAACTAGCGTTCGCAAGTCATCTTGATACTTGATACCTGATACTTTATACTTTATACTAAATACTCGATATCCGAATAATGTCAGAACAAGAAGTAAAATATTACCATCAAACGGTTGACCAAAACGGAAAGCGAAGGTGGCTTTATCCTTTAATAAGGATTGACCAATGGTACAAGTATAGAAGCGTTGTAGCCTACTTGTTATTGGCTTTTTTATTTATTGCACCCTTTGTGAAAGTTAACGGACATCAATTATTGTTGTTTAATATTATTGAGCGTAAGTTCATCATTTTTGGGCAGGTTTTTTGGCCGCAAGATTTCTTTATTTTCGTTTTGCTATCCTTAACAGGGCTTGTTGGTATTGTGTTGTTTACCAGTGCTTTCGGTCGGATATTTTGTGGATGGATTTGTCCGCAGACTATCTTTTTAGAGATGGTTTTTCGCAGGATTGAGGTTTGGATTGAAGGCGAACCGGCTGCCCGAAAAAAGTTGGATAACAGCCCCTGGACTCAAGATAAAATTATCAAAAAAACGAGTAAACATTTCATTTATGTGCTGATATCCTTTTTTATCGCTAATACATTTTTAGCTTACATTATTGGAACGGATGAATTGTGGAAAATCATTACCGAGCCTATTAGTCAACACTTGGCCGGCTTTGTAAGTATTTGGCTATTTACCGCGGCTTTTTATTATGTATTCGCTCATTTTAGAGAGCTGGTATGCATTGTTGCTTGTCCTTACGGAAGATTGCAAGGTGTATTACTCGACAAAAATTCATTGGTTGTCGCTTATAATTATTTAAGAGGTGAACCACGCGGACGCATCAAAAAAAATGAACTTAACCCTCAACCTTTGGGCGATTGTGTGGATTGTAATTTGTGCGTTGCGGTTTGCCCTACCGGGATTGATATAAGAGAAGGTACCCAATTAGAGTGTGTAAATTGTACCGCTTGTATTGATGCCTGTAACCAAGTGATGGATAAAGTAAATCGTCCCAGAAACTTAATAGGTTACTATTCTGAGGAAATGATTAAAAATAATCAGCAACCAAAGCTCAACTTAAGGA
>DASVGY010000004.1:0-12339 GCA_036379295.1 Pelobium sp.
TGAATACCGCAACGAGCTTTTAAAATCTATTGAAACCGGTGATTACAGTAAATCGCCCATACAGATGTTGCAAGGGTTAAGCAAACTGCGCCAAATTGCCAATCATCCTTTAATGGTTGATGAAAATTATACCGGCGATTCTGGAAAGTTTGAGGATGTGATTCATAAGTTGGAGAGCGTAGTAGAAGCCGGACATAAGGTGTTGGTATTTTCGCAATTTGTTAAGCAGTTGGATATTTACCGCAAATACTTTGATAAAAACAACATCAGTTATTCTTATTTAGATGGCAGCACCCAAAACCGCGGTAAAGTGGTAGAAGAGTTTAAAGTGGAACAGCAAATTCAAATCTTTTTAATTTCTTTAAAAGCAGGTGGCGTTGGTTTAAACCTTACAGAGGCCGACTACGTATTTATTTTGGACCCTTGGTGGAATCCGGCTGTAGAGCAACAAGCCATTGACAGAACACACCGGATTGGCCAAACCAAAAATGTGTTTATCTATAAATTTATCACAAAAGATACGGTTGAGGAGAAGATTTTGGCATTGCAAAACAAGAAGATGCGGGTTGCCAAAAGTTTGATTACTACGGAAGATAGTTTTATAAAATCTTTGACTGAAGCAGATATTAAGGAAATTTTGGCTTAGCACCTTAACCCGTCATCTCGACGATAGGAGAGATCTGTTTGTTCTAAGACCAACAAGGCCGAATTTTTTCGGGCGCTTTGGTTTTTGCCGCGAGGGCGCTGCTGTTTCTGTATTGGCGCTCTTTTAATGCCCGTGTCCTTCTCCTTCTTCTTCGGTGTTTTTTAGCTGACTTAATAAATCATAGGCGCCTTTGGTAACAATTTTTTTAGCTGCCCAATTGCTAATCTCGTTTGAAGAAATTTGTGTGTAGCCGAGTTCGCTAATGCCCGCGTTTATTTTTGCCATCTCAAAATGAAATTCCTTTGAACCAGGTTTTGAATTTTCATCTGCAATAAAAATGTATTTTTCTCCCTCAAAATCTACTATAGCACTATTTGGCAAAGCAGCTAGCTTTTTACTGCCGCTTTCTACCAAGGCGGTGAGGTACATTCCGGGTAAAAGTTGCGGGTCTTCCCGGTCTAAATGGCAATGGATGTTTACCGTTCTCTCTGAGCTTATTTCCCTGCCAATTAAATAAACTGTGGCCATCCGCTCCTCTTGTTCGTTTGCTAGGGTAAAGCGTACCTTTTGTCCGATTTTTATTTTTGGGATATCCTTTTCATAAACGGTCAACTCTGCATGTAGATGTTCAGTATCGGCAATTTCAAAAAGAACATCAGTTTGGTTTACCATAGCGCCAATATTGGTATTTACCCGCGTAACATAGCCGCTTATTGGCGAGTAAATGTTGATGGTGCTTAATAAATTGCCCTTTCGCAAATTTTGCAGGTTAATATTCATCAACTTCAACTTACTTTCTAATGCGTGTTTTGCAGCAAGCAAAATCTGATAGTCGCTTGCTGCTTTTTGTAGCGATTTTTTAGCGTTAATTTCTTCTTTTGCTAATTTTTCTTGACGCTCGTATTCCTCTTTTTGGTAAGCCAGTTCGCTGCTCACCTGTAAGTAATTTTGCTGTATTTCGAGATAATCCGGATGTTGTAATACGGCAATTAAATCGCCCTTTTTCACTTTCATCCCTTGCAATAATTTGGTGTTTTTTAAGATTCCGGCAAAGGGTGTAGCAACAGAAGCCTTGCTTTGCGGCGGCAAATCCAACAAACCGTTTACAATAATGGTTCCGCTTAGCGCTTTTTGGCTAACCTGGCCTAACTCAATTCCTGCGGTTTGGTATTGTTCTGCAGTTAGGGTAACTTGGTTTTCATCATGCATTTCGCTTTCTTGCTGATGCTCGTTAGCAGGTTGCTTTTCGCTGTTAGAGCAAGCTTGCAAAGCCGCACAAAGAACAAGGATGAGTGACAGTTTATAAATTGATTTCATTTAATTTAATTTTTGGGGAAGCCTAACAGATAGTTGATTTGGATGATATTTTGTTGCAGATTTTTTACTGCCAAAAGATGGTTCTCTTTAATTTCTACCACGGTTTTTAAACTTATGAGATAATCGTGAAAGCTGATTTCGCCGTTTTGATAGGCCACTTTGCTATTTTTTTCGATAATTGCAGCATTTGGTAAAGCGGATTGCTGGTAATAAGCTAGGTCTTTTAAAGCTTGCAGGTAGGCCAAGTAACTTTGTTGAAGTTGGTTTTTTAGCTGCAATTTAAGGGCTTCGGTATTTTTTGATGCGATGCTTTTTTGAATTTCGGCAGCTTTAATTTTAGAGCGATAGGCGCCATAAAATAAAGGTATAGCTAAACCCACATTTATTCCTTGAAAGCGGTTAGAACCGTCAAAATACGCAGGTTGCCCGTTAACATCCTGCAAGCCGATGATAGATTGGTTAAAATAACCGATTTTTAAATCGGGGAGTGCTTTGGCTATTTCTAAGGATTTTTCTTTGTTAGCTATTTCCAGTTGCTGCTGCAATTGTTTAAGAGCAGGATTATTTTTTAAAAGCGTGGTATCTGCCAATATCGTATTGTCTAACTGTATTGTTTCAGGGTTCACTACCACAGGGTAATCCACCCCTAAAAGTGTTTGCAATGCAAACGAAGCAATATTGATTTCGCTATTGTTTTCTGATAGTTTGTTCTTGATTTCAAGGCTTTGCGATTGCGCTGTGGTGCTGGCTAAAAGGGTGCTTTCGCCGGTGCGGTAGCGTAGGTCGGCAGATTTTTTAAAGCCTAAAAAAATGGTATCAACTTGTTTCAGCAAATTTTGCCGGGCGTATAAATAAGCAAGGTTTTGGAAACTTATACTCAGCTGATATTCCAAATCCTTCTCTGAAATTAATGATTGTAGTTTGGCGTTTTCCAATCGGGCGGAAGCCAAATTTTTATTTGCGCCAAAAACCGTTGGAAAAGGAAATGTTTGCGAAACTGTAAAGTGATTGTCGTTTTTAACAATGCTGTTGTTTTGGCCGTATTGCAAACCCAATTCCGTTTTTTGTATTTCTGTTGTACCCGTAGTTTTTGCTTGTTGCAAACTTATTTGCAATGTTGCAGCTTGTAAATTTGGGTTGTTTTTTTTTGCTATTTCTAATGCTTGCTGCAAAGTGAGGGCTTTGTTTTGTGCATTTGCCGCAAAAGACAAGAAGAAAATTAAGCCTAGCATTCCGATATTTTTCATGGTTTTTTTGTGTGCATATTTTTCTACCAAAATATAAAGAACGGGTAAAACCAACAGCGTTAAAAGGGTGGCGGTAATTAAGCCGCCAATGACTACTGTTGCCAAGGGTTTTTGTACTTCGGCACCACTGCTGCTAGAAAGTGCCATCGGTAAAAAGCCCAACGAAGCTACCAAAGCGGTAAGCATTACAGGCCGTAAACGTATGCTTGTGCCAAGTTTTACAATTTTATGGAGGTTGGTAAATCCTTGCTTTTTGAGACGATTAAATTCGGCTATTAAAACAATTCCGTTTAAAACCGCTACGCCAAACAGCGCAATGAACCCTACGCCAGCCGAAATACTAAAAGGCATACCTCGCAAGCCTAAGGCAAAAATCCCGCCGATAGCGGATAAGGGAATGGCCGTAAATATTAATAAAGCGTGTTTTACCGATGAGAAAGTTAGGTAAAGCAAAAAGAAAATGAGCAATAATGCTATTGGAACCGCGATGCCTAAACGGGCATTTGCTGCTTCTAGATTTTCGAATGCGCCACCGTAAGTAGGGTAATAGCCTGGGTCGAATTTAATTTGGTCGGCTATTTTTTGTTGGGTTTCTTCTACGATACTTTTAACATCTCTGCCGCGGGTATTAAATCCCACTATAATACGGCGCTTTGCATCATCTCGCTGGATTTGGTTAGGCCCTATTTCATAATTTACGGCAGCTACCTGGGTTAGCGGAATCTGATTTCCGTTAGGCGCCGTAATGTAAATGTTTTTAATATCATCTAAGGATTGTCTTTTGTCTTTTTCAACCCTTAACACCAAATCAAAACGTTTTTCACCTTCAAAAACCAAACCTGCCGATTGCCCTGCAAAGGCAGTGTTGATAACGGTATTTACATCTTCTACATTAAGGCCGAAAGAAGCAATTTTTGCCCTATCAAATTTGATAATTACTTGTGGTAAGCCCGAAACCTGTTCAACATAAACATCCTCGGCGCCATCAATTTTGCTCACCAGTTTACCAATGTTTTTGGCGTAAGCGCTCAGTTTAGCTAAGTCTTCGCCGTAAATTTTTACCACCACATCTTGTCGGGCGCCAGACATCAACTCGTTAAAGCGCATTTGAATAGGCTGCTGAAATCCGTAAGTAACGCCCGGAACATATTGCTGGAGCTTCGCTTGCATTTTTTCTGCAAGCTCGTCTCGGGTTTTGGCACTAGTCCAGTCTTTTTTATTTTTTAAAACGATAATTAAGTCACAAGCTTCTACCGGCATAGGATCTGTAGGGATTTCACTAGAGCCAATTTTCCCTACCACTTCCAGCACTTCGGGGAAATTGGCCTTCAAAACCTTGGCGGACCGTGTTGCGGCTTCAATGGTTTGGGATAAGCTGCTTCCGGTAAGTACGCGGGTTTCTACGGCAAAATCGCCCTCATCTAACGTTGGAATAAACTCTGCGCCTAAGCTGTTGAATATGAAAATTGCGAGCACTAACAAACCAACTGCAATCGCTAAAACCGTTATTTTGGCTCTTAAAGCGAGATTGAGCAAGGGCTTGTAAATCTTTTGGAAAAAAGCGATGATTTTATCAGAGATGTTTTTTTTGTGGCTTATCTTTTTGTTTAAAAACAGTGCGCTTACCATTGGGACATAAGTTAGCGATAAAATAAAAGCACCTAAAATTGCAAAGCTCACCGTTTGCGCCATTGGCCTAAACATTTTACCCTCGATGCCAATTAGGGCCAAAATAGGAAGGTAAACAATGAGAATAATAATTTCTCCGAAGGCTGCACTGTTTCTGATTTTTGAGGAGGATTCGTAAACTTCTAAATCCATTTGGGCCTGCGTTAAGGGAATTTTTGTTTTTCGGAGGCCTAAATGGTGTAGGGTAGCTTCCACAATAATTACGGCGCCATCCACAATCAACCCAAAATCAATTGCACCCAGGCTCATCAGGTTTCCGCTAACCCCAAAAAGGTTCATCATGGCTATGGCGAAAAGCATAGCTAGCGGAATAACTGATGCGACGATTAAGCCAGCCCGAAAGTTTCCTAACAGTAAAACCAGCACAAAAATTACAATTAATGCGCCCTCTAATAAGTTTTTGGTTACCGTACTAATGGCACTATTCACCAGTTTGCTACGGTCTAAAAAAGGTTCTACTACTACGCCTTCGGGCAAAGATCTGGTAATTTGCTCCATTCTGTTTTTTACATCCGTAATTACTTTAGCCGCGTTTTCGCCCCTTAGCATCAGTACCAAACCGCCAACCACCTCGCCATCCGAATTACGGGTCATAGCACCGTAGCGTGTTGCGGCGCCAATTTTAACGCTAGCAACGTTTTTGATAAGTACCGGGGTGCTGTTTTGGTTGTTTTTAACAACGATATTTTCAATATCGGCTACGCTGGTGATGATGCCTTCGCTTTTAATGAAGTAGGCATTTGGTTTTTTATCAATGTAAGAGCCACCTGTATTTTGGTTGTTTTTTTTAAGAGCGCTAAAAACATCGGCAATGCTGATATTCATACTGCGCAGTTTTTCTGGATTTAAAGAAACCTCGTATTGTTTTAAATAACCTCCAAAGCTGCTGACATCTGCTACGCCGGGCAGCCCTAAAAGTTGCCGCCGAATAATCCAGTCTTGAATGGTGCGAAGTTCGGTTGCATTAAATTTATTTTCGAAGCCTTTTTTGGTGTGTACCACGTACTGATAAATTTCGCCTAAACCGGTGGTTAAGGGCGCCAACTCGGGTTTACCCATGCCTTCGGGTATTGATTTACTGGCCTCTGTTAAACGCTCGCTAACCTGTTGCCTTGCCCAATAAATGTTTACATCTTCTTTAAACACCACCGTAACTACCGATAAGCCGAAGCGACTAAAAGAACGAACCTCTTCGATTTGAGGAATAGTGGCCATGGTTTGTTCAACAGGAAAGGTAACAAAGCGCTCGATATCTTCTGCGCCGTTGCTTGGCGAAGTTGTTAGTATTTGCACCTGGTTATTGGTGATATCCGGAACGGCGTCAATAGGTAACTGCTTAACCGCGTAAGAACCCCAGGCCACAAGCGCCAAAGTTAGTGCGCCGATAATCAGCTTATTTTTTATGGAAAACTTGATGATACTATCCAGCATGGAATGTTGTTTGCTTAAAAATATTTAATAATTGCTTTTTGAACCGCATAATTATTTGCTACGGCGTTAAAAACAGTTTAAATAGCGATTTTAAATGCTATAAAACTAAGTAAGAAATAACAGAAAATGATTTAAACCAGCTTTGGGGGCTGCCAGATAGGTAGGCTGATTTGTAAACTGCCGCCTAATACAAAAGGAGGTTTTTGAGTAATTGCAGCTGAAGTAAAGTGATTGAGCGCTAACTGGGTAGAAGAAAAACTTCTGATAGCACAGCAGGCGCAGTAACAGAAAGGACTGCAATCATCCGGATGGCTGTGGTTGTGCGCTGTTTCTAACTGGCTAACAACAACGTCATTTTTGCCGATAAAAATTTGGTCAGCACATGGTTTAAAGTTCATGGCTAAAATTAACAGCAGCAATATGGATGAAAAAACTCTCAACGAGTGCAAAAGTACAAAAAAAAATTAAGTGGCAGGGCTGTATTACTGGTTAACTTGCCAATTAAAACTAAGGCGCCTAATTACTTAAGCAACCAGTGCGTTTAAGCTAGCCAGAATTTTCAGAAGCCTAAAACAAAATAAAGCCTTATCTTTAACCAACAACACAATATTTAAAGAGATTGGCTAAAATAAAAACCGCATACTTTTGTCAAAGCTGTGGATTCGAATCCGCAAAATGGTTGGGTAAATGCCCTTCCTGTCAGCAGTGGAACACTTTTGTAGAAGAAATTATTGATAAAGGACCAAAAAATGCCCCCGATTGGAAAACAAGTTCGCAAACCACGTCAAGGGTAAATAAACCTGCAAAAGTCCAGGAAATTGCTTACACAGAAGACCATCGTTTAATCACCCCTGATAAAGAGTTGAACCGTGTTTTGGGCGGCGGAATTGTAGGTGGTTCGTTAGTGCTCATCGGTGGCGAACCCGGCATTGGCAAATCAACTTTAATGCTCCAAATAGCTTTAACCATCCCGAAGCTGAAAATTTTGTACGTATCTGGCGAGGAAAGTGAGCAACAAATAAAGCTCAGGGCCGAGCGTATTTTGCCCAACCCCGTTTCAGATTGTTACATCCTTACAGAAACTTCTACCCAAAATATTTTTAAACAAATTGAAATTTTGGAGCCGAGTTTAGTCATCATTGATTCCATACAAACCTTACATTCTGCACATATCGAATCTACGCCGGGTAGCGTTTCGCAAGTGAAAGAATGTACTGCAGAATTGCTGCGTTTCGCCAAAGAAACCAATACACCGGTTTTTTTAATTGGGCATATTACCAAAGACGGGATGATAGCTGGTCCAAAAATTTTGGAACACATGGTTGATACGGTTTTACAGTTTGAAGGCGATAGGCACCACGTTTACCGTATTTTGCGAGCGATAAAAAACAGGTTTGGTGCAGCCTCTGAGTTAGGTATTTATGAAATGCAGGGCAGCGGTTTAAGGGAAGTTGCTAACCCATCAGAAATACTGTTGTCGCAAAGAGATGAACCTTTAAGTGGCGTTACCATTTCTGCAACGATGGAAGGCATGCGACCAATGTTGATAGAAACCCAGGCTTTGGTGAGTGCCTCGCCCTACGGCACTCCGCAACGTTCAGCAACGGGTTTTGATACCAAAAGAATGAATATGCTTTTGGCGGTTTTAGAAAAACGCTGTGGTTTCAAATTGGGTGCAAAAGATGTTTTTTTAAATATCGCTGGCGGAATTAGGGTAGAAGACCCCAGCATAGATTTAGGTTTAGCCGCTGCTATTATTTCCTCTCACGAGGATATGCCCGTTTCTTATAAAGTTTGTTTCGCTGCCGAAATTGGCTTATCTGGAGAAATTAGGGCGGTTACGCGGATTGAGCAACGCATTGCTGAGGCACAAAAACTAGGTTTCGAACAAATTTTTATCTCTCGCTACAATAAAAAGGGCATCGACTTATCTAAATATACCATCGAAATAAAAACGGTTTCAAAAATTGAGGAAGTGTTCAGTTTATTATTCGGTTAGATTTTCTATCATCAAAAAGTAAAGAAGCCTTTATAAAAGTTTTTCTGGTGTTAAAAGTGATCCTTATCATGGTAACCGAAAGCACTCGGTCTTACATTTACCTGAAATCAGAGAATCATGAAAAGAGCATCCATTTTAGAAAATTTAGAATTTAACGAAAACAGACCAGCCATTTCAGTTTTATTTGAAAGCGATTTCACCAAAGAAATCCGCATCGCTTTTTTAGAAAACCAAATCATGAAAGAGCACAAAACGGCGTTCCCAATTGTGGTGGAGATTTTTGATGGCGAAATAGAATTTGGGGTAGAAGGCGAAACCTTAACACTTAAAAAAGGCGGCATTATTACGCTGGATGCCAACGTTCCGCATGATTTAAAAGCACTAAAAGAAAGCATTGTTAGGTTAACTTTAGCCAAAGGCGATAAGGTAAACCGTGTAAAAGACGTTGCTAACCAAGCTTAAGCCAAAAAGGTGAGCAATAACAACGTTCAAAAAACAGCAAGTTATAACCTGCTAAGTCAGGTGGGTAAAAAAGTGCTACGGCCCGGCGGTTTACTGCTAACTCAAAAACTTCTGGAAAACCTCAACATTAACCGTAATGATGATGTAGTGGAATTTGCGCCAGGTTTAGGTTTTACGGCTGCCATCGCCCTAAGCAAAAACCCCAAAACTTATACCGGTATCGAGCGGGATGTGGCTTCCGCCAAACGGTTGAAAAAAAAATTTCCGAACAAAAATTGCAGTTTCGTTGTGGCCAATGTTTCAAATTGCAGCCTCGTAAATAATGTTGCTACAAAGGTTTACGGCGAAGCCATGCTCACCATGCATGCTGATCATCGTAAAGCGGAAATTATCAAAGAAGCGCATCGTATTTTAAAACCTAATGGCTTGTACGGCATCCACGAGTTGGTTTTAAGCACCAACAAACTATCTGAAACTGAGAGCGCAGCCATCAAAAAAGAACTTGCTCAGGTTTCACATGTTAACGCCCGACCGCTAAGCGTTTTAGAATGGGAAAGTGTGTTAGAAACCAACGGCTTTAAAGTCATTAGTGTGGAAACCAGCGAAATGCTGTTGCTAGAACCCAAACGTATGTTGGCCGATGAGGGTTTCCTTAATTTGCTTTATATCGGTTTAAACTTAATTACCCATCCAAAGGCGATGAAAAGGGTTTTATTGTTAAAAACAACTTTTAAAAAGTATCGTAAAAACCTAAATGCTGTGGCAATTATCGCTCAAAAGCTTTAAAATTTTTCTGTTTTGGGCGTTTCCCTTGCCATTGCTTTAAGCCCAATTCACGGGTCGGGCTTTACGTTCCAATCTTTTTGCTAAATCTGGTGCGCTGGCCAAAACAGCAAAAAGGATTTCCACTGCAATCCCTAACGCAGCGCAGCCTAAATTGATCCTTGCCTAAATTTTCGTTTTTTAAAACATAAAGCCCTATTTTCGGTTTATAGGGAAAAAAGAATTTAACCATTATAAATAAAAAATAGGGACATGAAGAAAGACAAAGATTTAGGGCTGTTAATTTTGCGTTTGGGCGTTGGGGTTTTACTGCTCTTACACGGAATTGCAAAATTACAAGGAATTGGTTTTATAGAAGGTATGTTGGTAAATAAGGGTTTGCCCGGCTTTATGGCTTATGGGGTTTACATTACCGAAATTGTTGCTCCAATTTTAGTAATTATTGGTTACCGGGCCAGGTTGGGTTCGCTGGTTTTAATAGCCGGATTATTATTTGCCATGTTTTTAGTGCATTCAGCAGATATTTTCCAACTAAATAAAGCTGGCGGCTGGGGAGTTGAGCTTTTAGGCTTGTTTATTAGTGGCGCACTCGCTATCGCCCTTAGCGGTTCGGGCAAATATGCATTATCCAGTAAAAATAAGTGGGATTAACAAGCCTTTTAAATAAAAAGCACATCTGTCAATCTAAAATTATCAGATGTGCTTTTGGCGTTTAACATTAACCATTTAGGGTAACAACTGCGATTCGCTTATTACGACATCTATTGCGTCGGGCTTTAGCCCGACGAGAAATAGATCAAAACAATTGGCTTTAGCCGAAACAAAAGAATGCGGCGAAAGCCAATTGAATATGGCATTATAAAACGGGCTAAAGCCCGTTTCTAGTGATTCATAAACATAACTGAAATTATTACTAGCCCATTAATAACCAAAAAGTTGTATTTTTTTTGCTAAATCGCATCAAGCTTTCAGCATTGAGCCTTCGGCATTAAGCTTTACGCAACTAAGCCTTCGGCTTTACGCTTCTCAATGTTTTACAGTCAATTGATTATCAACCATGTGCTGGTTGTATTGCTGTATAAAAGCTTTTAAATATTTCTCCATTTTTGCACCTTGTGCAGGTTCAGCGGCTAAAATATTATTTTTTAAAAGTATATCCTTGCGGTAATTAAAAAGCTTGATGGGTTTTTCATCTCGCGATAGCATCACATAATCTCCCATAATAATTTGATAATCGCCGTCAATGGTATTAATTACAAAATGATTTTTGTCCTTCGCCAACATATCGTTACCAAAGGCAAAATAAGGCTTATTATAGTGCAGGTAATTCATAATGGTAGGGAAAATATCAATCTGCTGCACAGGCGTATCAATTTGTCCTTTTAACTCGCCACTAGGGTCAAAAATAATTATGGGCACTGCAAAGGCACCAATAGAGGTTTTATATTCATTATGCCAAGCAACTGTAGAATGGTCGGCCGTTAACACAAAAATGGTGTTTTTATACCAGGGCATCTTTGCTACGGTGTTAAAAAACTTGCGCAGCGCCATATCGGTATAGCCAATGGTTTGGTGTATGGGTAATGTGCCTTTCGGAAATTTACCCTCGTATTTTTCTGGGACTTTAAATGGATGATGTGAGGAAACAGTAAAAATATTACTAAAAAAGGGCTCTTTGAAAGTGTTCATTTTTTTAGCCCAGAACTGTAAAAAAGGCTCGTCCCAAATTCCCCAAATACCATCAAAGTCCGCATCGTTATTATACTCTGTTTTGCCGTAATAATTTTTAATCCCGGCAAGGTTAATAAAAGAACTAAAACCCATTGAACCGTTTGGCGCTCCGTGGAAAAAAGAAGTATTATAGCCTTCTTTACCCAATAAACCACCTAAGCTGTTGATTTGGTTTCCAGAATAGTAGCCCAAAACAAAAGGTTCGTTAATTCCTGGAATACTGGCAATTACAGAAGGCAAGCCTTCAATTGATTTACGTCCGTTGGCATAAGCGTTATTAAAAGAAAGTGAAACAGATTTTAACGAATCTAAAAATGGCGCATAGCCTTTGTAAGTTCCGTTATCTAAATTTTTGTTAAAAGCGCCAATATATTCCCTACTAAAGCTTTCTAAAACCAAAACCACTATATTTTTTCTTTTAAAAGGAGCGCTTGTATCTGGATTTTTAATTGGCGTGTAAAGACTATCAAGTTCATTTGCCGAAAAGAATTCTTTCTTTTTTAAAGGCTTGGTGCTTACAGTTCTGATAATAGAAAACGGTGTGTTTATCACGATGTTGATTTCCGCAGGGTCTTTCACAAATTCGCCAGCGTTACTTAAGGTAATTGGTCTGGTGCTATGCCTAAATCCGCCACGCATACCTGCAATGCAAAACCACGCCAGTAATAACATTATGGCTAAAGAGCTACCGTGGTAAAGCATTTTTGATTTAAAATTGGGTTTTACCAATTTAATTTTTTTGTACAGCCAAACCATCAGCCACACCATCAGCACAAAAATTAAAGTAATGTACCAATAATCAACAAACATAAATTTTAGGAACAGTTTGCTAAGGTTATCCTCATGCGAGAACTGTGAAAACGCCGAAAAAGTGGTGCGTTTTAGCGTAAACGGAAAGTAAACAACATCGCCCATGTTTGTCGCCAAACCAATTGAGTTAGTTACAAAAAACACCCATTTAAAAATTTTTTGGTAAAGCCTGTTATAAACGATTTTAAACGGAATTACCTGACTAAGTATAAACAGAATATTGA
>DASVGY010000005.1:0-5646 GCA_036379295.1 Pelobium sp.
TCGCAAATATGCTGATACGCCCTTATGGTTATTTCATGGAGAAAAGGACGATGTGGTTAATCCTCAGTTTACAAAAAACATCGCTAAAGAATTAGAAAAAAGAAATGGCGAATATAAGCTCACACTTTATCCAAACGCAAACCATAACAGTTGGGACAGTGCCTTTGCAGAAAAAGGTCTTTTACCCTGGCTTTTTTCGCACCAAAAAAAGTAAATGTTTGTTGGTTCTATCTTAAAAAAGTAAACACTAATTAGATTCAAACAATTGCACACGGATTGTGTCAATCTTAATGTGTTAATTTGTTTTACCCTCTACGTTGCTGATAAAAATAAGCGCCGGAGAAACTTTAATCGGCAAAGTCTTTGCTGTTTCATTTAAAAACACAACCAACATGAAAAATCAAGGTCTCCTCATCGTTCTCATTGCCTCTATTATAAGTTTCGCTGCATGTAAAACCACACACAAAACTGCTGATAATGCGCACAACTCCCGCAACGCTGTTGATTGGGCCGGCGTTTATACCGGTGTTACGCCATGTGCAGATTGTGAGGGCATTCAAACCGTTTTACGTATTGATACCAATAGCAACTACCAACTGGAAACTACCTATTTAGGGAAACCCTATCAAACGGAGATCAAAAAAGGAACTTTCAGTTGGGATAAAAGCGGCGGAAGAATTACCCTTGACAATTTAAGTAAAACAGCTTATCCGGTTTATTATTTGGTTGGCGAAAACCAGTTGGTACAACTGGATTTAACTGGCAAGCCTGTGATGAACGAGTTGGCCAGCAAATATATTTTGAAAAAAGAAGCTAACCCAATTGTAGAAAAATACTGGAAATTAGTCGAACTTAACGGTCGGCCAATTGCTCCGCCGGCAGAAGGTCAAAGAGAAGCATATTTGATTTTGAAAGCATTGAATAAGCAAGCCGCAGGAAACGGTGGCTGTAACGGTTTTGGAGCCACTTACGATATACAGTCGGGAAATAGAATCCATTTTTCAAACATTTTATCTACAATGATGGCTTGTCCAAATTTGGATGATGAACAAGAGTTGTTTAAAGTCTTAGAGAAAGCAGACAATTACAGTTATAGTAATGATACGTTGACTTTGAACAAAGCGAGAATGGCGCCCTTGGCAAAATTTGTGGCGGTTTATTTTTAGATAAAATCAATGTGTTTTGTAATTGATGACGATGTTTAATCTCTATTAACTGTTTTGTTTGAGCCAGTTTCAACTCGTTAGTACGAGTAAGATAGTATTGAATCTCCACCGCCTCTGTCCGATTTCTTAAGCGTAGCGTGATTTCGGAATCAAAAATAATACGGAGTCTTCAGCCCCACTATTACATTTCCAATCTCAAAACCACCTACGTCAGCCCTCCAAAAATAAAAGTCTATTAAATTAGTAGATATTCATTAAATTGCGCCCAAATTAACTAGCTTTGCAGCAAAAAAATAGCTATAGGGATTGAATTTTTACCTCTTATACTTCTTGGTAGCATTGACCATTTTTGGTTTTATTGCGGTATTTTCGCTGTTTAGCGTATATGCCGAACGCAAAGTTTCTGCTTTTATGCAGGACCGTTTAGGTCCAATGGAAGTGGGTAAATATGGCTGGCTACAAACCGCTGCCGATATCCTTAAACTTATCCAAAAAGAATATATTTTGCCCGCACTCGCAGATAAAGTGCTTTTTACCATCGCTCCGATTATCATTTTCGTTGCTGTTTACCTAGGATTTGTTGCACTACCATGGGCTCCTGGTTTAGTTCCTGCAACAATGAATCTGGGTGTTTTCTACGTTTTTGCAATTATTTCTGTGGAAGCGTTGGGCATATTGATGGCTGGTTGGGGCTCAAATAATAAATACAGTTTATTGGGTGCAGTACGCTCGGTAGCACAAATGGTTTCTTATGAGATTCCTATCGGTTTTGCTATTATTTCTGCAGTGATGATTTCCCAGACTTTAGATTTACAGCTCATCAATTATCATCAAGGTGTTTTATCAACGGAGAGCGTCAAATTTCTTGGTTTTTTAGAGGTGAAGAAAATTGGTGGCATTTTGGCGTGGAACGTTTTTCAAGCGCCACATTTATTAGTGGCTTACCTCATTTATTTTATCGCATCTTTGGCAGAATGTAACAGAGCGCCGTTTGATTTACCCGAGGCGGAATCCGAGTTAATTGGAGGTTTCCATACAGAATACACAGGTTTACGTTTCGCATTTATATTTTTGGCCGAATACGCCATGATGTTTTTAGTAGCTATGTTGGGTGTCACCTTGTTTTTAGGAGGTTGGAACACACCTTTGCCCAATATTGGTTCTTTACAATTAGCAACATATACCACCGGAATTTTCTGGGGTATATTTTGGGTTATGGCAAAGTGTTTAACGGTAGTGGGCATTCAAATGTGGATTAGATGGACATTGCCTCGTTTAAGGGTAGATCAATTAATGACATTTTGCTGGAAAATATTAACGCCACTCGCTTTTTTATGTTTGGTAATTTCGGGATTGTGGAAATTGTTGCTTTTTTAAAATGATAAAAACGGCTTACAACGGATTAAAAACTGCATGGAAGGGATTAACTCTTACCATCAAGCATTTTTTTGCCGCAACGGAAAGCAAAAAAGTCATCAACGTTAAAGAAACTAATTATTTTGATCAGCAAAATGGAATTGCAACTGTCCAATATCCTCATCAAAAATTGCCGATTCCAGAAGTGGGGCGTTACCAGTTGGATGTAGTGATTGATGATTGTATTGTTTGTGATTTGTGCGCTAAAATTTGCCCTGTTGATTGTATTGAAATTGAAAGTATAAAAGCTACGGAAGCCATCGGGAAAACTTCCGACGGTTCTGTAAAACGTTTGTATGCGCCAAAGTTTGATATTGATATGGCGAAGTGCATGTTCTGCGGTTTGTGTACCACAGTTTGCCCAACAGAATGCATTACGATGACGAATGAGTACGACAGAAGTTTTACCCTGATTAGCGATTTAACTTACCACTTTGCAGATATGACAGCCGAAGAAGCGGAGCAGAAACGCAAAGAGTTAGATATACAATTGGCAGAACGTAAAGCAGCAAAGGAAGCCGCAATGAAAAAGACGGAAGAGAAATAAACTGGCAGAGCAACACCGCAAATGCATTGCCGTTCGTTTACGCTTTATTCGCCCTTGGCCTTTGCGTTACAGCTGAAAGGAGTAAGAGCACTCCCTTTAATAGCAAAGGGCGCAGGCGAGAGTTTTTTTGGTTACTTTTTTAGCGGAAAAAAAGTAACTGCCATTGCCCGGCATGAGGGCAGGAGAGGCTGAGGGAAAAGCCTGAATTTTTAAAGAAAGAAATTGAACATTACAACGATCATATTTTACACATTAGCAGCAATCGCCATCGGTAGCGCAGCTTACGTTGTGTTTAGCCAACAACTAGTTCGCTCTGTTTTTATGTTCTTTGTAACACTTTTTGCCGTTGCCGGATTATACGTTTTTGCCTTGGCAGATTTCGTTGCTTTAACGCAGATTGTAATTTACGTGGGCGGAGTTTTAGTTTTATTGTTATTTGCGTTTTTATTGTCGAATCAAGAAGCTTTAGATGCTATTTCCGAAATCCCCTCTGGGTTGCTTTCCGCAAACCGGCTGCCAGCCGTTTTAATTTCACTTGCCTTTTTTGGCTTGTTGGCTTATATTTTCTTAAGTATTGATCTCCAAAATCTGAACTGGATTACATCGGCGAAAGCCAGCGGAAACGTAAAATCAGTAACAGATGATGCCATCAAAAATATCGGTGTAAACTTAATGAGCAGATATTTGTTGCCTTTAGAAATAGTTTCAATTTTATTGATGATGGCGCTAATTGGTGCCGCACAAATTGCCAGAAAGGAGCCAAAATCGTTATGATTCCTTTACAACACTTTTTGCTGATAGGCGCAGTCTTATTTTCTTTAGGCTTATTTGCCGTCATTACTCGTAAAAATGCCATTCAAATTTTAATGGGAATTGAGCTGATGATTAACGCTTCTATTTTAAACATGGTGGCTTTTGGCAGGTATGATAAAGTAGATAATACGGGTCAAATTTTCGGACTGTTCATTATTATATTGGCGGCAGCGGCAGTAGCGGTGGCATTGGTTATTATTATGAATCTTTACAAAAGAGCGCAAACAATTGATCCAAACGAAACTAAAAGTTTAAAAGGCTAATGGATAGCGTTTTTACTAATTATCAGATTTTATGCTTTGCATTAACGGCCATTACAGCACCGTTTTTGGCATTCATTCTTTCGCTGGTTTTTAAAAAGCTAGCGCCGGCTTTTGGAATGATAAGCATTTCTGTTTCGCTGGTTTTCTCTGCAATTTTATTTTTGAACGTTTGGCAGAAACAGAATTTTCATTTCGCTTTTTCGTGGATAAAACTGGGCAACATAAGTATTAATATAGGGATTTTACTCAACGATTTGAGTGTAATCATGTTGCTTCTCGTTTCCTTTGTCGCACTTTTAGTACATATTTACTCTGTTGAATATATCCGTAAAGAGGCATTGAAATATCGTTATTTTGCTTACCTTAGTTTATTCTGCTTTGCGATGCTTTGTGTGGTTATTGCAGATAATTTATTTTTGCTTTATGCTTTTTGGGAGCTGGTGGGCTTTGCTTCGTACCTGTTAATAGGCTTTTGGTTTACAAAAAAGAAAGCGGTTCTTGCCAATAAAAAAGCTTTTATCATGAACAGGGTAGGAGACGTTGGTTTCCTTATCGGACTCATGATTTTGCTTTCGCAGTTCCACACCTTAGATATTGAATCACTTTTCGGTTCAAAAGGAATTATCCACTCTTCGTTTATCCATAACGGCACTTGGGTTACGCCTTTTGCTTCCATGCCAAGTTATTGGTTAACTGTTGCAGGCTTTTGTTTTTTAATTGGAGCTTGCGGAAAATCGGCGCAGTTTCCCTTACATTCTTGGCTGCCCGATGCCATGCAGGGGCCAACTGCGGTTTCTTCGTTAATCCACGCAGCAACAATGGTAGCGGCCGGCGTGTTTTTGCTGTTGAGAGTGTCGCCTTTATTTAACGACGTTGTTTTAACAACAATGGCATCCATCGGTTTACTCACGGCCTTTATGGCGGCAACCATCGCGTTAACGCAAAACGATATTAAAAAAGTCTTGGCTTTTTCAACCATTTCACAGCTTGGTTTTATGGTTTTGGCAGTAGGCGTTAAAGATAACGCGGCTGCAATTTTCCATTTATCAACTCATGCGTTTTTTAAGTGTTTATTGTTTTTGGCCGCCGGTATGGTGATACACCAATTACATCATGTAAAGGACCATACAAAAACCAAATTTGACGAACAGGATATGCGCAATATGGGCGGGTTGGCCAAATTTATGCCGGTGACTACCATTGTTTTTATTATTGCGGCTATGGCTTTATCAGGTTTGCCATTTACCTCGGGTTATCTGTCAAAAGACGCTATTTTAATCACCGTTTTTGAATGGGCAAGTGAACGAGGCGGCATTTATTGGCTGTTTCCGGTCGTTATTTCTGTTACTTCATGGTTGACCACGTTCTATATTTTCCGTGTGATTTTTAAAACTTTCTTTGGCGAGTTTAAGTTGCCAGCTAAACTCAATAAAACAGTAAA
>DASVGY010000006.1:0-6080 GCA_036379295.1 Pelobium sp.
CCCTTAAATCGTAAAAAGAAATGTCATTTGCTACGGCAAACTCGGCTATACTATTTCTTAAACTATTGGAAGGATCTGCCTGTAAATAACAATGATCTATCTTTAAAATTTTATCAAACCTAAGCGGAACATGAAATCCTAAAGCGTTGTGTTCTTTTTCATTATCAACAACATCATCCTGCGTAGTTAACCAACGTTTATTAGAAAAAGTATATTCCAGCTTATTGCGATAATACTTATCCTGGGCAGAGGGTAAAATAGCTTCCGCATGATGAATATCAAGTCCGCCCAATCGTTGTAAAGCATCTAAAACCGATTTTTGTTTATATTTAAGCTGAGCTTGGTAGTCCATGTGTTGCCACTTGCAACCGCCACATGTACCAAAATGCTGGCAAAACGGTTCTACCCTATCTGGCGATGCTTCAATGATTTTTTCGATTTTAGCTTCGGCAAATTTCTTCTTCTTTTTATATACTAAAGCATCCACTACATCTCCGGGAATTGCTTTTTCTATAAAAACCACTAATTCTTGGTTGCGGGCAACTCCTTTTCCTTCTTCTGCTATATCATGTACGGTTAACGCATTTAAGCGTTGGGCTTCTCTTCTCAAAATTATTTTATTTAAGCCAACAAATTTAGGCTATAATGTTTACAGTTTAAAGGTAAGTTTGCGGTTTTGGGTAGCTTTATAAAAACAGGATTGCAGCACAATGTTTACAATTAAGGCATAAAGGTTTTGGCAGTTTAAATTTAAACTGCTTACCTAAAAAATACGCCAGCTTTTACTTAAACAAACGTAAAATAAAAGCAAGAATCCAATTGATTTTGATGTCTGTTAAATCAAATTGCTCATCAAGCTGCAAAGAAAATTCGTGGAGTTCTTTTCTCATAATCACCTTTTTATTCGGAAATATAAGCAATTTTTGAACCAAAAACTAAAATGGTATTTTAACTTAAAACAACAAACTTCTTTTTAGGAATTAGCTACGTGTAATCGCCATTCTAACTTGCCAAAAAAGAAAACTTAAGGTAATTGATGTTTTTAGCTTTGCTTAAGTAAATTCTTTCGTAATGCGTTTTTATGGCTAAAATTTCATCATCAGGAAAATCTTGGTGAACATCTTTAGTTTGTTGAATGATTGGTATTTTTAACTCGGCCAATTTTTCTAAGGTGTATTCAAAAAAACCGTCGTTATCTGTTTTTAAATGCATTATTCCTTTTGGTTTTAATGCTGTTTGGTACTTTTTTAAAAATGTTGGGTTAGTTAAACGCTTACGTTCTAACGGGCTTTGCGCCTGCGGATCTGGAAAAGTGAGCCATATTTCTTCCACTTCACCATCAGCAAAGTAATCTAATATATTTTGAATTTGAATGCGTAAAAAACCAACATTTTTAATGCCCTCATCAATTGCCATTTTAGCGCCAACCCATAAACGATTGCCTTTATAGTCAATCCCCACAAAATTTTTATCTGGAAACTTCTTGGCTAAATTTACACTATACTCGCCTTTACCGCAAGCTAGCTCCAAAATCAATGGATTATCATTTTTAAAAAAGTTTTTTGCCCATTTTCCTTTAAACGCTTTACCTTCCTCAAGCTGTTTAACGTTGTCAAAAGTGCCGATTTCTGCAAAACGCTGTAATTTTCTCTTCGCCAATTCTTTAAATTTTCTTCAAAAATAAGATTTACCTGTTACTTAAGGCAAAAATTAATTTTAAAGGGTTTTAAAGCGTTCCAATAATTTTATCTTTGAGGCTATTTTAGTTTAGCATTTTGGAAAAACCATCAAAAATTTACATCGCCGGCCATCGTGGAATGGTGGGTTCAGCAATTTTAAGAAAATTAGAAAAAGAAGGTTATACCAACATCATTACCCGAACTTCTAAAGAATTGGACTTACGAAACCAAGTAGCTGTTGCGGATTTTTTTAGTGCAGAAAAGCCTGAATACGTGTTTTTAGCTGCCGCAAAAGTGGGCGGAATTGTAGCCAACAATACTTACCGAGCAGAATTTTTATACGATAATTTACAGATCCAAAATAATATTATCCATAATTCGCACCTCAATAACGTTAAAAAACTGATGTTTTTAGGCTCAAGTTGTATTTATCCAAAAATGGCTCCTCAGCCCTTGAAAGAAGAATATTTATTGACCGGTTTATTAGAAGAAACCAACGAGCCGTATGCGATAGCTAAAATTACAGGAATCAAAATGTGTGATGCCTACCGGGCACAATATGGCTGCAATTACATATCGGCAATGCCAACTAATTTATACGGCTACAATGATAATTACCACCCACAAAACTCTCATGTATTGCCGGCACTGATTCGTAAATTTCACGAAGCTAAGCAGAATAACGATGCTAACGTAACAGTTTGGGGTAGCGGAAGCCCTATGCGAGAATTTTTGTTTGCCGATGATTTAGCTGACGCCTGTTATTATTTGATGCAAAATTACGACGAGCCAAATTTGATTAATATTGGCACCGGCGAAGATTTAACCATTAAAGACTTAGCCCTGATGATTAAAGATATTGTTGGTTTTAAAGGCGAATTGGTTTTTGATAGCAGCAAACCCGATGGAACGCCGCGTAAACTAATGGATGTGAGCAAACTGCACAGTAAGGGTTGGAAACACAAAATTGATTTAAAAGAAGGAATTGCTTTGGCTTACCAAGATTTTTTAGCGAAACACGGATAAGGTTGCAGTAGAAGGAAATTCTATAACGAGCCTAAAAGTTCGCTTATTTCCTTGTCAGTTAGCGTTTCTCTATCGGCTTTATCGTAGATTTAAAGTAGGTAAACCTTTTCTTCAGAAATCAATACGTAGGTTATTATTCTTGCTCCACCGGATTTCCTTTTTCGTTTTGAAGAGATCGCAAGGCGAACTTTATAACAACTTTTATTTAGTGCTGTTCCTTGCTTTGGATCTTTCTCTAAAAGTTCTAAAATTGCGAAAAATCATTCTTAATGGATGGGTATTTTTGAGCTAATTTTTTGATTTGCTTCCTAAATTTGGGGATAGCGATGATCTTATAACTCATCTAAAAGCTCCTTAGCAGAAACACCTTCTAATTTACCCGATCTAATCAAATTAACTTCATTTACAGCCTCTCTGATATCACAAATTAGTTCAGCTTTTTCTGCTGTTAATGTTTTTGTTTTTACAAACTTCAAGTTATTAAGTAATTCCATTACAAAAGGAACTCTGTTATCTTCTATGTCAAATAAAACTTTCATTTTTTAATTATTAAGTCAAGCTGATTTGTATTTCAAAGATAGCTAGTAAAAAACATTGACAAAAAAGCGGTTCATGAACCTTTAAACCCCTTCCAAATCAACAACATCTCCTATCACAATAATTGCCGGATGCGTGATTCCGTGTTGCCTAGTAAGCTCTTCTAAACCAGCAATTGTACCTTTAACCATTTTCATGGTAGGTAAAGATGCGTTTTGAATTACTGCTGCAGGTGTGTTTGGTTTACCATATTTTATGGCTTCTTCGATAATAAACGGTAGGTTCTTCATCCCCATGTAAATTACCAAAGTGGTTTTACTTTGCAAGGCCAATTCGATATCACGCGATAAACTCCCATCTTTTTTTGTCCCGGTAATTACCCAGAAACCTTCACTCACGCCGCGGTGTGTTAACGGAATTCCGCTTAAGCCGCTCGCCAACATACTGGTAATTCCAGGAATATAGCTGGTTTTCATTCCGTAAGATTTGGCAAACATTATCTCTTCCATTCCACGACCAAAAACAAAAGGATCACCACCTTTTAAACGCACTACAACCTCACATTTATCCGCATACTCTTTTATCAAGCTATGAATTTCTTCTTGACTGTTATATTTTTGATAAGGAGTTTTACCTACATAAACCAAATGACAGCCATCTTTTTTATAATCTAGTAAAACCTTATTGGCTAAATTATCATACAGAATTGCATCCGCTCTTTTTAAAGCGTTTATTGCTTTTAATGTTATCAATTCAGGATCTCCCGGGCCAGCACCAACAACAATCAACTCCATAAATTATTAAAATAATAAAGAAATAAGTAAAAAATTGCAATAAAATTATCGGAAATTTACTTCGTTTGCAAGTTTTAAAAAATATTTAACAAATTCTAAATTTGCACAAACGTAAGAAACGTGAAAGTTTAATTTTTATAAATTGGAGAACATCAAACCAATATGATCAAAAAACCAATCATTACCATCAACTACTGCCCTAAATGCGGCTGGATGCTCCGTTCTGCCTACATGGCGCAGGAATTATTGAATACTTTTACCGATGAAATTTGTGGCGTTTTACTTTGCCCTGCAGAAATTGGTGGTGAGTTTAGCGTAAAAATAGATGGCGAGCTAATTTTTGATAGAAAAACAGAGGATCGCTTTCCGGAAATTAAAGAGCTGAAAAAATTGGTGAGAGACGTGGTTAATCCCGATAAAAGTTTGGGCCATACAGACCGGTACAAATAATTTTATGGAATGCCGATACACGCTAATTGAACGCCAAAAAATACAACATGCTTAAAACCATATCGATAGCCAACCTAACAAATCAAGCTGAAAGTAGGCTGGATTTTTTAGTTGATAGGTTTGAAGATATGGCGGAGCCCCACGACATTGAATTTCCGCATAAACATGATTTTTACGAGATTCTTTGGATAACTAAAGGCGCAAGCACACAAAATATTGACTATAAAAATTACACAATATCAGACAGTACTTTGTTTTTTATTTCGCCAGGGCAACTGCATTTATTTGAAAAGTGGAATAATATTAGGGGCTTTGTAATTCTGTTTAAAGAAGATTTTTTTCTGCGTTTGTTCCAAAACAAAAATTTTCTTTTTGAGCTTTCGTATTTAGATAACCTACATGAAAACCCCTTTTTGAAGCTTTCAAAACAAGATGAGACCGCTTTAAAACCAATCATGGAGCTGCTTTACAGCGAATGTAAAAAGGTTGAGCCCACAGAAGAAATTGTGCAGGCTTCGCTTTTTATTTTGCTCAAAAACATACAAGCCTTATTTGCTGCTCCAAAACAGCAAGACGCAAACAAGCACCATATTGTCATCTTTAAAAAATTCAGGAAATTAGTTGAATTACATTTTTTAGAAAACCTTTCTGTTTCACGGTATGCGTCGCTTTTGAATATTTCAACACATCAATTAAACGCTGTAACTAAATTGCTGAGCGCAAAAACGGCTACCGCAATTATAAAGGAACGAACGCTTTTAGAAGCGCAGCAATTACTTAATTTCTCTGACCTTACCGTTGCACAAATTGCTGACAAGTTAGGCTTTAATGACAATAGCTATTTCGCAAGATTTTTTAGAAAATACACCGCATTATCTCCACAAGATTTTAGAAAGAAGCGCTAAAAAGTACCGGCTTTTCTATTTTTAATGCTAGCAATTAAACTCGCTTTATTTTCAAATTTGTAGTTCAAGCTGTGTATCACAGCAAAAAACGCGGTGATGGGCGCTAAATGCGAACTGCTAACAATATATCATTTTAAAAAATCCTGATGCCTACTATAGATAAAAGAACGTTTGGAAAATTGAGAAAACTCAAGAAACTATTAATCTCTAAAAAGCTGACAATTTTTGAGAAAACGATAAATAAATTTCTTTTTTTAGCCTTAATTGCGTTAACAGCGATGCTTTCATGCAATCAAAACAAAAATAAAATGAATACCACATCAACAAAAAAAATACATTTTAAAAGCCAGAACCAAAATATAGTGGGGCTTTTGTGTACTGACGGTAGCGAGCAGAAAAAACCTGCTGTTGTTATTTTAGGGCCTATTTGTTCTGTAAAAGAGCAATCGCCCATTCAATATTCCACCCGGTTGGCAGAAAAAGGTTTTGTTGCTCTTTGTTTTGATGCAAGAGGTTATGGCGAAAGCGGCGGAAAGCCCCGGCAGTTGGAAAGCCTTAAAAATAAGGAACAGGATGTAGAAGCCGCAATTGATTACCTAATTTCAAGAAACAACGTGGATGCCAATAAAATTTTCCTCATCGGCATTTGCAACGGCACAAACGAAATGATGCAGGTTTCTATTGAAGAC
>DASVGY010000007.1:0-26220 GCA_036379295.1 Pelobium sp.
CAGTACCTGCCCTACGGTAAAACGCTGCCATCCGAGGTACTACCGGGTGTAAGTAATGGCTATTTAGGCGTGGCACTTGATGAATTTGGGAATTTCCCCAACCCGAGAGAAGGAAGGCAAGGCGGTATTGTTGGTCCTGGCTTATACGGAATATCCACAAAATCAGTAGTGATAAGAGGGAAAGGTAACGGCAATGCGCTGGACCCTAATAATTACAGATATTTAACATCGGTTACAGCTAGTGATAAAGGTGTTGATTTGGTGAACGATGCTAATGAACGTTTTCCCGAGAGCACACAGCTTGGTTATAGGAAAGCATATATTGACTTAAAGCCCGCGTCGCCCTCTGGCTATTTTATTACTGTTAGGATTGAAGTAGGCGGCAGCCCTACTAAGACAACAACAGTTATTGATAATTTTTATTATCCTGATGTTCCGCCTGCAAATATCGCCTACGGCATCGCATCTTCCACTGGAGATTTGACAAACTTTCACGAAATCAGAAACGTAAGTATTGATATTTACCGCAGACCCTTAACTAACCCAACAGCTTTAGATGACGAGTTTACAGAGTGTTTAGGGAAAATATCTACTTGGAATGTAGTTGCTAATGATGCTTCAACAAACGTGGGCGGCACTATAATTAATACATCTTTAGATCTTGACCCGGTAGTTACGGGCGAACAAAAAACATTTTCTGTTGCTAACAAAGGTGTTTTTACCGCAAATAACGATGGTACCATAACTTTTACGCCGATTAACCCGAACGTAACGGGGCCTGTTTCCGTTAAATACACCATTACTGACAGTAAGGGTGTGGTTTCAAGTCCAGCCACCCTGACCATTAAAGATCCTGTAACAACTATTCCTGCTACAGTAGGGGCAGAACAACTAATCAATATCGCTACGCAAAGTACAACTGCTACCATAACAGGTAACTCTCCGGCTGGTTACAGCGCTGTTTGGGTTCAAAAATCTGGCCCAACCTCTGCAATTTTTAGCAACAGTACAAGCGCCTCTACATCAGTAAGTAATCTGCAATCAGGGTCGTATATTTTTACCTATAATTTAACCTTGCCTGGCCAGTGTGTTTCCAGCGCTGATTTAAAAGTTGTTGTTAACATAATACCGGTTGCCGTAAAAGATGATGTAGTTGGCAAAGTAAACACGCCCTCGATTATCAATGTTTTAAACAACGATACCGATAAAGACGGCGTTGCCACCATTGATAAAACAAGCGTTGCTATAAAAACGCCTCCGTTAAACGGGAGTGTAGCAGTTGATCCAATAACCGGTAATGTTACTTACACGCCCAATCTTAATTATGCGGGGCCCGATAGTTTTACCTACACCATTAAAGATAATAAAGGTGCCGAATCAGACCCGGCCACAGTAACCATATCCGTACCTGTTCCTCCAAAAATAGGTTTAGCAAAAGCTTTAATAAGCATTGATGAGCAGGTAGATGAAAGCTATAATGTAAAATTTCTCTTCAATGTGGTTAATTACGGAAACGTTAGTTTGCTAAATCTTTCTTTAACAGATGACTTACGGGCTACGTTTAACACTACTAAATATTCAGTTATCAGTATAAGTTCGCCTGATGGTTCCCTAACTGTTAACCCAACTTATGATGGCGGGCCTAATACGCAATTGCTAGCAGCAACTAGTCAGCTCGCGGCAAAAACAAGTGGAAAAGTAGAATTGCTGCTTAATGTTAAGTTAGATAGGGGGATATTCAATTTCCAAAACATCGCATTTACTGAGGGTACTTCTTCTGCAGATGGCGCTGTAGCCAAAGACCAATCTACAGATGGTTTAGTACCCGATCCTAACACCCCAGAAGATGTTTCGCCAAAAGTGCCAACACCGGTTAAGTTTATTGTCGATAAAATTTTTATCCCTGAAGGTTTCTCGCCAAATGGCGATGGCGACCATGATTTATTTGTGATTGTAAATGGCGGTTTAACGCCTCTGGTTTTTGAGGTATTTAACCGATGGGGAAACGCAGTTTATAAATCAAACGACTATTTAAACAATTGGGACGGACGTTCAAATACAGGCATCACCATCGGCAATGATTTACCGGTTGGCACCTACTATTACGTTGTAAATTACAATGGCAAAAAATACGTAGGAATTATCACCCTTAACAGATAAAATGATGAAAAAATATATCTATATAACACTCTCTTTTATATTTATTTTAGGCAATGCACAACCTTTACTGGCGCAGCAGGACGCCATGTATACGCAGTACATGTTTAATTCACTGGCTTTAAACCCTGCGTACGCTGGCAGCCGAAATGTGGTTTCGGCAACTGCACTTTACCGTAACCAATGGACTGGCATTAAAGGTGCGCCGCAAACAACCACATTTACCGTCGATGCGCCAATTAATGATAAAAAGATTGGTTTAGGTCTTCAAGTGTTTAACGATAGGCTAGGAATTACCAATACCACTGGTATTGTTGCAAGTGGCGCCTACCGAATTAGAATGGACAAAGGAACTTTATCGTTTGGTTTGCAGGGTAGCCTTTCTAACTATAAGGCAAACTATCAAAGCGTTGCATTAGACCAAAGCGGCACCAATACCGACGCAGCATTTCAAGATAACGTAAACAAAACCATATTCAATTTAGGAACGGGAGCGTATTACAATTCCGATAATTTTTACGTTGGTTTGTCCGCTTTGCAACTGGCGCCAAATAAATTGGCATCAACGCCTTTATCTGAACAAGAGATGCACTTATTTTTAACAGCGGGCATAGTGTTTAACTTAAGTGAGGATTTTAAGCTTAAGCCATCCATTATGATTAAAGAAGTTACTGGCGCTCCAATTGAGGGAGATGTAAATGCCATGTTGTGGATTAAAAACGTGTTAGGCTTAGGGGCGCAATACCGTTCTAATGCGGATGTTTCGGGTTTATTAGAAATCCAGGCTACCCCACAAATTAGAATTGGTTACGCGTATGACCACAGCTTAACTTCGTTGCAAGCATTTAATAGTGGGGGTCATGAAATTATGCTACGCTACGAGTTTGGCTACGAGAAAAATAAATTTATTTCACCACGTTTCTTTTAACCGATTATAGCATGAAAAAGATGAATCTAAAAATATACTTAACTTCTTTATTATTGATTTGTGCCCTTGTTGTTCAAGCTCAAAATAAAAAGGTAAACCTAACATCGGCTAAAAACGCATACAAAAACTTACGCTACAAAGATGCAATTGCGCTTTTAAAACCTGTTTTAGCGAAAGATAAAGATAATACCACTGCATTGGAAATCATTGCGAACAGCTACCGTTTAACTAAACAATATCCGGAGGCTTTGGCGTTTTATGAAAAACTAAACCAAAAAGAAATTAAAAAGCCCGAATGGGTTTTGCACTACGCAGAAGCTTTAGCCAACAACAAAGAATACGAAAAATCTGAATTATGGTATCGTAAATATTTAATAATGGTACCAAGCGATAGGAGAGGTGAGTATTTTTCTGATGTTGATTTTGATAAACTAGGCAAAGGCTTTAGCTGGGATATAAATTACCTAAATATTAATTCAAAAGCATCCGAGTACAGCCCTATGTTGTATAAAAACGGAATGGTTTTTAGCAGCAACCGTTATCAATCGAAACCGGTGAAGCATGTTTTCGGCTGGAATAATACGCCTTTCTCAGATTTGTATTACTTAGAAGACATCAACACACTTTCTTACACTAAAGTTGATACAGCTACTTCAAATGCCTCCACGGCTACCGATAACTTAGGTAAGGTAAATGATGACAATACTGCCGTAACCAGCAACGACACAAAAATCACTGGCGTTTATGATCGCTCTGTGTATACCGCGGTTGAATCTTACAGCGCTTCAAACATTAAAGGACTTGGTGGAAACATCAACACCAAGTTTCATGAAGGTACATCGGCACTGTTACCTGATGGTTCCATCATTTTCACGCGTAACAACTACCAAAACTGGAAAACCGGCAAAAGCAAAAACGGAGTGGTTAAACTTAAGATGTATACCGCTAAAGCTCCGGATTTTAAAGAAATAAAACCTTTTCCTTACAATAATGATCAATATTCGGTAGGCCATCCGGCTATAAGTAAAGATGGTAATCTATTGATTTTTTCTTCGGATATGCCCGGTGGTTCTGGCGGTGCCGACTTGTACTACAGTATTCGTTTGAATGAAAAAGGGGAGTGGGGCAAGCCAATAAATATGGGCCGGAAAATAAATACCGAAGGTGATGAGGAATTTCCGTATTTAGATAAAGAAGGGCTTTTATATTATTCTTCTAATGGTTTACCTGGTTTAGGTGGTCTGGATGTTTTTACCGTAAAGCTTAAAGATTTACGCCCGGTAGGTAGCCCTTTAAATTTAGGTGCACCGTTTAACTCTTCTTACGATGATTTTGGTGTTGCAAAACTAAGCGAACTAAGCGGTTTCTTAAGTTCTAACCGAGCTGGAGATGATAACATTTATTCATTTGTAAAAAAAGAGTTTGGAATTATTTTAAAAGGCGTTGTAACTGACGCTACCACCGGATTACCGCTAAAAAATGCTATTGTTACCCTCCGAAATGGAGAAAATGAAGAGGTATTAACTTTAAATGATAAGGGCGAATTTAAAAAACCTTTATTAAAAGATACAGGTTACGAGCTTATGGGCAAATTGAAAGATTTTTTACCGGATAGAAGGTACATTGGAACAGATGGGATTACAAAAGATTCCGTAATTTTTGTCCCTCTTAAGCTTAAAGGTGTCAACGATATTCAGAAATTTGTTGTTGACCACTGCGACTCTTTAAAAAAGGTTTTTGCTTTGCAAAATATTTATTATGATTTAGATAAATACTACATCAGAGAGGATGCTGTTGCCGATTTAAATCATGTTGTGGATTTGATGAAAAAATACCCAGGGATTGAAGTGATTACCAGAAGCCATTGTGATAGCAGAGCTTCGGAAAGTTACAACCGGGTTTTATCATTACGCCGAGGCGAATCGGCGAAAGCTTATTTGGTTAAAAATGGTATCGCTGCTGATAGAATTAAAGTACGCTATTATGGTAAAAGTAGGTTAACAAATGGCTGTACGGATGGCGTACCTTGCTCTGAAGCCGAGCAACAAATGAACAGAAGAACAGAGTTTGAAGTTGTTTACAACGGCATAAACCTGGCCTTGGTAGATTGTAAATAGTTTTAATATTTGATGATAGAGCCCTTTCCAATTTGGAGGGGGCTTTTTTATTTTTACAATTTAACTATGTTACAAAACATACTAAAATCAGCTATTTTTTATCCGCAAACTTTACAATTTCAACTTTTGGGTATTTGGATTTTTCTTTATCCGCCTATAAACTTCCCATAAACCTTAATTTAATGCCGTTTTGAAAACTCTCAATGGTTTTAAATATTTCTTTAAGCGTTACTTGTTCTATTTTTGTTAACGAATTTAACGCAACATAGTTGGTGGGTTCTGCGTTGTTGTCAATAATGTTTTGCGCCTGGCGCTTTAAACGTAAACTCATCAGATAGTAATAAGACTGCATTAGCTCTTGGAATTGAGTATCCGTAAAAACGCCTAACTTCTTTAATTCTTTAAGCCTTTCACCGGTATTTTCTTTTCTGAAAATTTTGTTTTGCAAAGCATAAACGCGAACCAGATCTACAATTGGAGTCATCGCCCTTTTAATATCAAAAACCTCTTTTTCATCAACTTTCTGCGTTCTTATATTCTTAAAAAAAGTTAACGGAGGCTCGTATTGAAGTGCATTTTTAGCCATATAAACGAAGAATTTTTCCATCGGCTGGTTTAATTCTTCGTTAACAAACTCCCGAAGCTCGTCAATAATGGTTAAATCGCCGTAAATTGCCCGGCAGTCAAAAAAAGTAGAGAACTTAATCGCGGTTTCTGGCAATGCGTCCTCTATCCATTCCTTATAGTTGCGTTTCCAATGTGATAAGGAATGTGTCCACTTGGGGTTTTTCGCCATAAAATCTCCGCTACAGTACACAAAACCAATTTCATTTAATTTATCCGAAACACGGGTAGCAAAATCTAAGAAATAACTTCTTACCAGTTCTCTTTGTTCGTTTGCCTTATCCTCATAAATAATTGCATTATCTTGGTCGGTTTTTAAAGTTTGCTCTTTTCTGCCCTCGCTGCCTAAAACAATAAAAACAAATTTGGCTGGCGCAGGTCCAATCTCTTTTATAGTTTCCTCTATAATCTTGTTAGAAATTGTATCGGCAATGGTTGTAATTACTTGGTTTACAATTTCGGCATTTACGCCACGACCTAACAATTGCGAAACGATGCTTGGCACTTTTTGCCACTTAGCTTTTAGCTCTTTAACGCTTAAGGCAGATTTTACCGATTGTATAAACACCAAAGGGGATTGCGCCTGCTCGCTCAGTAACCTGTTTCTGCTTAAAAAACCAACAAATTCCCCCTGATTTTCTACCAACAAGTAACGACTTTTAGTTTGGAACATTAACAAAATAGCCTCGTAAATAAAGGCCTCACTACTAATAGAGATAATGCTGCTATCCATCACCTGTTCCACAGCATTGTTAACATCCAATTTTTGTGCAATCACCCTATCACGGAGGGTGATATCAGTAATAAAACCAATAATTTTATTATCGCTATTGCTAATAAACAAACAGCTAATTTTTTGTTGAGCCATTTTTATGGCGCACTCAAAAATAGGCGTGTGCTGCTGGCAAATGGTTAGGCGCTGGTAATTTATTCCCTCAATTTTACGAGAGTACATTTGCTCAGACGCTAAATAGCTTTCTTCAAATAAGGCTGGTTTTTTGTAAAAATGTGCAAACTCTTCGTTCAACATTCTTTTACCAAAATCATCAGTAAAAAACTGAAAAAAGCTTTCGTAAGTAGTGCAAAGCTCTTTAAACAACTTTCTTGGAATTACATAAACTAAAGTTCCCTTTTTTGCTATAACAGATTTTAAGGCCTTTTTTCGGTTTAACAAAACAGAAATTCCACCAAATAAACGCCCGGGCTTTAAAAACTCCAAATCTCTTTTATCATCATTTCCATCGTAAAAAAATGATTCAAACTCGCCCTCAACAACAATATCTACACCTTTCATCCGGGTTATTTCTTGCTGGTAAACCAATTTATCTTTGGTGTAGCTAACCTCTTCTAAGGCCTCGGCTATACTGTTTACCACCTCAATTGGCAATCCGGAAAAAGGAGGGATGCTGAGTAAAAATGATAGTTTATCTTCCATAGTAATAAATGGCAATTAAAATGAGTAAAACAACTATTAACATGATGTAGTAAATGTTAAATGTTTTCTTTACCTGCTGTTTATCCTTTCTGATGATTGATGAGTGTTCTTTCACGATTAAATCGTTAACCTCACCTTTTTGTAAAAGATGAAAAAATATTTCTGCGGTTAGCTCGGCGTCAACAATGGCATTGTGCAAATTTTCTGGTCGCTTTTTAAACAAAGTTTTGTAAAATACATTCAGCTTCAAAAAGTTAAATGTTGGGTTTTTAACGTAGGCAGCGCTCGCTTTAAGCGTACAAAAGAAAGCACTGTTTTGCAATGGATTTGGCAAATTTAACCGGTGGTACTCGGCACCTACCATGCAAAAATCCAGCTCGGCAAAGTGCGCAACCACCAATGGCGAATAGGTTGAAATATCCGAAGCTAACTTATCAAAAACGCTCCACCTATCTTCGCCATTTGCTTCTAAAAAGGCTGCGGTTAAGTGATGGATTTTTAAAGACCCTTTAGTGATTTTGAAATTACCGGGTTTTAAGTAATGGTTCTCTTTTTTTAGTAACAGGCCATCATTAGTGTAAATAAGCCACGCAATTTGTAGTACGTGTGGCCAACTACTTTTTGAACTGTACGGTGCATCCCATTTTTTGGGCAAGCCAGATGTTTCTGTATCAATAACTAAAACGTGTTTTTGCAAGTTGCCGGCTTATTTGTTAAGCTTTAAAATTAGTAATTAAAACCAATTTTTGTATGCGTTAACGTCTAAAATGTTTTAGAAACGATTGCTTGTTTTAGGCCCGGGACTAAGCGGGGCACATAAGCTGTTGATAAATATTTTGTTGATACTTTGTAAACCAAAAAAGGCTTTTGGGTTTACGTCCAAAAGCCTTTTTTAAAAAATAACAACGATTCTATTTTTTAGTTTCTTGGTCTTTTACAATATCTACAACAATTGGTGTAGCTACGCAAATAGAGGAGTAAGTTCCAAATATTACACCTATTAACAAGGCGAAAGAGAAACCTCTAATTACCTCGCCACCAAATATAAACAAGACTGCCAAAACAAACACTACGGTTAACGCAGTAATAATGGTACGACTTAATGTGCTGTTTATGGCGTCATTAATTACCACTTTCATGTTGTCTGTTTTAGCGTGGTGGTTACTCAAAAATTCCCTCACCCTATCAAATACAACCACGGTATCGTTAATAGAGTAACCAATTACCGTTAAAATAGCCGCAATAAATGCCTGGTCAATATCCAACGAGAATGGTAAAATTCCGTTAAATAAAGAGAAGAAAGAGAGCACCAATAAAACGTCATGCGTTAAAGCCACAAGTGCACCAATACTGTAGCTCCATTTCCTAAATCGGACGAAGATGTATAAGGCAATTGCAAGGATTGATAGCAACACAGAATAAATTGCGAATATCTTGATATCATTTGCAATGGTTGGCCCAACTTTTTGTGAACTTTCAATACTACTTTTATTGCCTTGTACTTTTGCTAAGCCTTCTTTTAATTTTGCTTCAACTAGTTGGTCTGCATTATCGGCTTGGCTGTCAATTAAATAAGGAGTTGTAATTCTTACTTGGTCATCACTTCCAAAAGTTTTAACTTCTGATGCAACGCCAAAAGATTCATTAACGGCCTGCCTTACATCCTCTGTAGTTACAGATTTTTCAAATTTAACCACATAGGTTCTGCCACCTTTAAAGTCAACCCCAAAAGAAAATCCTCTGATTATTATAGAAATAATACCCAACGCAATAAAAGTACCTGAAACAGCGTAAAATATTTTACGCTTGCCCACAAAGTTGTAGTTTGCGTTTTTAAAGGTATGGTCGCTCCAAGGGTTCGAAAACTTAATCGGCATTTCTTTCTTCAACATCCACTCAAAAATTAACCTAGAGATTAAAATCGCAGAGAATAAAGAAGTGATGATACCTATGATTAACGTTGTTGCAAATCCCTGAATTGGACCCGACCCAAAGGCATATAAAATAATACCGGTTAACAAAGTAGTAATCTGTGAATCAAGGATAGATGGCATAGCATGCTTATAACCATCTGATATCGCTAATTTTAATGATTTACCTAAGTTTAACTCCTCGCGGACACGCTCATAAATCAATACGTTAGCATCAACCGCCATACCCAAAGTAAGTACGATACCTGCTATACCAGGCAATGTTAATACAGCACCCAATGATGCAAGTACCCCCATTAAAAAGAATACGTTGGTAAACACCGCAATATTAGCAACTGTTCCTGCTCTATTGTAATAGAACATCATAAATACCAATACCACAATTAAACCTACCACAGCAGATGTTAAACCAGAACTAATTGCCTCGGCACCTAAAGAAGGGCCTACAACTGCTTCTTGTACAATTTTAGCCGGAGCCGGTAATTTACCCGCCTTTAAAACGTTGGCTAAATCTTTAGTTTCTTCAACGGTAAAGTTTCCAGAAATAGAAGAAATACCGTTCGGAATTTCGCCCGAAACTCTTGGAGCAGTGTAAACAGCATTATCTAAAACAATGGCAACACATTTATTATCGTCTTCGCTTGATGGCGAACCTGCAGCAGCTGCAGTAATTCTTTTCCACTCTCTGGCTCCGTCAGATTTCATCACCATCACCACTTCTGGGTTTCCACGCTGGTCAAAATCTTCACGGGCGTTAGAAATTACGTCTCCTGCAAGTGCAGGCTCGCCATTTATACCCGAGGTTTTAATTGCGAAAAGCTCAAAAATTTTATTTTCTGGTGCAGTAGATTTTACGCCCCACAATAGTTTTAAATCGCCCGGAAATAATGCTTGGATATCCTCCGCTGCTAGCATCTTGTTTACTTTAGCAGTGTCGCTTTCTAAAGCGTACCCAACTGTTGGTCCCGGACGAAGGCCTTGCTGACCGTTTTGACCTTGGAAAGTCGCTGGGGATAAAATTGCAAAAAGCGGATTAGATTTTGCTAGCGCATCTACATTTGCCGAGTCTTTAGACGTAGAGTCCTTTTTTGCGTTTAACAAAGCAGGTTTATCGGTTTTAGCAAGGCTTGTAGTATCCTTTGCGGCAACTTTAGCTTCGGTTTTTGGTTGTTTGGCTGCTAAAATATTGTTGATGTTTTGCAGCAAAGGGAAAATATCTTTATTGTCGTAGGTTTCGTAAAACTCTAATTTTGCAGAACCTTGTAACAACTTACGAACGCGTTCTTTCTCTGTTACGCCCGGCAATTCAACTAAAATACGGTTGGAGCCGTCTTGCAGTTGAATGTTTGGTTGTGTTACACCAAATTTATCAATCCTTGTTCTTAAAATATTGAAAGAACGTTCAACAGCAGATGTTGCCTGCTTAGCTAAAAACTTTTGGATATCGCTATTAGACGCGTTCAATTTTACATCATCCGCGTTTTCTTTAGTTGCAAAAAACACAGAAAGCTTTCCATTTGGGTTTAGCTTTTCATACTCAGATACGAAAAGCGAAACCAAACTTTCTTGCGTGGTGGCTAATTTCGCTTCGGCATTTGCCAAAGCTTTGTTAAAAGTTTCGTCGCTTGGGTTGTTGGCTAAACTTTTTATCAACGCAGATAGTTCAATCTCCATTGTAACGTTCATACCACCTTTTAAATCTAAACCCAAAGGAATTTCCTTTTGTTTTACGTATTGGTAAGTATGCCCAAGAATTGGATAAACAGGAAGGTTTGAAACCGAATCCAAGTATCTTTTTTCTTTAACCGGGTCTCCATTGGCATACGCTTTGGCATCGTTTTCTACCTTGTTGGTAACGAAAGTGAAAGAAAGCGCATATAAACATAAAAGTGTTAATACAATTGCTGCAAACTTAATAATTCCTTTTTGTTGCATTTTTTTTAGATGATATGTGTAATTGCTATTTTATTCAAGAGGGCAAAGCTAATTAAATTTTTAATTTATAAAATCTCAAAAGCCTAATTTATTAGCTAATGTTTTTTTAAAATTAAAAAGCTATAATCAAAAGCGTGTTTTTCATCTTTTTGGTGTTCCTGCCTCCAATCTATTTTCCATTCTAAAGCGGTAATCTCCGGAAAAAAAGTATCGGCATTAAAGCTAAAATTGACCTTGGTTAAGTAAATTTGGCTGGCAAAGGGTAAAGCCTGACGGTAAATTTCGCCACCACCAATCACAAAATATTCGGTTTCATTTTTACAGGCATTTATTGCGTTTCCCAAGTTACTAAACACTTCAGCGCCTTCAATCTGTAAATCTGGTCGGCGGCTAACAACAATATTTCGCCTGTTTGGCAGGGGCTTTCCAATCGAGTCAAAAGTTTTACGGCCCATAATAATGGTATGGCCCGAGGTTACTTTTTTAAAAAATTTAAGGTCGTTGGGTAAGTGCCAAAGTAGCTCATTGTCTTTCCCAATTCCGTTTTCCAGGTCGGTAGCCACAATAATAGATAAACCTTCGTACTTTCCAAGGGGAACATCCTGCTCCTCATTAATTTGCATGTTTGGGTTCTGATTTTTTTTTGAATGAAGCCAAATATAATGTTTTTTGCCAAAGTGTTAAACTCGCAAATTAAGGTCTATTGTGTTTTTGGAACAACGAATCATAAGTATTTGGGCATTTTAACACGCTTTCCACTCATACGCCACAGGCATTAGGCACAGGGCCGGTATCCGTTTCAATCGTTAATGCGCCTGACTTGGTGGAGAAAATATCATCCTGTTTATCCGCCGGTTGCTGGAGAAACACCCCATCATCATAAGTGATGGTTAGGTATGGCAATGTTTCTAGTGAGATGCTTTCTACCATCAGCATGAAGGAGAGATTTTGTGTAAAATCGATTACTTTCCTTCTTTCGGAATAAATTTCATACTCAGCGAATTAACACAATGCCGGGTGTTCTTTGGTGTAAACCGTTCGCCCTCAAAAACGTGACCTAAATGCCCGCCGCAATTTGCGCAAACTATTTCTACCCTTCGCCCATCAGCATCCATAACTCTTTTTACCGCTCCGGGTATTTCATCATCAAAGCTTGGCCAGCCACAGTGCGATTCAAATTTGTCTTCAGATTTATACAGCTCGGCGTTGCATTGCCTGCAAACATAAGTTCCTGCATCTTTTAAGTTGGTGTACTCGCCAACAAAAGGTCTTTCTGTTCCTTTTCTTAAAATTACGTATTCCTCTTCGGGTGTTAATTTATTAAGTTCCATTTCATCAATTTAAGTGTATCTATCAAAAAACATGCTACTTGAGGCCTAACATCACTCCAACAACATTTTTTGATATTCCTGTTGCAAATCTAACAGGCAGTTAGCGCATAAACAGCCATCAAACCCTTCCGAAACGTACTGAACCTCATTAAGGTTTAGCGAAACTTTACTACACTGGCATTGGGTGTACTTATTGGCTTTACACTCAATTTTAGTTTGGCAACGTTCGCAAATAATTACCTCGTGTTTGGTGTACTCCGCATTTGACATCTTAATTACTGTTTCGTTAAAATATTACTGAACGCAAAATAAGGCTTGCTGGCATTTATAACAAAGTATTTGTCAATTTGTTCAAGCCTGATTTTAGGTTTTCTGTTATTTACAATAAAATTATTAGGTTAGCTGACATAAATTTACCACAAAGTTGAGTAGCAATTTTGTATTTAACCAAAACCAACCACATAAACTAATGAAAAAAAATTTTAATAGGCGTTTTAGGAGGATGCCTTTTGCTCGCTTGTGGCGAAGCCAACAAAAAAACAAGCACTTCTAATCCAAAGGATTCTGTTACCGTAAAAAATCCGTTGATAGACGTTGATGGTAAACCAGTTGCTTTTGGAGACCCATTTATTTTAAACGCATCAGACGGAAAATACTATATGTATGGAACTAGTGATTACGTTTTTAAAGATTTTAAAGTGTATTCATCTCCTGTTTGGCAAATTGGAAATATGAAGGAGTGGCCTATAAAGGGGATAGTGCTTCTTGGGTTAAAGACTGTTTTTGGGCTCCCGAGGTGTACGAACGTAATGGTAAATTTTACATGCTTTACAGCGCAAATTGGAAAAACAATCCGACCAACGAGCTAGAAAATTTTAGATTAGGTATAGCTGTTGCAAACAGTCCGACCGGGCCGTTCAAAGAAATGTACGACAAACCGATTTTTGACCCTGGCTATCCAATTATTGACGGTAACATCTACTTCGCAGATGATGGGAAAACTTACTTTTACTATTCAAGGTGTTGCTATAAACACCCGGTAAACAGTGAATTGGCGACTAAATTGAAAAAAGAGGGCAAAGCGAACGAAGTTCAGGAAAGTTGGATATATGGCGTTGAGATTAAACCCGATTTTAGCGATGTAATTGGAGAACCTGTTGTTCTTTTACGTCCGCCAGCAACGTTGGCAGATAAACAATCCTCTTTGGAAGATTTATCAGCATTAGCTGGCGAAGGAGAAGACATTCGACGTTGGAATGAGGGTTCTTACCTGTTTAAACATGGTGATACCTTTTACATGATGTATTCTTGCAACTATTGGAGAGGAGAGCATTATGCAGTAGGCTATGCAACTTCTAAAAGCCCGCTAGGTCCATTTAAAAAAGCTGATAACAATCCGGTTACGCAGGGAAACAACAACAAAGGCGGCGATGTTTACTGTACCGGGCACAATATGGTACTTACTTTAGCAAATGGAGATTTATATTCTGTATATCATGGCAGAACAGCTGAAACTGATTCTTTAACCGGTGATAAAAAACGTGTTGCCTTTCTTGATAAAATAGAAATTTCAGCTAACGGAGAGCTCACCGTAAAAGGACCAACAACAACGCCACAGAAAATACCGGTTTTTTAAATTTATGAGCGAGCAATTTTAACAAAAAAGGCATCTAGATTTAAAAACTCTGGATGCCTTTTCTTTATTTAAAAGGAGTTTATGCGCTACAAGACAAACAACCCTCTTCCATACTGCAGCTTTCGCCGCTGATTAATTCCTCGCTTTGTTGTACAACCGGGTCAATTTCTTTAACCGCCTGACTTTGAACACTGAATTTAATAGCCTGACTAGCAGCTTGCGTACGCAAATAATACATTCCGGTTTTTAAGCCTTTTTTCCAAGCGTAAAAGTGCATTGAGGTTAATTTTGAAGCTGTTGGGGAACTCACAAATAAATTTAATGATTGCGACTGGCAAATGTAGGCGCCTCTATCTGCGGCCATATCAATAATGGTACGCATTTTAATTTCCCAAACTGTTTTATAAAGCTCTTTAATATGTGCAGGAATGCTGTCGATATTTTGAACAGATCCATTGGCTAAAATAATCTGTTCTTTCATTTTATTATCCCACAAACCAAGTTCCACCAAATCTTTTAACAAATGCTTATTAACTACTACAAACTCGCCACTTAAAACTCTACGGGAGTAAATGTTAGAAGTATATGGTTCAAAACATTCATTGTTGCCTAAAATTTGTGAGGTTGACGCCGTTGGCATTGGCGCTAAAAGCAATGAATTTCTTACGCCTGTTTTAATCACTTGTTTACGCAAGCTTTCCCAATCCCATCTGTTACTTGTTGGTTTTACGTTCCATAAATCAAACTGGAACTTTCCTTCTGATAATGGCGAACCTTTAAAAGTTTCGTAAGCACCTTCTTTAATCGCTAAATCTGCGGATGACTGCATAGCTGCGAAGTAGAGCGTCTCAAAAATATCAATATTCAACTGCTTAGCTGCTGCACTTTCAAAAGGCAGTTTTAACAGCATAAAAGCATCTGCCAAACCTTGTACGCCTAAACCAATTGGGCGGTGGCGAAAGTTTGAATATCTGGCTTCTTCAACCGGATAATAGTTGTTGTCAATAATTCTGTTAAGGTTAATGGTGATTTGGTAAGCGACTTCATATAATTTTTGATGATTAAACTCACCGTTTTCAATGTATGATGGTAAAGAAACCGAAGCTAAATTACAAACTGCAACTTCGTCTGGTGAAGTATATTCTAAAATCTCTGTACACAGATTTGAACTTTTGATGGTTCCCAAATTTCTTTGGTTTGACTTAGCGTTGGCTGCATCTTTATACAATAAATAAGGTGTCCCAGTTTCAATCTGAGCATCTAAAATCGCAAACCATAATTCCTGCGCTTTTATAGTTTTTCTGGCTTTTCCTTCGGCTTCGTAACGTATGTAAAGTTCCTCAAAATCTTCGCTATGGCAGTCTGCCAATCCCGGCGCTTCATGCGGGCAAAACAAACTCCACTCGCCATCTGCTTCCACACGTTTCATAAATAAATCAGAAATCCATAGGGCGTAAAACAAATCTCTAGCTCTGTTTTCTTCTGCGCCGTGGTTTTTTTTCAGATCCAAAAAAGCGAAAATATCTGCATGCCACGGCTCTAAATAAATTGCGAAAGCTCCTTTACGTTTACCACCGCCTTGGTCAACATATCTTGCCGTATCGTTAAAAACTTTCAACATCGGTACAATTCCATTGCTAGTTCCGTTAGTTCCGCTAATGTACGAACCGGTTGCCCGTACATTGTGGATACTTAGGCCAATTCCACCCGCACTTTGCGAAATTTTTGCAGTTTGTGTTAACGTTCCGTAGATACCTTCAATGCTGTCATCTTTCATCGCGACTAAAAAACAACTCGACATTTGGGGCTTGGGAGTAGATGCGTTAAATAGGGTAGGCGTGGCATGGATAAACCATTTCTCGCTCATTAAAGTGTAGGTTTTAATTACACTTTCCAAGTCATTTTTATGGATACCCACAGATACACGCATAAAAAGGTGTTGCGGACGCTCGGCTATTTTGCCATCAATTTTTAGTAAATAAGAACGCTCCAAAGTTTTAAACCCGAAGTAATCGAACGCAAAATCCCTATCGTAAATGATGGTACTGTCCAACAAATCGGCGTTGTCAGCAATAATTTGCATTACATCATCAGCAATCAGCGAAGCATTTTTGCCGGTTTTTTTATCAACGTAACCATGTAACATTCTCATCGTTTCAGAAAATGATTTTACGGTATTCTTATGCAAGTTAGAAACCGCAATACGCGAAGCCAACAAGGCATAATCTGGGTGGCGAGTGGTTAATGAAGCTGCCGTTTCAGCGGCTAAATTATCTAGTTCAGATGTGGTTACGCCATCGTAAATGCCATCAATTACTTTTTTTGCTACCTCCGCCGCATCAATAAAATCTTGATGCAGGCTGTAGCTCAATTTCTCTATCCGAGAAGTTATTTTATCAAATTTTACGGTTTCTTTTCTACCGTCTCTTTTTATTACGTACATCTTTTTTGGGTTGTTAGGTGGTCAGGTTGTAAGTTTGTTAGGACTTGCAGTTCGGCAAGTTTTTAGTTCATTAGTCATTGGTTCATTAGGCTTGCATTTTGGCAACTTTATAGTTCATTAGCACTTGTTTGATGTAAAGTTTAGGCTATCAATCATTGATCGGACTTTTCAACCGTTAACGACTAACTATCCACTGTAAAAAGCCTAATGACTAATGAACTTTTACACTGATGAACTTAACTAAAAATCCTCCTCCAAAGAAAAAGCTTGGCTTGCGGCATCGCTTAAAACACCGCTTTTCTGATAATCACCAACGCGTTTCTCAAAAAAATTGGTTTTTCCCTGTAAGGAAATCATTTCCATAAAATCGAAAGGATTGGTAGCATTATAAATTACCGGATAGCCTAATTCTGTAATCCATCTATCAGCAACAAATTCAATGTACTGCTGCATCAACCGGGCGTTCATACCAATTAAATCAACCGGCAAAGCATCCGTTACAAACTCTTTTTCAATTTCAACGGCTTCTCTGATGATTTCGTAAACCTCGTTTTTGCTCATTTTGTTGGCCAGCATTCCGTAAAGTAGGCAAGCAAATTCACAGTGCAAACCTTCGTCTCTAGAAATCAGCTCATTACTAAAAGTTAAACCGGGCATTAACCCACGCTTCTTAAGCCAAAATATTGAGCAAAAACTGCCGCTGAAGAAAATACCTTCTACTGCTGCAAAAGCAACTAAACGTTGTGCAAATGTTCCGTTTTCAATCCATTTAAGCGCCCAATTCGCTTTTTTGGTAACACATGGAACCGTATCAATAGCGTGTAATAAATGATTTTTTTCTTTCGGATTTTTGATGTAGGTGTCGATTAGCAAGGCGTATGTTTCTGAGTGAATGTTCTCCATCATGATTTGGAAACCATAAAAACATCTGGCTTCGGGCACTTGTACTTCCCGCATAAAATTGATAGCCAAATTTTCGTTAACAATACCGTCGCTTGCGGCAAAAAATGCCAAAACATGGCCAATAAAATGCCGTTCGCCATCGGTTAAATTTTCCCAATCCTTCTGGTCGGCCGATAGATCAATCTCCTCGGCGGTCCAAAAGCTGGCCTCGTGGCGTTTGTACATTTCCCAAATTTTGGGATAGTTGATAGGTAAAATAACAAAGCGGTCTTTGTTTTCTTTGAGTAATACTTCTTCCTGTTGCATTTTTTTAAAATTTAAAGTTTAACAAACAGGAATTGACAAAAGAGAGGTAACACTACCTGGCGGCAGTATTTCATGAGCTTTTATCAAAACCTTTTACGTGAAAGTCTTGAAAAAACTTATTTGGCAGGTCTCCTGGCTTATCTGTTTACAAAACGTCTTCCCAAACACACACAAATGTTCAGTGACTATTAATTTTGTAAATTTTTGATGCTGTTTAAGAGCTCAGCAAAACAGAATTACAGTTGCATCGTCAGCCCGTGATTTTAACACGGTTCCCTTTTCATCCCGGTTTAACACAACCGGGAACCGAATAAGTATTGTTAAAGAACTGCTGTAAATTTAAGTTTAAAAAGCTACGCCTTTATCAACAAGTTTTAAACAGTCTCATGTTATTAACATTGATAAGGATTATTAGGGCAATGATAAGCTAATCTGGCACTTCATAGGTAATTTTGCAGGGCACCACACCTTTGCCAAAAAGACCAATTTCTTTGGCTGCAATTTTAGAAAGATCAATTATCATTCCTCTACCGTAAGGTCCCCTATCATTCACCACAACTTTTACAGATTTACCGTTATTAAGGTTAGTCACAACTACTTCGGTGCCAAAGGGCAGGGTTTTATGTGCTGCGGTATATTTATCAGCTCGGTAGGTAGCACCGCTACTCGTTTTTCTGCCCTCAAATCTGCTTGCGTAATAAGTGGCCTTTCCTGTTTTTGAAACGCTATCCGCCGGCTGGGTAAGTGCTAAAATGTTGAATAGTATTACAGTTATATATCCCATAGCTCCTAATTTAAAAAATAAATCTTTAATTCCTATTTTGATGATGTTTCTACCTAATGCATATCTGCCATCTTTAACATCAACACAGCGTTATCAAAATAAAATTGCCTAAAATTAACCATCCGTAAACCAATCAATTTAATTTAAAATACTTATTTTCGCGGTTAAGTTAAAGGTTTACCTACCAAAAATTTACCTTTTAAACAGCACTTTATCTTAAGATACAGATGAATTTAAATATTAACTGGAAAGCCAGCTTTTTAACAGTTTTAACGGTGATAATACTTGCCGCATGTACTAAAACTTATAAAGAGAATGATTTGGGATTGGATAGGCAGTTAGAAAACGTTGATAGTTTAATTTCCAGCGGAAATAGGGAAGCGGCAATAAAGATTTTAAAGACTATCAGTCCTGAAAGCTATCAGAACAACCATGATAAGGTCTCTTATTATTTGCTTTACGCGGTGGCGCAAGAACAAAACTATCCAGAAGCATTAAAATTTTCAGCTAAAGCGTTACAATTATTTGATAACCCAGCAATAATCAAAGAAGAATCGCAACTGTACTTTAAAACATTAGTTACCAACGGTGATATAAATTACGGCAGTAAAAATTACTTAACCGCTTTTAATTATTATGTGGAAGCTAAAGCTTTACTTAAACCAGATGATTGTAAAAATGGCTTTGTATTTGGAAAATTAGCAAATATATTTTTTGACCAAAAAAACTATGAAACCGCGGCAGAATATTACCTTAAATCTTATCGACTAACAGAAAGCTGCAACGCGAAAGGTAAATTAAAAACCGATTACTTTTTTCCGGGCATGAGTTTAAACAACGCTGGCTTTTGTTTTTTTAAGGCTGGACAGTTAGATAGTGCTGCTTTTTACTATCAGAAATTTGAAGATCAAATTGATACAGCATTTGCGAAGAACAAGATCAACAAAAATTATTTCTCGACCCTGAACGCAATTTTGTATGATAACTTGGGCGGCTTGTATCTCCAAAAAAATGAGTTTAACAAGGCTGAACAGTTTTTAAAGAAATGTTTAGCACAAAACACTTTAGATGACCACTCTATAAAACTGCCGCCAAACCTTAAACTTGCCGAACTTTACACAAAAAGCGGCGAACCAAAAAAAGCCTTAGCTTCGTTTAAAACGGCGCAAACATTGCTTGATTTTAGCAACAGGCGTTTTTTTACATATAAATCAATTTGGCAGAAAGAGTATGCGGCGTATTTTAAGAAATACAATCAATTGGATAGCGCCTACTATTATCAAAGTCAGTACCTGCAGTCGTTAGATTCGCTAGCGGCAGCTAACCAAGAAATTTTATCCTTAAATTTTACAAAAGAGCTAAACTTGCTTAAGCAAAGGCAAGAATTGAATGAGCTGCGCCATAATTTGCAGGTGCGTAGAATTTATGTAGTTGCGTTGATAGAGTTTTTGGCGCTAATTATTATTATCATCGTTCTTGTTTACCGAAACCTAAAAAAAGTGAGAAGGCTGCATATTAACGCCGTGGAAAGTAACCGCTTAACTGCTGCTACTGTGGAGGAATTGGAACGAGCAAATAAAAACTATATTAGAATAATGAGGGTGATGGCTCATGATTTAAGAAACCCTTTATCAGGGATGGCGGGTATAGCTTCTGTTTTATTGTACGATGATGAGCTTGACGAAGACAGCAAAAAGATGCTTAAATTGATAGAAACTACGGGTTTGCATTCAATTGAAATGATTAACGAATTATTGAAAACGGGTTTGGCGGATGAAGATGCGCCGATAGAAGTTCAAAAACTCGACTTACAGGCATTACTTTTTGATTCGGGAGAATTACTGCAGTTTAAAGCAAATGAAAAGCGGCAGAAAATTATTTTTGAAGACAATGACGCCGAACCTGTGTTTGCTATGGTAAATTACGAAAAGGTTTGGCGTGTAATTAATAACCTAGTAGTTAACGCGATAAAGTTTAGCCTAATTGGTGGCACTATAAAAATTGGGGTTAAAGAATATGGCGCAAGCGTGGTTGTTTATGTGAAAGATAACGGGATTGGCATTGCAGAAAAAGATCAAGATAAGGTTTTCGATATGTTTACAGAAGCTAAACGAGCAGGTACAAACGGCGAACAACCTTTTGGACTAGGCTTATCGATTTCGAAAAAAATAATGGAAAAACATAAAGGTAAAATTTGGTTTGAGCCTAATCCCGAAGGCGGTACTATTTTTTATCTTGAATTTCCAAAAGCATAAATGGCGTATAGTCCTATTTGGTAAAGTATTTAACGATTACCTTCGAATATTTAAGATGCAAGGCGATATTTTAGCTGCAACAAGTAAATTTTAGCTAATCAAAGTCTTAAAAAACCCTGTGGGCGGGGCTCGCGAAAACCAGCTTTTATTCTAAACTCTTGTGTAGTACCCAGTACCTGTAGGCCGTAATTAGTTGTTCTCCTTTTGTTAACCGCGAAATATCTTTTTGATATAAGCTCGGCAAAATTAATTTATTTAGCCTATTTAACGTTTTAAAAATAAATCTCATAAACTAACAAATTCAAAAATCATACCTTATAGAATTAGCGATTTGCATTTAACATTCGGCGGAAGTATCCCAAAAGCGGGACGCTCTCATTCGTATAGTTTAAGGTTTTTAAAAGCAGCGCCCAAAAAAACGCTGCTGGCTAAATAATCAAACTTATTTCTTTAAATAATGCATATCCGGCAACTCTCTCAGCTTTTTTGCTGCCTGCTCGGCGGTAATATCTCTTTGCGGATTTGCCATCATCTCATAACCTACCATAAATTTTTTAACCGTTGCCGAACGCAACAAAGGAGGATAAAAGTGCATGTGCCAATGCCATTCTGGATGTTCGCCATTATTCACAGGAGCCTGGTGTATTCCAGAAGAGTAGGGGAAAGAGGTTTCAAAAAGATTGTCGTACTTTGTAGTTAGCACTTTTAAAATTTCGGCCAAAGCCGAGGTTTCTTGCGCATTAAATTCATGAGTGTATTGAACCTGACGCTTACTGATAACGATTGTTTCGTATGGCCAAACCGCCCAAAAAGGAACCAAAGCAATAAAATGCTCGTTCTCTGTAACTATCCGCTCATTGCTTTTAATCTCTTCTTCTAAATAAGCACTTAGTAAGCTTCGCTTGTTTAGTTGATAATATGTTGCTAGTTGAATGGTTTCTTTTTCAGGTTCGCCCGGAACACTGCTTTGCGCCCAAATTTGCCCGTGGGGATGAGGGTTACTACAACCCATAATATCTCCTTTATTCTCGAAAATCTGAATGTATTTAATCCATTTGTTATCGCTCAGATCTTTGAATTCGCTTTTCCAGAGGTTGATTACCTCCACAATCTCATCAACCTGCATTTGTGGCAAGGTTAAATCATGTCGGGGCGAGAAACAAACTACTCTACAAATTCCTTTTTCGCTTTTGGCTTGCAATAGTCCTCCAGAATTTAATCCGCCTTGTGGCGTGTCTTGTAGCAAAGACGAAAAATCGTTTGTAAAAGCGAAGGGCTTAGTATATTTAGCATTCACCGAACCGTCGGATCTGGCATTTCCCGGGCACAGATAGCACTTTTCGTCGTAAGGCGGCCGTTCTGTTTTTGCAACAGCTTCAACTTTACCTTGCCATGGTCTTTTGGTTCGGTGTGGCGATACTAAAATCCACTCTCCCGTTAATATATTTAATCTTTTATGCGGGTGCTCTTCAAAATTAAAACTCATTTTATGCTATTATATGTGTACCTTCTTCAATTTGCGTGATGTAAACATTCATTCCAATATTCATTTTACTGAAGTAAGCCTCTTTAATGCGTTGCACAATCTCTTCTAGCTGCTCTTCTTTTACCAATGAAATCACACATCCGCCAAAGCCACCACCCATCATTCTGGCTCCTAAAATTCCATCTTCTTTTTTAGCACAAGAAACTATAAAATCCAGTTCCGGGCAGCTAACCTCGTACAACTCACTTAATCCTTTATGGGTTTCGTACATCTTCTGACCAAAATCAGCGATCTTATTTTCTTGCAAATCTTTGCATGCAGCTAGTAATCTGTTGTTTTCTTCTACCACGTATTTGCATCGGTCATAAATATCACTGCTTTCTCCTGCCAAGCATTCTTCAACCATCTCCAGAGTAGCATCTCTTAAGGTTTTAACTTGGGGATATTTGTTTTGAATGATGGAAACTCCCTCGCCGCATTGACTTGTTCTTACATTATACTCTGAAGATGCCAGAGAATGCTTTACCATAGAATCAAATAAAACAATTTTAATTCCTTCTAATTCAAAAGGAACATATTCGTAAGCTAATGATCTACAATCCAGTTTTACCACGTGGCCTTTTTTACCAAACACGCTTGCAAACTGATCCATAATACCGCAGTTTACACCAACAAACTCATTTTCTGCTTTTTGCGCTAGCTTAACCATTTGCATCTTATCTAAACCGAGGTTAAAAACATGATTTAAGCCAAAAACCGTTGCGCATTCTAAAGCTGCAGATGATGACATACCCGCACCTAAAGGTACATCGCCAGAAATCACAGCGTTAAAACCACCTACATGTTTACTTATTTTCTGTAACTGGTCAACAATGCAAATCACATAATTTGGCCAACCTTTGTCAGAGTAATTTAGCTTTGCTATTTCTGTGGTGTAATTCTCATTTAAATCTGCTGCCACTACAAAAATGGTATCGTCGTCCCTTTTTGAAAGTGCAATATAAGCAGCTTTGTTTATCGCCGCAGGCAAAACATAGCCCATATTGTAATCTGTATGCTCTCCAATAAGGTTTACTCTCCCGGGCGAGCAAACTACAACAGGTTTTTCATTAAACGTTTTTATAAAAACGCTTTCCACAAGGTTTTGAGGATCTTTCATTTTGGTTTATTTAAATGGTTGATTATAAAATCATTTATAGTTTGATGGAGCGAAGGTATTACATCAAAAAAAGTAAAAATTGGATTTTAGCTTTATATTGTTGGATAATTTTACGCAAATTTATGTTTTAAAAAAAATCTCATTGGCAAAGAAAAAACAAGGTTTTGCAGGCGAACGCTTGATTGAACTTTCAAAAGAGGTAATCGATAACTATTGTTTAAAACATCCATCGGCTAGTAATGGCTTGTTTACAAGGGTAGGTTTTTTTCCGGATGCAAAATACCAATTTATAGAGGAGAGCGATGGGAGGGACGAGTACGTTTTGATTTATTGTGTTAAAGGCTACGGTGTTGCAATAATTAACCACAAAACTTTCCACATCTCTCCGGGCGATTTTTTTTTAATCCCAGCTCATACGCCTTTTGCTTATTACGCAGATAAAATTAAACCTTGGACTATTTTTTGGTTTTTTTTTTAAGGGATGTGCTATACAAGAAACTGCAGATTTGTTTATTAAATCTGCGAAGTCTTATAAAGGATATTTACCTTATAATGAGGAACGCGTTAAGCTTTTTAATCAGATATATAAATGCTTAGAGCAGGGCTACGGACAAGAAAATCTTATACTTATAAACATGTGTTTGCTCCACCTGATATCCTCGTTTGTGTTAATTATTGAACCAGAAAATAAAAAAACCGACAAATATCAATTGATGGTAAACAGTAGCATACAATTTATGAAGCAACACGTTGATAGCAATTTAAGTACGGCTGAATTGGCTTCTAATGCTAGCTTATCTGTTTCGCATTTTTCCAGTACTTTTAAACGCATTACCGGAGTATCTGCAATGGCTTATTTTAACCAGCTAAAAATGAACAAAGCCTGCGATTATTTAAAGTATAGTGATACACTCGTTAAAGAAATATCGTATAAGTTAGGGATTTACGATGTACAATATTTTTCGAGGTTGTTTGTAAAAACAATAGGAATCACTCCGTTAAAATACAGAAAGCGACATAAATCTATATAAATAGCGTTTTCGCCTCGGTAATTTCTTCACTTAATAACTCGTTAGTTTTATGATCCGGAATCATTACTCTAATCTCGGTAAAACCGTTATGGGTAAAAATATCTATAAGCCCGCCAAGCCTGTCTAAACAAGTTTTAATGCTGTATAAACCCAAGCGTAAAGTATCCATATCGCCTTCCTTGTTGGCTCTTTTAAAAAGTTCGAAGGCATTATTTCGCTCAACTTCAGAAAACGGTTTTCCATTATTTTTTATAGAAAAGCTAAAAATTCCACTGTCATCAATAAATGAATTTATTTTGATGATGGGATTACTTTGATCACTAAACTTAAACGCATTATCTAATAAGTTAACAATAATAGCTTCAAACAGCTCATTATCGCAACTAAAGCTATGCTGCTGTTTGTTTTTTATGGATATTGATATATCTTCTTTAATAAATTTATACTTTGACCTAAGCCCACTTAAGGCAAAACTTATTGATTCCGAGACACCAATTTCTTTAATTAAGATGTCTTTTGTTCTGATATTGTTTACAGCTATCATTTTCTTTAACATCTCATCCATTTTTTGCGATTCCTGCTCAATCATTTCCACAAATTGCTGTTTATCTGTTTCCATTTTGGCTAAAGAAGATAATCCCAAAATACGGCATAAGGGCGCTCTAATATCATGAGAAGTGCTGTAAAAGAACGACTCTAGCTCTTTATTTAGCTTTTTGAGCTTTAAATTTGCTAACGAAAGTTCATTTGTTCTTAAACCTACTTCGCTGGCCAGCGTATCTGCATACTCTTTTTGAGAGCGGATATAGCGCTCTTCTTTTCCAATTATATCCTTTAAAAACAAGTACAGAAAAACGCCGATAAGTGCGTAAAAAACCACAATAAGTGCTATTTTCTTAATTAAACCAAAAAGAATATCCGCCTTAAATTCAGAAAAATTTTTATCAATCTGGACCACGGCCACCACCTCATTTTTGCTATTTTTTACAGGCGTAAATGCAGATAACCAGATGCCATTTTCATCGGTGTATTCGTCTATGATTCCTCCTTTAAAATAATTATCAACTAATTCTGGTGGCGGGGTATGGTATAAATGCCTAAAATAAGGCGTATTGCCAGAACTTACTCCAAAATAAAACTTCTTAAAATCCTTTGTCGGAAACAGTGTGTAAATATCAGTGCTTATTGCCGTAGCTTTTTGTAAGGCCAATAACTGTAGCTGTATTTGGTGATAATTTTTATCGTCTGCCGGATTTTGGATAGCGTCTTTTTTTGCGTGTTGTTTAACAATTGCTTGATGCTGGTCTCCATCAATCTCACTTCCAGCGATATTTGCAATTGCAGAAAGCTTGCTAAAAACCTCTGCTTTTGCGCTGTTGATATTGTTTCGATAACTATGTATGGAGTTGTAAAATGCCAAAACAATAAGGCAAAAATATACCGAAATAATAATTTTAAGTCTAAAATTTATCATAAGCTCTTTGCTATTTAATGATATTACGAAAATTTTTCTCGTACGGTTTTCCAGAGATCTTTTTTTTATAAATAAAAGTTATGCTTTTGTTACAAAACAACGCTGTTTGATAATTTTATAAATTAAAGTTTTTGTAAGGTATTTCTAGTTTTTTGTTAGAAAAATGTTAAAAAGCTATTTAAAAGCAAAAATAAACTCGTTTATTTATGTCCGGATGGTTAATAATTCACATAAATATTTAAATTTGTAAGAAAGCGAAAAAATCATATATGTCAGAAATTGCGG
>DASVGY010000008.1:0-27627 GCA_036379295.1 Pelobium sp.
AGTGACGTAAGCCATAACATCCAGTTGGGTTATTTTGTACCGATGATTTGCTTTATAGTGATAGCTATGTTTGGATTAAGCGGAGCAAAAACCACTAAAAAAGAAGTCGAGATAGAACCGGCAGGAATATTATAAACCTAGATACAAACCTGTCGAAGAATGTACGCTATTACAGGTTTAAACTATTAAAAAGAATCACAGAAAAAAGCTTCGGCTGTAAAAATTATCTAATGAAAAGATACGCATTGGCACTAGACCTTGTAAATGACCTCGCCTTAATAGCCGAATACGAACGTTGGCATGCCTCCGGAAACGGTTGGCCAGAGGTAAAACAAAGCATTACCGAATCAGGAATTATTGACATGCAGATTTACCGTACGGGAAACCGCCTATTTATGATTATGGAAACAAATGATCATTTTGATGCTGAAAAAAAAGCAGCGATGGATGCAACTAACCCAAAGGTACAGGAATGGGAAACCTTGATGAGTAGGTTCCAACAAGCTTTACCCTGGGCTAAAAAAGGTGAAAAATGGGTTTTTATGGATAAAATTTTTCAGCTATAAGTTAAACCAATAAGTACATGGCAATAGATTCGCATCAACACTTTTGGATATACGACCCGGTAAAATATAGCTGGATAGACGAAAGCATGTCTGCTATCCAACGTGATTTTTTGCCTCAGGATTTATATCCTTTGCTACAGAAAAACGAGGTGGACGCTTGTATAGCTGTACAGGGGCATCAAACCGAAGAAAATAATAGGTTTTTGATGAACCTTGCAACAAAAAACAATTTTATCAAAGGCGTTGTGGGCTGGGTAAATTTGAGCGCTGCAAATGTAGATGAACGTTTAAGTTTCTACAGCAGCCAGCCGGTTATAAAAGGGTTCCGTCATGTTTTACAAGATGAAGTACAAAGAGATTTCATGCTTACCAATGCTTTCAAAAACGGGATCAGTAAGTTGGAGAAATATGATTATACCTTTGATATTTTGATTTTAAGCGATCAGATCGGTTATTCTGAAGAATTAGTAAAAGCTTTCCCTAAACAAAAATTTGTGATTGACCACTTGGCCAAGCCACCTATCAAAAGTCAAAAAACAACTGATTGGGCAACGGCCATCAAAAAAATTGCTACTTATCAAAACGTGAGCTGTAAAGTCTCTGGCATGGTCACAGAAGCCGATTGGCAAAATTGGAAGCCAGAAGATTTTGAGCCCTATTTAGACGTTGTCTTTGAAGCATTTGGTACAAAAAGACTGATGTACGGTTCAGACTGGCCAGTATGTAATATAGCTGGCGGATACGATAATTCCATTTCTTTACTAAAAAATTATACTAAAAAATTGACAACCACGGAACAGCAAGACCTTTTTGGTAACAATGCTGCACTGTTTTACAATATATCACAAATATGAAAACATTAGTTTGCACCAGTCCATCGCATTTTGAATACCATGAAAGCTTAAAACCAAAACTTGAAAAAGACAGTGCCATCATAAAAATAAAACGCGTTGGAATTTGCGGAACAGATTTACACGCCTTTGAGGGAACGCAGCCTTTTTTTAGTTATCCACGAGTACTTGGGCATGAGCTCTCCGGAGAGTTGGTAGATTTTGATAACGCACCCGGATTTAAAAAGGGCGAAGCAGTAACTTTTATTCCTTACTTTTCCGATGGTACCTGTATCGCTTGCCGGAGCGGAAAACCTAATTGCTGCGAAAATATTGAGGTTTTCGGCGTACATATTGATGGCGGAATGGCAGAGTATATCCAAATCCCATCTAGATACTTATTGCATGGCGAAGGTTTAAGTTACGATGAGCTGGCTTTGGTAGAACCGCTTGCTATCGGCGCCCATGGAGTTAGGTTGGCAGATATCCGATCTGAAGAATTTGTGATGATAGTTGGTGCAGGCCCAATCGGTTTAGGCACCATGGAATTTGCTAAGATTGCGGGGGCTAAGGCAATTGCCCTAGATGTAAACGATAGGAGACTAAAATTTTGTAAAGAAAAAATTGGCGTACACGCAACGGTAAATGCCAATACTGAAAACGTAAAAGAACGTTTGCTTGAAATTACCAATGGAGATATGCCTACCGTGATTATCGATGCTACAGGAAACCTAAGGGCGATAAATAACGGTATTAATTTTTTAGCCCACAGTGGCCGGTATGTGCTTATTGGCCTGCAAAAAGCTGAGTTTTCATTTAACCATCCCGAGTTTCACAAAAGAGAAAGCACTTTGATGAGTAGCCGAAATGCTACCATTGAAGATTTTGAACACGTAATTTCCTCGATAAAAAAAGGTTTGGTAAATCCCCATCACTACATCACCCATACAGTACAGTTTGATCAAGTCAAAGATAATTTCAAAAGCTGGCTGGATCCTAAAAACGGAGTAATCAAAGCCATGGTTTCTTTAGTATAATTACTAGGTTTTTGATAAATTTTCTATACCCTTAACAATTATAGCAACAGATACGCTATTGTACCGCCAAAACCAAACGTGAAATAATAAAGTGTCAAAATGCAGTTATCAAGAAATAATTTAAACAAAATCAACAATAAAACTGATAAACCCCGCTACCAGAATTTACCAGAGAAAGTTTTACAATTCGGTACAGGGGTGTTGTTAAAAGCCCTCCCAGACTATTATATCCATAAAGCCAACAATAAAAGCGTTTTTAATGGCAGCATCGCAGTAGTAAAATCTACATCATCAGGAGGGGTAGCGGTGTATGAAAAACAAGATAATCTATATACCATTTGCGTAAGAGGAGTAAAAGGCGGTACAACCATTCATCAAAACATTATCAGTGGGGCTATAAGCAGAGTACTTACGGCAACCACCGACTGGAACCAGATATTAAAAATTGCCGAAAGTGAAAATCTTGAGGTAGTTATCAGTAACACCACTGAAGCAGGTATCCAGTTGGTAGAAGATGATATCTTTGCAAATCCGCCAGTATCGTTTCCTGCAAAATTATTGGCTGTGCTTTATCAAAGATTTAACGCTTTTAAAGGAGACAAGAGCAAAGGCCTGGTAATTATACCTACCGAGTTAATTGTAGATAACGCTGACAAATTAAAAGACATCTTACTTGTTTTAACAGAGAAACAACAACTGCCTCTAAAATTTATTGATTGGTTAAATGATGCCAACTATTTTTGCAACTCGCTTGTAGACAGAATTGTACCCGGAACACCTGATAAAAAGAACTTGCCAATACTGACCGAAGAACTAGGTTATACAGACGAGTTGTTAACCATGTGCGAAAGTTATAGCCTGTGGGCTATACAAGGTAATGAAACCGTGAAGCAAAAACTAACTTTTGCAACCACCGATGCAAACGTCGTGATTACGCCAGACATCAAAAAATTTAGAGAATTGAAACTTCGTTTACTCAACGGAACGCATACATTAACCTGCGGTGTGGCATATCTGGCGGGTTTTGATACGGTAAATGAATCCACTGATGATAAGGGCATTTCTTATTATCTGGAAACACTGATGAAAACGGAAATAACGCCATCGATTCCATTCCCTTTAGAAAAGGAAGAAGCTTTGGCTTTCGCCGATGATGTGTTAGACAGATTTAAAAACCCTCACATCAAACACCAGTGGCTAAGCATTAGCATGAATTACACTACCAAATTAAAAACACGGGTTTTACCAATATTGCTCAATTTTCAAAAAAAATTTGATACCACACCAGAGTTGATGGCCTTAGGTTTTGCGGCTTACCTTAAATTTGTGCAAGTGGCAAAAGTAGAAGAAAACCAATATTACGGATATGCAAACGATAAATTCTATCTTATAAATGATGACAAAATTGCTTATATCCACTGCGAATACCAAAAGAATACAAGCAATCCACTAGCTATTTTAAAAGACCGAAAAATTTGGGGTGAAGATTTAACAGAGCTGAAAAATTTTGAGCAAAAGGTGCATGCCTGCTATCGGTTTATTAGCCAAAATTCCATAAAAGAATTCTTGACTCGCAAGGTTAAAAAAAGAAATAAACAATGTATAGAAGAGTATTAAAAGTACATCCAAAGGATAATTTATTAGTAGCATTGACAGACCTTGTTAAAGGCGAAATCATTGTTCACGATGATGAAAAAATCACCTTAATAGATAATGTTAATGCAAAGCACAAATTCTTAACCGTTGATGTAAGACAGGGCGAAGAAATTATCATGTACGGTGTTTTGGTGGGTAAGGCGCAAGTTGATTTAAAAGCGGGTAACCGAATTACCACCGAAAATATTAAGCATGCGGCCAATGGGTTTGAGATTGGCGAAGAGCGTAAAACAAACTGGAACAAACCCAATGTAAGCAAATGGCAAAATGTAACTTTTAACGGTTTCCACCGCCCAGACGGTAGCGTAGGAACAGCAAACTATTGGCTGGTGATACCGATGGTTTTTTGTGAGAACAGGAATTTGGAAGTATTGCAGGAAGCTTTGGTTAGTCCATTGGGTTACGGCAGAAAAAAGACCTACCAGAACCAGACTTTAAAGCTGGTAGATATGTACAAAGCTGGTGCCGATACCGAAGACATTTTGAAAATGGATCTGTTTACGGAAAGCGATGCCCAAAAACCTAAAAAGCTTTTCCCGAACGTTGACGGCATTAAGTTTTTAACACACCAAGGCGGTTGTGGCGGTATCAGACAAGATTCTGAAACACTCTGCGCCCTGTTGGCAGGCTACATCACCCACCCAAATGTTGCAGGGGCAACCGTATTAAGTTTGGGCTGCCAAAATGCGCAGGTAAACATTTTACAGGCTGAAATAGACAAAAGAGATCCTAATTTTTCCAAACCGCTGTACGTACTTGATCAGCAAAAAGTAGGGAAAGAATCCGATCTTTTGCCATTAGCCATCAAGCAGACATTCGCAGGATTGGTTGAGGCCAACAAACAGACAAGAAAACCGGCGCCATTAAGCCATTTTACCATTGGGCTAGAGTGTGGCGGGTCCGATGGCTTTTCAGGAATTTCTGCAAATCCGGCAATTGGTTACACTTCAGATTTATTGGTTGCCTTAGGCGGGAAAGTTATTTTGGCTGAATTCCCAGAATTATGCGGTGTGGAACAGAACATCAGCGACAGGTGCGTAACTGTTGACGAGGCTAAACGTTTTTCTTCTTTGATGAAAACTTATGCGGAAAGAGCGGAAGCAGCAGGATCGGGGTTTGACATGAACCCTTCTCCGGGAAATATTAAGGACGGTCTAATTACCGATGCGATAAAATCAGCAGGCGCCGCAAAAAAAGGTGGGACATCTCCGGTACAGGCTATTTTGGATTACCCCGAAAAAGCTACCAAGCCGGGTTTAAACTTACTTTGTACACCTGGTAACGATGTAGAATCAACCACGGCAGAAGTGGGCTCTGGGGCTAACATCGTATTGTTTACCACAGGTTTAGGTACACCAACCGGCAACCCAATTGTTCCAGTGGTTAAAATTGCCAGTAACACAGCTTTATTCAACAGAATGAGCGACATTATGGATGTTAATACCGGAACCATTATTGATGGCGAAGAAACCATTCACCAAGCTGGTGAACGTATTTTAGATTACTTGATTAAAGTAGCAAGCGGCGAAATTGAGGTAAGTGCTGTAAGGAACGGTCAGGATGACTTTATCCCGTGGAAAAGAGGAGTGAGTTTGTAAGGTCGATTAAAATGGACTCCTTTTTTTCGAGCTGCTCTGGAGGTTTTTTTAAAAAATTTATAGTTTATGAAAATAATTCTTCATAATCTACAAATAGGTTCTATTTCCTTAATAGAGCCTTTTTTACTCGATCTGAGCAATTTATAAATGAGTGGACACCGCGGCAGAAGCCATCTTATTGATGGCAACTGCTCTCACATTTCCAACCGCAAAGATCTCCGACCAAACCGGCTTCTAATAAATACGGACATCTATTTTTTCTCCAAGGATAAACAATTGCAATTTTTCTACCGGGAACGTCATTTAATGCCTCAATTTTCTTTAAATTTTTAAAGTAGCTTTTGCATTTAAAACAATTTTTAGGGTATTAAATTTTACACTAAAACAAATAACAAGCTAAAACATTTTGTGTTCAATCAAAACGGTTTACGCACTTACACTAATTTCGGAGCTTATAAAATCTTTGAATTGTCAGATTTAAAAAAATTTAATCTGTTTTTACAATACCAATCAGTTTAAGTAAGTTTATGTTTTACAAATGGACACGGCTTACCAGCAATTAATTTATAAAATAGATGATTTTATTAGAAAATATTATCTAAACAAGTTAGTTCGTGGCTTAATTTGGTGGGTTGCTATTTCCCTAATTAGCTATTTAGTTTTCATTATTTCCGAGTATTACGGCTATTTTAACATCACCATTCGCGGATTTATTTTTTACGGATTTATAGCCTCGCAATTAGTTTTAGTTTGGTTTTTAATTGTAAAGTATTTGGTCGCTTATTTTAAGTTAGACAAAACCATTAACCACCAGCAAGCTTCAATTATCATCGGAAACCACTTTCCTGATATCAAAGATAAACTCATTAACACCCTAGAATTAAAGCAATTAGCAAACGAAAATCCAGAGCAAAGCGCTTTAATTGAAGCAAGTATCAACCAAAGAATTGCCAGTTTTAAACCCATCCCTTTTGTATCTGCAATAAAAATATCAGAAAACAAAAAATACCTAAGTTATGCGCTTATCCCAATTGCGGTGGTAATTATAATTGCTTTTGCTGCACCGTCAATATTAACAGAAGGCACAGACCGCATCATCCATCATCAGGTATTTTATAAAAAGAAAGCGCCCTTTAATTTCAATATTTTAAACAAAAATTTAACGGTTAAACAAGGGGATGATTTTACCCTAAACCTTAAAATAACCGGCAACCAGGTACCAGAAGAAGTTTTCTTGATAGACGGAGTGAACACGTTTAAACTCGATAAAAAAGACATCATTAATTTTAGCTACGATTTTAAAAATCTGCAAAAAAACAAGTCTATCCGCTTTCAGGCTGGCGAATTTTACTCGGATGAATACCTTATCGAAGTAAAAAGGAAACCAACCTTATTAAATTATAAGGTAGAACTGGATTATCCGGCTTACCTCAACAAACCAAAAGAAAATGTAAATAATCCAGGAGACTTAACTGTACCGGCCGGCACAATTGCTAAATGGAGCTTCAACACCGCTTATGTTAACGATGTTTCTTTGTCCGTTAATCAACAGTTGATAACAGCTAAATCAAAACTCCAAAACCAATTTGCTACAGAAACCAGGCTTTTGAAAAGCGGAAAATACACTATGCTTTTCAAAAATGCCGAATCGGCTATTGCCGACTCTGTAAGTTATAGGCTAAACGTTATTGCCGATGCTTTTCCGAAAATTGAGGTACAACAAAGAGCAGATTCTGCAAATGTGAATGTTTTATACTTTATAGGAAATGCCAACGATGATTATGGTTTAACGGCTTTAAATTTCCACTATCAAACCATAAAATCAGACGATAAAAATCGCCAAGGTAAATTATTTAAAGTTCCCGTGAGTTTTAGCAAAGGGCTTCAAAGCAGTTTTTTATATGTATGGCCTTTAAAACAACTAGGGATTAAGGCAGGCGAAGAAATATCTTACTATTTTGATGTTGCAGATAATGATGGCGTTAACGGCCCAAAGCACACGCAATCTGTAAAACGTATTTACAAGTTGCCTAGCCAAGCAGAACAAGCAGAGAAATTAGAAGAAAACACCGCAAGCATCCAAAATAAAATGCAGCAGGCAATAAAAAAAGCCGCTAAAATTCAACAAGAAACTAAAAAGCTAAGTCAGGATTTGATGACTCAAAAAAACCTTGATTACGAGCAGAAAAAAAGAATAGAAAATTTAGTAAGCGAGAAAAAAGAGTTTGAAAAGCTAATTGAAGAAATACAAAAGGATGGGAAACAAAACTTAGAGCAATCCAAAGATTTAGAGAAACAGAACAAGGATTTGTTAGAGAAACAAAAGCAAATTCAGGATTTGTTTGAAAATGTTTTAGATAAAAAAACCAAGGAATTGTTGGAAAATTTGCAAAAGCTGTTGGACCAAAACCAAAAAGAAATGAGCCAAAATGATTTGCAAAAAATGCAAATGGACAACAAATCTTTACAAAAAGAGTTAGATAGAATTTTAGAACTCTATAAAAAATTAGCGGTTGAACAAAAGCTTAATAACACTATTGATAAATTAGAAAAGCTCGCAAAAAAGCAAGAGCAAATAAGTACTGATGCTCAAATTAAGCCCACGGAACAGGTAAAAAAAGAGCAAGACCAAGTAAAAAAAGATTTTGACGGCGTTAAAAAAGACCTTGAAAAGGTTCAAGATAAAAATGAACTTTTAGAAAAGCCCGAGGACTATAACATAGATAAAGAAGACCAGCAAAATATTGATAAGGATTTAGATAATGTAGATAAAAACTTAGGCAACAATAAAAAACAAGATGCCGCTAAGGCACAAAAAGGCGCATCGCAAAAAATGCAAAGTCTTGCCCAAAAATTAAAAAGCAGCATGCAAAGCGGCCAGCAAGAAGAAAACCAGGTGAACGAGCAGCAATTACGGATGATTTTAAAAAACCTGTTAAAAACATCTTTTGACCAAGAAAAGCTGATGTTGGATTTTAAAGAAATTGACCAAAATGACCCAAACTTTGTAAAGCTTGGTAGAAAACAGCTAGAAATTAAAGAAAATTTAAAAACAGTGGCTGATAGTTTATACAGCCTTAGCAAATTGGTACCACAAATACAATCAACTGTAAATAAAGAAATTACAAACATTAACCAACAAGTTAATCTAGCTATTGAACAAATTACAGAGCTAAATATTAACGAAGCAAACAGAAATCAACAATTTGCCTTAACCGGCATTAATAATTTGGCGTTAATGTTGAGTGAAGCGCTGCAACAACTGCAAGATGCTATGAAAAATGCAAAACCAGGGGGCAAAGGTGGCAAACCAAAACCAGGTTTATCAGATTTAACTGAAATGCAAAAGCAGCTCAACAAAAATATGCAAAAGGCCAAAGACGCCATGCAGCAACAGGGAATTAAGCCTGGGCAAAAGGGTTCAAAAGAGTTATCAGAAAGTTTAGCAAAAATGGCGCAGCAACAACAAATGATAAGGAATGCGTTAAATGAAATCAACAACAGTTTAAACAAAGATGGGCAGGGCAAATTGGGTAATCTGGAAAAAATAATGAAACAGATGGAACAAACCGAAACCGATCTCGTAAACAGACGTATTACGCAAGAAGCCTTAACCAGGCAGCAAGAAATACAAACAAGGCTGCTAGAGGCCGAAAAAGCGGACCGGGAAAGAGAGCAGGATAATAAAAGAGAAAGTAAAGCGCCAAAGCAAAATTTTCCGAATTATAATTTAATTTTGGAGGAATACGAAAAATTAAAAGCAAAAGAGGTACAGCAAGTTAAATCTGTACCGCCAACGTTAAATTCTTTTTACAAGAATAAAATAACAGAATACTTTAAAACATTAAATTTGGGAGAGTAATTATGGACAATTTCACAGAAACAATTATGGAGAGCGAATTATATTCTTTACAACTGCCATCAAACGCGGAGAGCGTTGCGGTTTTAGAAAAATTCATTGATGACCTTGTGGATAAACTGGAAATTGGCGAAGATGTATATGCTAATTTGATGACCTGTTTAAATGAAGCCGTAACCAACGCAATATATCATGGCAACAAGCAAGACCCCAACAAAAAGGTTTACATTAATTTAGACGTGATTATGAACAAACGCCTGGTGTTTACCGTAGCCGATGAAGGCCCAGGATTTGATTTCAACAACATTCCGGACCCAACAGACTTAGAAAACTTAGAAAGGCTGACCGGGCGTGGCGTTTTTATTATGAAAAAACTGGCCGACCAATGTATTTTTAACTCTGCCGGTAACGAGGTTGAATTGCATTTTAGGTATTAATGAGCGCAATACCAATTAATTTTTTTAACGAAGAAACCAGTTTTAAACCTAGGCGGCTTAAAGGCTTACGAAGCTGGCTTTTAAAAAGCATTGTAACAGAAAAACACGAGCTTGTAGAGTTAAACTTTATTTTTTGCTCTGATAATTACCTTTTAGCCATCAACAAAGAGTATTTAAAACACGATACTTACACAGATACCGTTACCTTCGATAATTCGGAAGTTAAGGAACAAATTTTAGGTGATATTTTTATCAGCATTGATAGAGTTAGGGAAAATGCAAAAACCTTTAAAACTAACGTTACGGACGAACTACACCGAGTAATGATTCACAGCACATTGCACTTATTGGGCTACAAAGATAAAACCCCAAAAGACAAAACAGAGATGACTAATAAAGAGGATGAATATTTGGCTATCCGCAATTTTTGATATTTCTACGCACTGCTAGCTAAACAACGAATTGTTTATTACAAACTAAAATTGTTTTTAGAAAGTAAGCTATCCGTAAAATAATGCTGACTATCTAAAAAATGTTGTTCGACCGCAAAATCTGATTTTTTTGCTAACAAACTAATCTCCTCAAAACTATATTTTTTGGATTGCTCTGTCCAGATGAGCTCATCTTTTGCAAAATTGAAAACCACCTCACTATCTTTTAAAGACACTTGCTGCGCTGCCAAACTAACTAAATAGCTAAAAAGCTCGCCATTTCTGGGATTGTAATAACAATAAAAGTCGAACTGATTAAGGTCAAAACTAGCGCCCAACTCTCTGTTAATTCTTTTTAACAAATTTAAATTGAAGCGTTTGGTAATACCATGAGGATCTGAGTAGGCCTGATAAATTACTTGTGGATTTTTTTGCAAATCTATCCCAACCAACAATTTATCACCTTTTTTCATGACTTTGTTAAAAAGCTCCATTAATTCGATAGCTTCCTTTTTTGGATAATTGCCAATATTGCCGCCTAAAAAAAGCAGCAGGCTTTGTTGCTTATTTGTTTTCTGTAAATCCAGCAGTACTTCAAAATAATCTCCAACGGCGGGTTTAATATTTAACTGGGGGAGCTTTTCTTGTAATGCTTTTGTGAGCATATTCATCGCTTCTTGCGAAATATCCACAGGTATATAATCAAACTTAACATTTTTACTTAGTAGGTAGCTTAGCAAATTGAATGTTTTAGTACCATCACCAGCGCCTAATTCTATGATGTTAAACGGTTGGTCGAAGGCCAGGCAATCAAAAATTTGCGCCGCCTGGGTTAACAAAATTTCATGTTCGCAATTGCTCAAATAATATTCGGGCATCGCCATTATTTCTCTAAAAATGCGGCTGCCTTCATCATCATAAAAATATTTTGATGATAAAAATTTTTCTTTAGCAGTTAATCCTGCTATTACATCTTGCTTAAATGTTTTTAACATAGATAGATTTTGTGTTTTTAATTACCTGCTAAAACCGATAGCCCAAATCAAACGATATTAGCTTACTTTCATTTGAGAATCCGTAACCTGCTGTTAATAATATTTTATTGTAAAGGTTTAACCAAATGCCGGGGCCGTAACCTTGGTGCCACTTTTTACTATCGGCAAACGTGTTTTGTACCTTGGCTACATCGTAAAAACCATAAACCCCAAAGTCGCCGGTTAACAGGTAGTTTCTGAAAGCTGTAACCGGGAAGCGAAGCTCTGAGTTTGCGTAGTACGCCGTTTTACCAGAAAAACGCTGGTTTCTAAACCCTCTTAAATTTTCGTTGTTACCGATGGTATTGGCCTGGTAAAACTTATAACTGCCAATATTGGTTTGCGCACCTAAACGCAAGGCCACGGTTAATGGTAAGCCAATATTTGGTGTCCCGAAGGCAGATAAATCTGTACTTAATCTTGCAAACCTATCTTTATCGCCGCCTATTTCATTATAATAATCAACAGTATTGTTCCAGTTTAAGCCCGTTTCTGGTTTCAGTTTACCATCAACCAAAGAAATATTTAAGTAAGATTTTAAAGTAACAAACCTCCCGGGATTTTGATAGGTATTGGGCTGTGTGGCTATAAAATTTGGCTCTGTTCTTTGCTTAATTTTAACAAACTGAAAGCCTGGCCCAATTCCAAATTTAACTTTTTCAGAAACTCTGCGCTGTAAATAAAGTTGTGCATCGTAAGCCTCAGAGCGTACACGGTAGTAATCAATATTATCGCCAATATTTACGGTAGCATTACCAATACCGTAATAGTTGAATGAATATGCTGGCCCAGCGTAGTTTGCATTTGCTACCAAATCATACTTATGGGCAAAAAGCGAATAAAAAGTTGCTCTGTATTTTCCAAAAATTGCTTTTGTTTGGATAGAGTGTAACAAAGAAATTTTTTGCTCAAAGCTGTAAGGCGATTTTCTGAAACCATAGTGCTTTGCTTGATAAACAATTCCAAGCAAAATACCGTCTTTCCCATTTTTGTAATCAGCGTTTGGTAAAAAAGAAGATTTATCATATTGGAAGTTATCCGGTAAAAACTCGTTTACCCACTTACCGTTTGACTCATATAACCTGGTATTGCTTCCTTTTACAAAGGTGTTTTGCGGCGTATCGTAAAAAATGGTTCTCCCACCTTTTGCGCTATCGGCTAAAAAATCTTCTGCTTCGCCACCTACTATTTTTAGCTTTATGGGCTTATCAGATTTTCCTTTAACAACCAAGCTATCCTCATCAGCCAATAGATAAAAGTTTATTTGTTTGGTTAAATCGTTATCAAAAACCCGCGAGTAAATCTTTTTATCAATTTTTCCGTCCTTTTTTATCTTGTACATGGTTACCGCAGTGCTATCCTTTTGTCGGTTAATTTCCACATACTCATGTTTGTTTGAACCGGTGATGGTTACCTCCTCATTTAAGGTTTTGTAGTACTTTTCTGCTACCGCTGGCAATTGATTTCTTCGGGATTTTAGTTTTGCTATCAGCTCTTCGCCAGTTAATGCAAAAGCTTCGGCGGGCATGGCGTGTACTGCCTTTTCTATCACCTTATCCGTTAGTTTTTTCTTCATGAAGGCGGCCGTCTCCACCCAGTCGTCGTGGTCAAGTCCGGTAAGTAAATTTCTATCTAAATTTCTGGCAGCAATAGATAAATTGGCGGGGCTGGTAATTTCCATTTCAAAAGATTGGATATCCGGAATGATTTTACTTGCCAGGCTTGGTAAAACACCGTCAAATTTAGTAAATACTTGGTCTCTATCTCGTGGAATTGGCTTATAAACAGAACCTTTCCCTTTTTTTTCAAACTCTGCCCAGCGCCATTGGTCTTCGTGGCGGTCCCAATCGCCAATCAACATATCAAAAAGCCTGGCTTTTAAAAATCCCTTTTGGTCAACTTCGTCATCGTTATCACCTCTAATTTTCTCGTACATGGTACGCGTACTTACGGCGTTTTTGGTATAACCAAAATCTTTAAATTTTGATAAGTCTTCATCTGGTCTTACCTCAATAATTCCTACTCTGCCTCCTACTTCTTGTATATACGGTCCTAAAAGATTAGAATAAGGCATATAAACCACTTTAGGGTTGGTATGGAAAACACCAATCGCATCGGCCAAATCTGGGATTACCAGCGCTCCAAACGGGTGGGCAGAAGAAATCTGATCTTGCACAAAATCTCCTGCAAAAGTTGGCCTTAAACCTTCTGGAAGTAAAGCGGCAGGGTTTTTATCTATTGTTCTAAATTGGTACTGAATTTTGTCCTTTCCTTCGAGCCTTAAAGAAGTAGTTTGCTTGCCACCGCCCAGTTGCAAGGGAGTTAGTCCGCCGGCAAACTTAGTTAAATCCAAGTATGGGATTTTAATTGGCGTGGCCCAAACGGAGCGGCAATGCTCGCCAAAAAGCCACTGCTTAAATTTAGAAGCTTTGTAACGTTCGCCAACGGCCATTGTTTTTGTTGAATCGCTGTAATTGGTAAGTGCTTCCACTCTAACTTTTTCTTTAGTTGCTGGAAGGGCATATAGCGGAGAACGGTACACCAATTTTCCTTTTGCGCCATCGCCCACAGGTTCCCAAAACTCAACCCAGCATTGACCGTTTTTATAATAGTTTAACCTGGCAAACCCTTTTGTTCCGTGGCCAAAAAGCGCATCATTCCCTTTAAAAAGAGCACTATTTTTACTTCCGGCACCGCTGGTGATAAAGTTTTGCCCTTTAAATTTGGTGAGCATTAATGCATGTTCATGCCCTGAGGCGAAAACAATATTGGGTTTATCCTCAAAAAGCGCCAATAATTTGCTCCGTAACTCCTGATATTTTTTATTAGAAATATCCTGCCGCGACAGACCGTACTGACGCATTAGTGGATAAATTGAGCCAATAATGGGCAAAGGAATGTAGGCCTTTGGATAAACTAAAGTAAGTGGGAAAATATAATCAAAAAGGGTAAAATAGCCTCCATGCTTTCCGTTAGAAAACAAGGGGTGGTGCATGGTAAATAAGATGTTTTTACGCTTATTTCTTAAAATGATGTCTTTAATTTGCGCAATTAGTTGGTCTTCGTTTTCTACGCTACAGCCTTGCTCGTACCTATCAGAACGGGTGTGTGTGCTTAACCACCATTCGCTATCGATAGCAATAATTACCAAATTACCATTCATTTGCACCTCCACCGGACCTGCGCAGCCGTTACTTGGTAAAAATACATCTGCACTATCTAAATAGTTCTCAACAAATTCTTCTTGTCTTTTAACTGCAGCTAAACCGCCAGAACGGCTTTTATTCCAGTCATGGTTACCGGGGATAAAAATTCTTTTCCCCTCAAAATCTGCCACTACTTTTAATTGTTCAGTTATGCGCTTTTCTTTTTCTTTTCTGTCGAAAGCATCGGGTTCTGGCATTCCGTATTCGTAAATATTATCACCCATAAAAATGACAGCGTCTTTTTTACTTGATGTTTTATTAACCACGGTATCGGTAATATTTTTAATCACCGTATCAACTTTATACATCTGACTTTGCATCAATTTTAACGTAGGCTCTTGCCGGGTTAAAGAAGGTTTGCCAACATCGCCAATTAAAAAAACCGTATAATCTAAACTTAACGAGTCGGGATTGTTAGCTTTTTCCCAATTTTTTTGACTCTTATCGTAAAACGGTTTGTAAGTGGTACACGAAGTGTAGGCTACGCCAACAAGTATGCAGATTAAAATTGGTAGATAGTTATTTCGCATCTATTGAATATAGTTTAACAATATTTCCTTTTTTGTTTTTGCCTTCGTTAGAAATAAATAAATCTCCGGCCGAGTTAAAAGCAATTCCTTCTGGTTGTATAAATTCTTTTCCGTTAAAGCGGATAACTCGCGAAAAGCTACCATCGGCGTTAAGCTCTAAAACAAACTTGTTAATGGCCGAAAGCACATATAGTTTTCCGTTTGTAGGATGGTAGGTAAGCGCCGAAGGTTTGATAACTTCGTTTAAGTTTTTATTGCCCAACGCTTTTAAAAAATGTTTAGAGGCTTCAATTAGTTCGTCTCCCTTAAACTGATTAGTAATGTCTTTTAGATGGATGCGGATTGCAGGCTCGTTATCAAATTTTTTATCGGCCAAGGTAAACTGATAAATATTTTTAACATCTTCGGGTTTATCGGCTTTATCCAGATTTTTTTCTTTTACAGATAATAACAGCCGGTTGTTTTTAGCATCATAAGCTAAACCTTCGATATCATTTTTTGATTTTAAAGGTGTTTCATAATAGGTAACTTGTGGATGTTGGCTCTCAAAATTTGCAATTTCATAGATAACACCGTCTGCCCTTACCACGTACATATCCTTTCCGTTTCTCGCTAAATCCTCGTAATCACCGTCTTCTGCAAAAGAAAATTTCCTAACTATTTTTTCGGTTATCAAATCAAAATAATACAAAACTCCTCTTTCGTCCTCAACGGCGGCAATTAAACTATCGTTAATAAAACTTATTCCTGATATTTCCTGTAGTTTTTCTGGCACTTCAATTACAGCAACCGTAGAATCAAGCGGCGGCGCAGGATACTTGCTTTTACGGTTGTTTCCGCAGGCTAGCAATAGCGTAAGCAAACACACAAGTAAAGTTTTTATCATTTTTGGATTTAAATTTGTTATTTGTTGTGCGGATATTTAATCAAATCCTATACCATTAAATGTCTTTTATAACTTGATAAAAACACCACCATGAGTAATTTATACGCAGAGCATGAAATAGAACAGTTCATTTTTAAACTATTTAAAACAGAACTTTCAAATTATATTTTGTACCACAATTTTGCGCACACTCACCAAACTGTTGAAACCGTAAAAGAGCTTGCCGAGGGCAGTGACTTAACTGAAAAAGAGGTGGAAAACCTAATTATTGCGGCTTGGTTTCATGATAGCGGCTATGCCCGAGATTACGAAAACCACGAAGAAGAAAGCGTTAAAATAATGAAAGAATATTTTGGCGATAAACTAGATAATGAGCGCTTTAAGCAAATTGAACAACTTATTTTAAGCACTAAGTACGGAACCCAGCAAACCACTAAAAGTGAAGAAATAATTCACGATGCAGATTATGTAAACATTGGGAAAAAAAATTTTAATAAAAGAGCCGAACTTTTACGGTGCGAATGGGAAAAAATAAACAAGAAAATTTATAACGATTTAGAGTGGGCACAGCTGCAATTAGATTTTTTAATTTCAAAACAATTTAAAACAAGTGCCGCAGTACATAAATTTGGCGAACGCAGAGAAAAAAACATTGAACAGCAAAGAAAACTGATAGAAAAATCTAAAAACGACCAGTATAAAGTACAATTAAAAAAAGACAGTACCGAAGCAAAGCTTAACAAAGAAGGTAGAGGGATTGAAACGCTTTTTAGGTCGGTGTACGGCTATCACATGAATTTAAGTTCCATGGCTGATCAGAAAGCAAACATTATGATTAGCATTAATACCATTGTTGTTTCGGTAATCATCACCTTATTTGGTTCTGGCTACACCTTCGCCGATTCGGAAGATTTTAAGCACATGCGTTTTGTTTTTCCGATGCTACTTTTGGTCATCAGTAGTTTGGTTTCTGTTACTTTTGCAATACTATCTGCCCGCCCCAATGTAACTTCTAAAGAAAAATTTCAACTGGAAAATAAAAGCAGCAGCATCCTGTTTTTTGGCAACTTTACCCAGTTGAAACTGCAGGACTTTGTGAACAAAATAAAAGCCCTAAAAGATGAAAAAACAGAACTTTACGATAGCATGTCTGTAGATATTTATCATTTAGGCGGGGTGCTGTTAAGAAAATACAAGTTACTAACTTGGTCTTACAACATTTTTATGATTGGCTTAATCTTGTGCGCTGTGGGCTTTGTTGGGATAATTATTTACTCCTACTAACTGTTTTACAATCAACCAAAGAAATGTAATGGTAGTTGATAACTCCAAAGTGCTCATAGCTATCTTTTCCTTTTTTTAAACTTTCCCAGTGAAACCAGGTTTTTACCACTTTTTTATCTTTTAGTTTTTCAAGGTATTTATTAGTAAGCAAAATATAGCAGGGTTCTTCAATGCTGTTTTTTAATAATTTATGTGCTAAAATAACGTCTTCGCCCATTAACTTAACATGGCCGTTAATATCTGCCAAACTAATACGCCCGTGGTGTATTACTATTTTAATACCTAATTGATTTTTAGATAAATACTTTAAATATAGCTCGGGGTCTGTAGTATTAAAGCCAGCAATGGTGCTGTTGAATATATCATAAATAAGCTGGCACTGCTTTGCCACCCTTTTTACCGAAGGTAGCCTTCCGGTTTTATAAAAAAATATGGCATCACCTTCAATCTCGGCAATAGCCATATCAAGTGTATTTGCCGCGGCAACTTCATTAAGCACTTTAGTAATTACCCTGTTTGCAAACTCGCCGTCATCAGTAGAGGTGATAAATTTTGTAAAACCTGTAATATCTGGGATGCAAAAAAAGACAGGAACCTCAGATTTATTTTTCATTGCTCTTTTTAAACATTACCTGCAATTTTATAATTTCGCTTATACAAATTGTGTGCAAATATAAGTTTTGTTAGTTAATCAAAATCGAGACTTTAAATTACACTAGAAATTGCCCGCCCTGTAAACTTTTAATTTTGACCATCGTGATTTTGCTCAACTATTTCGCCATAAATTTAAACAACCAAGCGCCCATGAACTTTAATTTAGTGAGTCCGCAATTTTAACTATATTTTTAGACAACAAAATTAATTAACGCAAAAAAATTGTGGAGAAAATAACTTGTGTATTATATAACCCCTTTGATATTGAGCGGCAAAATTTGGTACTTTTGCTGGCCAGTATTGATTTTATTGAGCTGATTGGGCAAAGTAGCAACTTGGAAGATTGCATAGATTTAAACAATAATTTAGAACCCCAATTACTTTTTATTGCAGTTAAACCCAACCAAAACCATGCTTTTAAGGTTTTAGAAAAATTAAAAAAACAGCCAACTATTATTTTTATAATTGATGATGAAACCGCAATTGAAGCGCCTGCAAATGGCAGCTTTTATTACCTAAACACTCCAGTTAAGTTGCCTGATGTTCAAAACGTTTTAAAAAATTTTACTAAAACACACCGCCAACTGGCAGATAAAATGCAGGGTTTGCTGAATAAACTAAAATTTAATGATTAAAGCTTTAGTAAACCCTGCAAAGCAGGCCTTTTAAATATTCTCCTTCCGGAAACGATATCCTAACGGGGTGGTCTTCTGGTTGGGTAAACTGATAAATTATCTGTACTTGTTTTCCGGCATCTAATGCTGCCCACGCAATAATTTGTTTAAACGTTTCTATATCAACCGCTCCAGAACAGCTAAACGTAGCCAACAAACCGCCGGTTTTTAAAACCTGCATGCCTAAACGGTTTAAGTCCTTATAAGCCCGAGCCGCCTTATCTAAAGCAGAACGCGAAGGAGCGTACTTTGGCGGATCCAAAATCACCACATCAAAGTTTTCGTCACTATCCTTAAATAATCTAAGTTGCTTGTTTACGTCGTTCTGAATTGCATAGCTGCTTTCCTTATCAAAATTATTGAGTACCATATTTTTCTGCAATGTTTCGATAGCTAATGGCGAACTATCTACCGAGGTTACCTTTTTTGCACCGGCAGCCAAAGCATTCAAAGTAAAACCGCCACTGTAACAAAAGCAGTCGAGTACAGATTTTCCTCTTACATAAGTGGCCAATAATTTTCTGTTAAAGCGTTGGTCGCAGTAAAAACCCGACTTTTGCCCCTCAATAATATTGATATGGTATTTGATGCCATTCTCTTTTACCTCAACAAAATTAGGAGGCAGGCTTCCGGCAAGTAAACCGCCGCCTTCGCTTAAGCCATCATGGGCTCTGGAAAGGTTATCACTCTTGTCAAAAATACCTTTGGCACCCGTTAGCTTCTGCAGTTCGTCTAAAATAACAGCCTTCATCTTCTCAATCCCGGTGGTAGATATCTGCACAGAAAGATAATCACCATATTTATCTACAATCAGCCCCGGCAAATAGTCAGACTCGCTAAAAACAAGTCTACAAGTATTGTTACTCTCGTTAAGCAGGTTAGCTCTACTTTCTACTGCAACCTGCAATCTACGCCGATACCAATGTTCATCAGGCAAAACAGCTTCATCCCAGCTCAGCAGCCGAACCGCTACTCTCGAATTTTTATTATAGTACCCGTAAGCTAAAAATACGTTATCATGTGTGTAAACCGCTACCAAATCGCCGTTCTCAGCTTTAACATCACCAAACTTTAAGGCTCCAGAAAACACCCAGGGATGGCGGTGTAAAACAGCTTTCTCTTTCCCTTTTTTTAATAGAATTGATACCATAACGGCGCAAAGTTATAATAATGCGCTTTTTAAAATCATTTATTCGCACAAATCTTACAAATGATAACTATCTAGTTCAATGGCAGATATAAAGAAAATAAATTTTATGCATTACTGCTTAAATTTGTATCTTGCGCCCTCTAAAATAAAGCATTTTTACAATATGGGTATAATGGGTTTTTTGCGTAACCGGGCAGGAGTAATCATAGTGGTTGCTATCGGTGTCGCAATCGTTGCATTTTTATTAAGTGATGCAATAAGAAGTGGGCAAGGTTTTATTGCCGATTCAAAAAGTGAAGTAGGTGTAGTAGGAAAACAGTCTATTTTATACAAAGAATTTAACGATCGCGTTGAACAAAATTCGCAGCAGTTTAAACAACAAATGGGAAGTTTAAACGCTCAAATGACTTCATACGTAGTGGAAAACACTTGGAATCAGATGGTTTCGGGTATAATCCTGAAAAAACAAACAGACAACCTAGGAATCACCGTTGGCGAATCAGAATTATTTGATTTAATATTCAACAACCCCAGCCCGCAGGTAAAACAAATATTTGCCAATCCACAAACCGGCGAATTTGATAGGGCCGCCGCGTTGGGTTCAAGAAAAAGCGCAGACACTGACCCAAGTGGTCAATTAAAATCACAATGGGTTGCGTTAGAAGAAAGCGTAGGCGAGCAACGCGTAAACGAAAAGTACATTAACCTAGTTAAAAATGGTATTTATGTAAACTCCTTGGATGCCAAAGACGATTATACTAACAAAAATAAATTAGTCAACTTTGATTACGTATTTAAAGATTATGCAAGTGTACCAGAAGCACAGGTAAATATTACCGATGCTGATTACAAAGATTATTACGAACAGAATAAGTACAAGTTTAAAAATGCTACCGAAACCAGAACTTTTGAGTACGTAACTTTCAATGCTTCCCCATCAAAACAAGATACTTTAGATGCCAAAGCAAAAATCGAGAAAATTGCTGAGGGCTTAAAAGCTTCAAACAACGATTCTTTATTTGTAGCGATTAACGCAGATACAAAAGCGCCTTTGACTTACCAAAAAAAGGGACAGTTAGACCCTGTGTTAGATTCTGTAATGTTCAACGTTCCCGTAGGCACCGTTTACGGTCCTTATTTTTCAAATGGCGCTTATAAAGTAGCTAAGTTGATTGATGTAAGAACAAGTCCTGATTCGGTTAAAGCCAGGCACATTTTACTAAATCCTGCTACAGAAGGCGGCTTGGATAAGGCTATGGCTAAAGCAGATTCTTTAAAAAAGCTAATCTTGGCCGGTGCTGATTTTGGAAAATTAGCGGCGCAATATGGTACCGATGGTTCAAAAGACAAGGGTGGAGATTTAGGTACTTTTTCCAGAGGCTCAATGATCCCTGCTTTTGAAGATGCGGTTTTTAACGGTTCGCCGGGTCAAACTATGGTATTAAAAACTCAATTTGGAGTTCACGTAATTAATATTGAAAAGCAAATTGGTGCTTCAAGAGTAGCCAAAGTAGCCGTTGTTGATAAGGCTTTAGCGCCAAGCTCGGCAACAGAGCAACAAGCGTATCAAAAAGCGCAAAGCTTCCTTAGCAACGTTACTGATTTAAAATCTTTTGATGAAAACGCCCAAAAACAAGGTTTAAATAAACTTGTTGGCGCAGATGTTACGCCTTTACAATCAAGTTTACCAGGCTTAGAAGATGCTCGTAATCTTGTACGATGGGCTTACAAATCAGAGAAAGGCGACGTTTCCAATGAAATATTTGATATCGGTGATAAATATGTTGTTGCGGTGTTAACTACAATTAAGCCAGAAGGAACTTTATCATTAGAAGATGTGAAAGCGCAAATTGAGCCAGATGTTAAAAGAGCAGTGCAGGCCAAAGTGCTGAAGTCAACTTTTGAAAAAGCGTTAAGTGGAGCAACAACTTTAGCCCAGGTGGCTCAAAAAACCGGAACACAGGTAACACCGGTTGAAAACGTTGTTTTTGCTAACCCTGTAATACCCGGTGTAGCACAAGAAAATAAGGTTATCGGCAGTATATTTGGCGCTCAGCCTAACAAATTATCACAAGCAATTGAAGGCGATAGAGGTATTTATGTATATACTGTAAAAAGTTTTACCTCGCCAGCACCAATAGCTAACATGCTTAAAATTAAAAATCAGATGGAACAAACTCTAAGTCAACAAGTTGACGCTGCTGTTTTTGAAGTTTTACGTAAAAACGCTAAAGTAAAAGACTACAGAGCTAAGTTTTATTAACAGATAAAATACTTAATTTTAAAGCCGGGATTGATGACAATACCCGGCTTTTTTTTTGCGAAACATGGAAATTCAGGAAAATATTGTTAACAAAGTTGCGATGAGCGGGTTAATTTCTTTTGACCTCTCTGAACTTCGCCACCCGGGCGAAAGGGTAGTTTATGATATCAAAGACAATCTTTTCCAAGGCTTGATATTGCGGGAAAAAGATTTTAGAGCCTTTGTTAAAGAACATAATTGGGCGGCTTATAGCGGGAAAAACGTAGCGGTGATTTGTTCTGCGGATGCTATTGTACCTACTTGGGCCTACATGCTGATAGCATCTAGCCTGGCACCATTTGCCAACTTTGTTGTATTTGGCGATTTAGAAGTTCTTGAAACTGCACTTTACCTTTTAGCTTTAGAAAAACTTTCGATAGATAAGTATAAGGATCAACGGATAGTAATTAAAGGTTGTGGTGATATAGAAGTGCCCACTGCTGCATATATGGCAATAACCGCTAAACTAACCGCTGTGGCAAAAAGCGTGATGTACGGCGAGCCCTGTTCAACTGTTCCTATTTTTAAACAGAAAAATTAATTGGTGCAAAATTTGTAATTAGCTCATCCATGAGAAAGATTCATCTTACCCTGCTTATTTTAGGATTATTTATAGTAAACGCATTTGGCCAAAGCTTAGATTATTTAGGCAATTCAACGTTTAAAGAGGGTGAAACCTTAACCTATAAACTTAAGTATGGTTTTTTAACGGCCGCCAACGCCACAATTAAGGTTTTGCCCACCGATGTTAAATTTAATGGAAATGCTACCTACCATCTTATGGCCGAAGGCAATACTTCGGGCACTTTTGATATTTTTTACAAAGTGCGCAACCGCTACGATTCTTATATAGACAAAGACAACTACACGCCTTATTTATATACCGAAAATATTAGAGAAAATAAATACAGACGTAGCGACAAAGCAAGGTTTTATCAGGATGAAAAAAAAATAGTTAGTAAAAAAGGGACTTTTAAAAGTACCGTGAGCCAAACATTTGATTTGGTTAGCGCTTACTATTTTACCCGAAATCTTGATTTAAGCGATATGAAAGTTGGCGATAAATTCACCATAAACTACTTTTTGGATGATGAAGTTACCCCCTTAACAATCCAATACTTAGGGAAAGAACGTGTGAAAACAAGCTTAGGTCAAGTTAGATGCTTAAAGTTTAGTCCATCAATTAAACCAGGGAGAATTTTTAGGGACGACAGCAGAATGTATCTTTGGATAAGCGATGATTCAAACCGAATTCCGGTGAAAGCCCAAGCAGAAGTTATTGTAGGTTCAATAACAATGGAGATTAGTAGCGCAAAGGGCTTAGTAAAACCTTTAGAGGTAGATTAGCGCTTTGTTATAAACGCTTAACAGTCCAGCAAATCAATCAATCACAGCTTATATCCCACCGTTAAAGAAAATCCGCTATTGCGTACATCCTCAAACATCGGGTCTTTATCCTTAGCGCCCTTTTTAACATCAAACATGTACCGTCCGTTGAAAATTAAATGTCGTTTATACTGATAATTTAAACCCGCAATTGCACTAATAATTGGTTTAGCTATTTTATCAGTATCGGTGTTTTTTGCATTAGAAACGCCGTTATAAAAAGTTTCTGAGCGTTGGCTAAGGATAAAAGCAGCTTGGGGACCTGCAAATACACTAAATTTCGGTAACGCTTCATAACTTACCGCAATTGGGATGTCCAAAAAATTCAATCGCTGCTTCACATTTACAATAAAGCCGCTAATGTTAGCTTCCACATTGGCCCCTTTTTCTGAGTAATTAGCTTCTGCTACCAAGTTTAGTTTTGGTAGCAAGGAAATTTCGGAAAACAACCCCGCCACTAAGCCAGTTTTATAATCGTAATCGTACTTTTTATCAAAAATTGTAAAGGTACCCAAAGTGGTAAGGTTAGCCCCTACTTTTACGCCAAAAGAGACTTGCTGAACTTTATTACTCTGAGCTTTCGCAAGTTCAACTGTAAGCATTAAGCCGATAAATAGCAGTACCTTAAAATTTAATTTCATAACCGTGGTTTAGCTTTAGTGTTCTACAGAAAATTTTTATCTAAATTATCCAATTTTTTATACGGGCGATTCAGCCTTTTTTCTCTTCTAAAATAGCCATTTATTTGATATTATCTTTCACGGCGACGGTTTACAACTAAATCTCCGCAAAATAAAAATGTTGATATAAAAAGGATTTTTTCTAGGTATTGACAATTTAATGACAGGTTTGTATGTTATTAAATAAAATAATTTGAAAATTAGAGCTTTTTGATGTTAATTTCGCCAACAATATGAAATGGATTGCGTCATTTATTTTTTTCTTGATTACCGTGGCCAACTGTGCGGCTGCAGGTCATCCGGTTAAATTAAATACCAAACCCGCTAAGCAATTTTACAACTCTGTAAACCTTAATAAATCAAGCGTAGCATCCATCAGTAAAAGCGAATGGACAGTTACTAAGAGCGACTTGATAGGCTTCGAAAACGACGACGATGATTTTGTTGCAAGCAGAAAATTTGTGCTTTTAAGCAATCAATTGTATTGTATAGGTTTTCAACACAAGCTTTTGGATATTCATGCTTGTACAAACAGCGAGATTATTCCAACGGTTAACTTCTCTTTTTTATCCTCGTTCAAATGCATCTTAATCAGAACTTTACGAATCTGATTTTTCTATGCTGGTTAAGCTAAACCAGCCCTCAAATTAAGTTTCCTGGCTGCACTTTACGTCAATTTTTAGATCTATTTCTGCTAAATAGCAGCAAGAAATGGTGATACGCATAACGCTGCGGCTTTTATTGTTTACGATAAAATATTAGGAAAATTTTCAGCATTCAGTTTAAAATTTACAAACCAAAGTTAAATGATGAAGAGAATAATAATGCTCTCAAGCCTGTGCGCTTTAATTTATACCAGCTGCACATCAGAAAAAAAACAAAAAGAAGAGGTTGCAAATTATAAAGTTACCAGCCCTTTAAAAATTGATACCTCGTTTACTAAAGAGTATGTTTCGCAAATAAAATCTGTTAGAAATATCGAAATAAGAGCGCAGGAAAAAGGCTATCTGCAAAACATTTATGTTGACGAGGGCGAAAACGTTAAAGCGGGACAACTGCTTTTTAAAATTATGCCGAAGCTTTATGAGGCGGAATACCAAAAAGCCCTTGCCGAGGTAAGGGCCGAAGAAATTGAACTACAAAATGCTCAAACTTTAGCAGATAAAAAGATTGTTTCAAAAAACGAGCTGGCCATGGCACAAGCTAAGTTGGAACAAGCCAAAGCCGAATTGAAAATGGCTAAACTACACCTATCGTTTACCGAAATAAGAGCGCCTTTTGATGGAACGATTGATCGACTGCCACTTAAGCTAGGTAGTTTAGTTGATGAAGGCGAACTGCTGACCAGTCTTTCAGATAATTCGCAGGTTTACGCGTATTTCAACGTTTCGGAACCCGAGTATTTAAACTATCAGGAAGACAAAAAAGACAGGGCAAGCAGCACCGTAAAACTACTTTTAGCAAATAATGAACCGTTAAAGTACAGCGGAAAAGTGGAAACTATGGAAGGCGAATTTGATAACGAAACGGGCAACATAGCTTTTAGAGCAAAGTTTCCAAATCCAGAACGGCTACTTAAAAACGGCGAAACCGGGAAAGTTTTAATGACAGTTCCGCTTAAAAATGCAGTGGTTATCCCACAAAAAGCAACTTATGAAATCCAAGATAAAATTTATGTTTTTGTGGTAGATGCAAACGGTAAGGTAAAATCAAGAAACATCCAAACAACCGGAGATATGTCTGATTTATACGTGGTTACCGATGGCCTTACCAGCAATGACAAGTTTTTACTGGATGGTGTGCAAAAAGTAAAAGAAGACGACAAAATTGCTTTTACCCTTGTTGCACCAAAAGATGTTATTGGGCATTTACAGTTAAAGGCAGAGTAGTGTTTAAATAATCTTTAAAATTCATTTTTATGTTTAATAAATTTATTCACAGGCCCGTTCTGTCAATTGTTATATCGCTTATTATCACTTTTTTGGGAGCTTTGGCTATTACCCAATTGCCGATAACTCAGTTTCCTTCTATATCGCCGCCAAAAGTAAATGTTACCGCAGAATACCCGGGAGCGAACGGCGAGTTGATGATAAAATCCGTAATCATCCCATTAGAACGAGCTATTAACGGCGTCCCGGGAATGAAATATATAGAATCGGATGCGGGTAACGACGGAGAAGGAACCATCCAAATTGTGTTCAATTTAGGTACAGACCCTAATCAAGCTTCTGTAAACGTTCAAAATTTGGTGGCTTCTGTAATCAACAAATTACCGCCCGTGGTGGTAAGGGAGGGCGTTAAAATTACACGCCAAGAATCTAATATGCTAATGTACATCAACTTGTACAGTAAAGACCCAAAAATTGACCAAAAGTTTCTGTACAACTTTGCCGATATCAACCTTTTATCAGAACTAAAAAGGGTAAAAGGCGTTGGCTTTGCCGATATTTTGGGTAACAGAGACTATGCCATGCGTGTTTGGCTTAGGCCCGATAAAATGTTGGCGCACAAAATTTCTACTGATGAAGTTTTAGATGCTTTAAATGAACAAAGTTTAGAAGCATCTCCCGGAAAAATTGGCGAAAGCTCCGGAAAAAAAAGTCAGGCTTTTGAGTATGTTCTTAAATATCCTGGTAGGTTCACTAGCAAAAAGGAGTATGAAAACATCATATTAAAATCAAGCAGTAATGGCGAATTACTTAGGCTTAAAGACGTTGCCGATGTAGAATTTGGTAGTGAGTATTATGATTTATATTCCAATTTAAACGGAAAAGCATCTGCGGCAATTGTACTTAAACAATCTTACGGAAGTAATGCCAGCCAGGTTATTGAAGACGTAAAAGCAAAGCTCGCTGAAATCAAATCAAACGCTTTCCCCAAAGGGATAGATTACGAAATAAGCTACGACGTTTCTAAGTTTTTAGATGCTTCGATAGAAAAAGTGGTTCACACTTTAATTGAAGCGTTTATTTTAGTGGGCTTAGTGGTATTTCTTTTCTTGGGTGATTGGCGTTCAACCGTAATACCGGCTATTGCCGTACCCGTATCACTTATTGGTACGTTTATGTTTATGCAATATTTTGGGATAACGTTAAACCTTATTACCCTTTTTGCGCTGGTTTTGGCTATCGGTATTGTGGTGGATAATGCCATTGTAGTAATTGAGGCTGTACATGCTAAAATGGAAGAGAAAAATCTTTCGCCACTAAAAGCTACTGAAGAAGCAATGCATGAAATTAGTGGAGCCATCATCGCTATAACGTTGGTGATGGCGGCAGTATTTATTCCTGTAGCGTTTATGTCGGGCCCCGTGGGGATTTTTTACCGACAGTTTTCTATTACCATGGCTACCTCCATTATCTTATCAGGATTAATTGCCTTAACCCTAACGCCTGCGCTTTGCGCTATAATGTTAAAGAACAATCAT
>DASVGY010000009.1:0-8614 GCA_036379295.1 Pelobium sp.
GCAGCAGGGAAAAAGCCCCATTTTTTATTTTCTGCAAAAACCGATGCCCCGTCTCTACGAGCTGTTAGCGTTAAAAGGTATTTGTCTCTTAGATTATACCTCGCTCTTCCTAACAAAGAAGAAAGCCTGTACTGCTGCTCGTCTCTGGTAGTTTTAAAATTTAAAGCATTTGAGATTCCATCGTAACCCAATACATCATTTCCAAATCCAGTGCCTAAACTGGTAGTATTTGAGCTATTTCTTTGGTTTACAGATTGCACAAAAGTGAAATCAAGTTTGTTGTCTTTATTTAATTCAAGTTTATAGTCTAAAATATTTTCTACCAAGTATTCTTCTTTTAAAATCCCGCTTACCGTTGCCGAGCCATTTGGCGTTACACCCGCGGAATGCAGTTTAGATAAATAAGAACCTTGGTCAACGTATTTTCTATTGAATAAGGTGTTGATTTTATAGGATAAGTTTTTTGTTATATCGTACTTACCCACCAAGTTAAGATTTATGAAATTTGTTTTGTTCTGTGCATCTGATTCTCTAATATTCCATAATGGATTAATAGAGCTACTACTTGCGTTAGCGCCTGCCAAGTTTTTTACTAAAACGCCATTTTGATCATAAGGTCCAGTGAAAGGGGAAATTGTGATAAAATCCAAATTAGCACTTTCAACACCTTGTTTATCCGAAGCTAAATTAAGATTGCTACTAACACTTATTTTTTCACTTATTTTTTGATCTACATTAATTCTAAAAGAAGCTCGCTTATAATCGGCATCTGGCACTAGACCTTTTTGTGTGTAATAGTTTGCACTGCTGTAAACCTTTGTGTTTTCATTTCCACCATTGATGCTGATGGTGTTGCTATTAGTTAGCCCTGTTCTTAGTACAATGTCTTCCCAATTTGCATAATTGCCTGCGATGAAATTAAGATATTCAGGAGCTTTTGTTGTTCCTCCGAAGTTTACAGAATCCGGACTATATGCCTGTACTCCATTAATAACTGGGTTTGTTGAACGTACAGCTTCTCTTCTTAGTTGTGCAAATTCTTCTGCACTGTATAAATCAAAGTTTTTGGTAAGTTTTTGGGAAGCGAAGTAACTATTGAAATTAACTGCATATTTACCAGCTTTCCCTTTTTTTGAGGTGATTAAAATTACACCATTTGAAGCCCTTGACCCGTAAATTGCTTGGGATGAAGCATCCTTTAAAATCTCAATAGAAGCAATATCATCAGGGCTTACATCATTAATGTTATCAATCGGGAAACCATCTAAAACAATTAACGGGTCATTACCGCCACGGATGGAGTTTTTCCCCCTGATTAGGATATTGGAGCTTCCTCCAGGCCTAGCTGATCCTAAGGTGACCTGTACGCCAGAAGCCTGCCCGCGTATCATCTCAGCGATGTTAGTGGTAGGAATCGATTTTGCTTTTTCCATATTTACAGTCGCTACCGAACCGCTAATGTCGCTCCTTTTTTGTGTACCGTAACCCACCACCACGATTTCTTTTAGGTTAGCTAAATCGTTTTCCATTACAATTTTTAAAGGAGATGAGTCTTCAACCTTTACTTCTTGTGTAGTAAATCCTAAATAAGAAAATATAAGGATATCTCCTTTTTTGGGCACATCAATAGTAAATTGCCCGGCCATGTTTGTTTGCGCCTGCAGCGCCGCTCCTTTAAGCTTAATGCTTACCCCAGGGAGCAACTCGCCGCTACTGGCGCTAACTGTTCCTGTAACTTTAATACTTTGGGCACTAGCGGATACCACCAGTCCAAAGTAAACAATGAGAAATAGGGTGTAAAAATTTCTTTTCATAATTTTCGATTAAAATTGGTTTATATCCATAAAGTAAAAATGCTAGCGCTTCCTTACACATGAATTTTAACAAAGGTAGATTATAGCGGTTTACAGAAATGCAAATGTGCTACTATATAAACCATACAACCAGCTGAAAACTTAAAATTTGCGCTAGAGCAGGTACTACATTTTTACTACACAACTATTTTTTTATCGGTTTAAAACTAAAAGACGGCTTATTGTTCGGCTTGCTTTTTTCCTTTAAGCTACATTTTTAAATATTAACCTTGTAGTAATAGACTTTTCATAAATTTACCCACCAAGAGTTTGTAAACCTCCAAAGCAAAACTTAATGAAGAAAATATCTCTCGTTTTTTTAATGTTATTCTTTTTTATAGAGATTAAAGCTCAAGTAGGCATTCCGCAAATTAACAATTATGATAGTCGGCTCTACAAAGGAGGAACCCAAAACTGGGAAATTGCACAGGATAGAAATGGCGTTATGTATTTCGCAAATAACGAAGGCTTACTTTCTTACAATGGAAAGTTTTGGAAATTATACCCACTTCCGCACAAAACAGTCGTACGATCTGTAAAAATAGATAGAGCCGGAAAAATATATGTGGGAGGACAGGATGAGATAGGCTATTTTTTCCCAGATAAAAATGGAATATTGCGATATCATTCTTTAAAAGAACTGATTCCGCCTAATGATAGGCTTTTTGCAGATATATGGGATATTGTAATTAATAATCAAAACGTTTTTTTTAGGACAGCTTCAAAAATTTTCCAGTTAAACGAGGGAGTTATCAAAATTTACAAAGCACAAGGAGCTTGGCAATATTTAGGAACAGCTAACCAACAGGTATTTGCTCAGGATACATCAAAAGGTTTGTTGCGCTATAAAAATGGTGTTTGGGAAGCTGTTTCTGTCAATTCGGATTTTAATAGCGCAGCTATAACCGCGGTATTAAACTATAACAGCGATACGCTATTGATCAGCACTCTTAAAAACGGACTGTATTTATTATCCGGAGAAAAGCTCACAAAAAAAGAAGATAATTCCCAACCGCTTTTTATTAAAAACAGGGTATATGATGCGATTAAGATAAATGATGACTTGTTTGCTTTCGCAACAAATTCTGCCGGCTGTTATATTGTTGATAAACAGGGAAATATTGTTCAAAGTTTTGCATCCAAGGAAGGGCTTCAAAAAGACAATATTAGGAGTGTTTTTTTAGATAAAAACGAAAATTTATGGCTTGGGTTAGATGATGGAATTGACTTTGTAGCATTTAACAATGCCATAAAATATATTTATCCTGATGTAGCAAAGCAAACTAGCAGTTATGCTACTAAAATACTTGATGGAACTTTGTATGTGGGGACTTCAAATGGATTATATGCAACAAAAATAGAACCTGGATTTGATGACATAAGTTATTCACACCAACCTTTTACTGAAATCCGTAATACCCAAGGACAGGTCTGGAATTTAAATATTATCAACAAAAAATTATTGGTAGCTCATGAAGAAGGAGGTTTTATGGTAGATAAGAATACCGCTCGACAGCTTTTTCATTCCCCCGGAACTTGGATGTTTGAGGCTCTTTCTCCGTATTATCCCTCTGAAGATATCATAGCCGGAACGTACAACGGATTACACAAAATCAGCTTTAAAAATTACAGATTTATAGATGAAGGTGGGATAAGCGGGTTTGGAGAATCCATGCGGTTTATTTTGTATGACAATTATACGAATACCATTTGGGCATCACACCCTTATCGGGGAGTTTATAGATTTAAGCTTTCACCAGATAAAACCAAAATTGAAAAAACTCGGCTTTACACAAACATTAACGGGTTACCATCCTCACTTAATAATTATGTTGCCCGAATCAAAAACAGAATTGTTGTGGCAACGGAAAAAGGAATTTACGAATTCGATGAGGCAAGTGATAGGTTTTCGCCTTCTAAAATGCTGACTCCGTTTTTAGGTAAAAATGTTTACCAATATTTGAACGAAGATGAGGACGGAGACATCTGGTTTGTAACAAATAAAAAAATAGGCGTGGTAGATTTTCACCGGGGCAACAAAGATAAAAAATTCAGCGTTGTTTATTTCCCCGAACTTAATGCCAAAGCAGTGCCCGGTTTCGAAAACATTTATCCCTACAACAAAGAAAACGTATTTATTGGCTCAACAACTGGCTTAATACACATCAATTATCTCAAGTATTTAGAAAACAGCAAACCGTTAAATGTTATCTTAACCCAAGTTCAAACAAGCGGTGCTAAAGTTTCTACCGTTTTTGGGGGCTATTATCTATATAACAAAAAGTTAACGAGTCAGCAAAATAAAGAAGCAGCACTCCGTTTTCCGTTTGAACAAAACTCACTCCACTTTGAGTATTCTTCTACACTTTATGAGCAGTTAAACAGCATCGAGTTTAGTTATCAGCTGCAGGGTTTTGATAAATCCTGGTCGGATTGGACCAACAAAAGCGAAAAAGATTATACCAACCTGCCCGCCGGCAGCTATACTTTTAAAGTAAAGGCGAGAAACAATTTAGGAAACGAATCTGAAACGGCCGCTTACGCTTTTACAATTTTGCCGCCGTGGTACCAAACCTGGTGGTTTTACCTTTTGTGCTTTATATTTTTAGGGGTTCTGCTTTATCTATTAATCCAAAGGCAAAAAAGAAAATACCTTAAAGAACAAGAATATTTAACCAAAGCCTATCAGTTAGAAATCGAACACAACGAAAAGGAAATTGTAAAACTTCAAAATGAGAAGCTTGAAACAGAGGTTAATTTTAAAAATAAAGAATTGGCCACCGCTACAATGCATCTAATGCAGCGTGGTAAACTTTTAGCTAAGATTAAAGAAGAATTGGTGCCTATCGTTAAAACCGAAAATCTCGATGAAAGTCCCGAAGAGTTTAAAAAAATCTTAAGTTTAATCAACGATTCTGAAAGAGCTGATGCTGATTGGGATAGTTTTGCCATCCACTTTGACCATGTTCATTCAAATTTTTTAAGCAAGCTTAAAGAAAAAGTTCCTACACTTAGCGCAAATGATTTAAAACTCTGTGCCTATCTAAAAATGAATTTAAGCTCAAAAGAAATTGCCCAATTAATGAGTGTGAGTAACAAGGCAGTAGAAGTTAGCCGCTACCGTTTGAGGAAAAAACTCGAAGTATCGTCTGAAACTAATTTGTTCGACTATTTGATAGAACTTACAAGCTAAACTTTTGCTAAATTAACAAACACTTAATTATCAGCTAATACGTTAGTCATTTATGTTATTCATAAAGCTGCTTTTAATTAGTTTTTTGTCGATATTATCTGGCAAAGATCAACCAGTTTTTAAAAACGGAGCGCAAACACTAAATCAGTTTTTAGAAACAAATATGGTTTACCCGCTGTATTCAAAAAACAACTGCATTCAGGGAGTTATAAAAGTAGAGTTTCAACTCACAAAAACCGGCGAAGTTGTTCACAGCAGGGTCAAAGAAGGTTTAGGAATTGATTTGGATGAGGAAGCTTTACGCCTAATACAGCTAACCAATCAGAAATGGATTGTTCCAAAGGATTTTAGTGAAAACACAGAAATTGTGATTCCCGTTAAATTCTCCCTCAAAAACTATAATTGCGAAAACCGGTCAAAACCACAAATTGAAAAAGCAATTGCGCTATACCAGTCTCGCCAAACAATGGAAAACGTGGTAACCAGCTATTACCAGAACAAAATTGCCGGTACAGTTAGCGGTATAAACGAAGAACAAATTAACCAGCTCAAGGCTGATTTAGGTTTTGATGACGACTTGGTAGCCGAAAAGCTAGAAGATGCGCAAAAAATGCTAAACCAAGGCGATAAAAGCGGCGCTTGCAAGATTTTGAACTTTATTAAACACATCGGCTACACAAATGCAGATACGCTGATTGAGCAAAACTGTAAATAAACTATCTTAGCAGCATGAAATGGACACTCCGCATTTTTGCTTTTTTAGATTTCTTGTCTTTTTTCTTCATGTTTGATCAGGGAAGTTTACAGTTACAATCCCTTTTCACAAGCGAATCTTTTACAATTAACGAGGTTTTCTCCCGATTTTTATTTGTATTAGTATGGTTAAGCATGCTTGCAAGTACAGTGCTTTTGGCCATCCCTAAAAAAGCAGGAATCATTATTTACTACTGCCAAATTATTCCAAGGTTTATTTTCCTGGCTTTCTCTTTCGGATTTATTTCCTTTTTGAGCTATTTCATCAGTTCACCAAACCTCGAAAACATTCTAATGCCAATCATTATCTTCGCGGAAATGTTAAGAATGTTTAGAAGCTACCAATTACAAAAACAGCTGTAAAAGCTAGTCAGTTAGTGAGCGGTATATAAAATTGTAAGTAAACCCAACCGAACCATAATTGGCTTTTGCAACGTTGCGCCCATCCACTATAGCACCTCCGCCAGCGCTTATTCCAATATTGCCGTCAATTGGCGCATAAATTGTCGCTCCAATTTTAGTATAATTAACTTTAGTAGCCGGAAAAAAGTTGGTAAAACCGGCTCTCAAAATGTCAACTCCACCGGTCGAAGTTTGGTTACCAACTTGGCCTGCAATGTAAAATCGCGAAGTAGCTAAACCTATTTTTAACTCGCTTAAAACCGCATTGGGCACTTCTGTGGTTCTCAAACTATAGCCAACTTGCCCAGTAATAAAAAAACCGCGTACATCTTTATAGTGTCCTAGTAAAAATGCATTATAGGTAGTGGCGTGGTTTCCTATTGCAATAATTGATTGTAAACTCGAAACAACACTATAATTACTTAAAGGGGTGGTAATTCCGGCACCAGCTTGTAAGTTTACATTGCCTTTTTTCGCAAATTGATATTTTGCAAAAGCAGATAAATCTTGCGCACCGCTTTGTTCATTCTTAAAGCCGAGGCCGTTTAAAGTAGCCGGGTCAGCCGAGCCATACGTATGCACAAAGGGCACATTAACCATGATGTCCAACTTATCAGAAACGCCATAAATCCCATAAACATTTACACTATTTACAGATACTTCTTTAAATACCGGAATTTCGTCTATAGGTTCTGGAAACAGATAAGCGCTTTTATAATGTTCATGCGTAGTAGAAAAAGTAATTCCGCCGCCGTTTTTTCCTTGCATAAACCCGCTTAACGGAGTTTGAGAAAAAGCGCTCAATACTAAACCGACCATGAAAAAGCCGCTTATAATCGTTGATTTGGTAAAAATTTGCATGTTGTTTCTTTAAAGTTTGTGTCGAGGTTTTTTGTTTCAATCAATGTTTGTAATATTACGCTGTTTGTGAATAAATGCGAAATAATTTTTCGCTTAAATCTACTTTTCATAAAATTAGAAACACAGCAAGGCGCAATACGTATACGTAAATGAAATAATTTTCCTTTAGATTTGTAATTTTAACCATTATTTGATGAAATCATATCAAAGAAACATTTTAAGCCAAATCAAAACTTCGGTTTTTATACTGTTGCTCTCAACAAGTTTTTTAGCCTGTAATAAAGAAAAAGGCGTTCTCCCTACCATTTCCCAAATAGCAGTTGGTTTGGCGGACCTAAGCCAGCTCGAAAATTCGGCTATAAAAGCAGATCTCGTAATAGCACTTTCTAATAAAAATCCAACAGCAGGGTCAAACGGAAATTATACGGTGTTTGCCCCCACCAATCAGGCTTTCGAAAAAATTGGCCTCACTAGTGCTCAAGATTTAAATCTGCTTCAGAAGTCGTTTTTGGCTGACATATTAAAATATCACGTAGCCAACGGAACGCATAAAAACGACGACCTTAGCACCGGCTCTTTTCCATCTCTTATTGGTGAAAACGTTCCAAGAAGAATCATTGTCAGGAATCAGCAAAAATACATCAACGGTTCAAAAATAATAGTTACAAACGCTACCGCTGATAACGGCGTGGTACATGTAATTGACCGGGTCCTTTTAGGTTCAGGTACCGATATTGCCAACACCGCAATCTTTTTCGCTCAGGGCAGAGGTTTTATCAAACCCGAATTAACTTTTTTAGTAGAAGCATTAACCTATTGCAATTTGGTAAATACCTTGTCCAACAAAAGCGCTAATTATACCGTGTTCGCTCCAACAGATCAAGCCTTTAAAAATCTAAGCTCGGTATTAGGCATAACAATAAATCAGCCGTCAGATGTTCGCAAAATTGACCAGTCGCTCCTTACCCAAGTATTACTAAACCACGTCATAAACGCTCCCAATCAGTTTACCTCCGAGCTTTATCCTGGAAATCGTACAGCGTTAAGCGGTAAAAATATCTTAATCGGAGACTATATAAACGGACTAGAAACCATCAAGGGCGCAGGAAATATTATTCCAGCCAACATGGTCATCCCCGATATCCAAACCACCAATGGCGTGGTACACGTAATCGATAGGGTGCTATTACCATAATTAATTTCACAACTGTGAGAAATAATAATCTTTGTTCATTTGAAAAACCACGTTCCAACATTAATGGCGGCCGCTAGTCCGGCTGTCCATTCATACTGCTCCCCATCGCACACCTCACCCTGACACTGCCTTAACCACTTTCCAAAGCCACATTTCCACCGCTCGGCCGGTATCCATTTCCATCCGGTTTAGGCACAAAGTTTGCCGCCATAACCTAAAAACTACCACATCCCTACCCATTAAAATCACCATAAGGATTCATCACCAAATAGACCACCCCGAACCAACCATAGAATATCAAGCATACCAATACTCCTCATTTTCAATCCTCCCACAAGCCCACGAATATAGTAGTCA
>DASVGY010000010.1:0-2550 GCA_036379295.1 Pelobium sp.
CCAATAGGTATTTTTGATTCAGGAATCGGTGGTTTAACGGTTGCAAATGCTATCCGCAAGGTGTTGCCTCACGAAAACATGGTTTATTTTGGTGATACTGCACACATGCCTTACGGAGATAAATCTGCCGAAGCCATCAAATATTATAGTTTAAAAATTGGAAAGTTTTTACAGGCGCAAGGTTGTAAAGCAATTGTGATTGCCTGTAACACCGCATCATCATTAGGTTTTGAAGATTTAAAAGAATTTTTGGGCGATAGCTTACCAATACTAAATGTGATTGACCCGGTTGTGGAGTTTTGCGCAAATCAGAAGCATTATAAAAAAATAGGCGTCATCGCTACAAAAGCAACCATAAAATCAGATATCTACGCAAAAAAAATAAATAAAAAAATACCAAATATTAAAGTTCAATCTTTAGCTACGCCATTACTCGCACCTATGATTGAGGAGGGTTTTTTTGAAAACAACATCAGTAAAACCATCATTAACGCCTATTTATCCTCCACAAAACTTAAAAATATTGATTCCCTGATTTTGGCTTGTACGCACTATCCGCTCATCCGGAAGGAAATAGAAGAATATTACCACAATAAAGTGGAAATTTTAAATACCGCCGATATTGTTGCAGAAGACGTTAAACTAAAGCTTAGTGAATTAGGGTTACTAAATCCTTCTTTGAACAAACCCAAGTATCAATTTTATGTTTCTGATAAAACAAGCTCATTTGAAACCAGTACGCAACTGTTTTTTGAGGATAAAATCAATTTGGTTCGAAATAATATTTGGGAAAAATAGTACGGACTTCTAAAAACAACAAAACATTATTTAGAACGTTTCTTAATAAATAACATTCTTGTTATCATTAGCATCGCTACTTTGCTATTTGTATTTTTGCGGATTAAAATGTATTAAATTATACGTTATGAAAAAAAGTTCAATCATCGGCTTGGTTATTATCGCATTGGCAATAGGGGTAATTATTAGTACGTATGCAGATAGTAGCACTTACGGTTCTTTTGCAGAAGCAATCAAGACTAAAAAAGAGCTTCATGTGGTGGGTAAATTAGATAAAACCAAAGAAATGTCTTACGACCCTCAAAAAGACGCTAATTATTTTTCTTTCTATGTGAATGATAACGCAGGCAAAAATTGCAAGGTGATATTTACGGGCGCTAAACCTCAAGATTTTGAACGTTCAGAACAAATTGTGTTAACTGGTGAAATGCTAGGTGATGAGTTTCACGCTAGTAAAATTTTGATGAAATGTCCATCTAAATACACTCAAGACAAAATAGAGGTTACAGAGGTTAAAGCTAAAGGTAAAATATAAAATTTAATGGATATCCAATTTACAGGTGAACACCTGTTGCCAGGGAAACTAGGCCAGTTTTTTATTGTCCTTTCCATAGGTGCATCAGTATTAGCATTAGTCAGTTACTTTTTTGCAACAACTACAAAAGATAAGCTTGATTTATCGTGGCAAAATTTAGGTAGAATAGCCTACCGCCTAAATTTATTGGCGGTTATAGGCGTGGGCGCATGTTTGTTCTATATTATTTATAATCACCTGTTCGAGTACCATTACGCATGGGCGCATTCTTCAAAAACTTTACCCGTTTACTACATTATATCTTGTTTTTGGGAAGGGCAGGAAGGTAGTTTTTGGCTTTGGGGCTTTTGGCAAGGCGTTTTAGGGGTAATCATCACTTTTAGAGGAAAAACTTGGGAAAACAGCGTAATGACGGTGATTGCACTTTCACAAGTATTTTTAACCACGATGATTTTGGGTGTTGAAATTTTTGGTGCAAAAATAGGGTCTTCGCCTTTTGTACTTTTACGCCAGGCAATGGAGGCACCAATATTTTCCAGACCAGATTATCTTTCACTAATACAAGACGGTAACGGCTTAAATCCTTTATTACAAAACTATTGGATGGTCATCCATCCGCCAACTTTGTTTTTGGGTTTTGCCTCAATGATTGTTCCTTTTGCCTATGCAGTTGCTGGCTTATGGCAAAAAAGATATAAAGATTGGGTTAAAGCTGCAATGCCGTGGGCGTTGTTTGCTGTAATGATTTTAGGAACAGGAATTATCATGGGTTCGTTTTGGGCTTATGAGGCTTTAAACTTCGGTGGTTTTTGGGCTTGGGATCCGGTTGAAAATGCTTCAATTATTCCTTGGTTAACGCTTATTGCGGCGGTGCATGTGATGATAGCTTACAAAAACTCTGGCCATTCTTATTTCACCGCTACATTCCTGGTAGTCATCAGTTTCGTTTTGGTATTGTATGCGTCTTTTTTAACCAGAAGCGGTATTTTAGGGGAAACCTCGGTTCATGCTTTTACCTCCATGGGCATGGATACGCAACTACTTATCTTCTTGGGAACATTCTTCATCATCCCTTTTGTATTATTCATCAGCAATTGGAAAGCTCTGCCCATCACCAAAAAAGACGAGGAAACTTATTCCAGAGAGTTTTGGTTGTTTATTGGAGCAATTGTATTATTTGTTTCTTGTATTCAAATCCTAGCAACCACATCTGTTCC
>DASVGY010000011.1:0-14932 GCA_036379295.1 Pelobium sp.
TAATTCTACTAAAGTTGGGTAAATATCCACAAATTCGGTAACCGAATTGTAAACCATCTTAGCCTGTTGATTAGGGAGATGGATCATTAAAGGTGCTTTAGTAGCTTCTTCAAAATTCGAATGTTTGTTCCAAAGACTATGATCTCCCAAATGCCAGCCGTGGTCTCCCCAAATAACTATAATGGTGTTTTTATCTAATCCAGATGACTTTAGTTGGGCAAGTAAATTTCCAATTAGCGCATCTACATAACTGATGCTAGCATAGTATCCATGTATAAGTTCCCGTTGTTTAGCTGCATCTAATTTTAATAATTGCTCATCGTTATCTATCGGTTTAATATCGGTATACGCCCGCATTTCTCCGGAATTATGATAGGCTATTTTTGGTCCATCTATAGATGGCTTTTGCCAAGGAGCAAGTTCAATTTCTTCGCGTTTGTACATATCCCAATATTTCTTTGGTGCTACAAAAGGTAAATGCGGCTTACGAATACCAACTGCTAAAAAAAACGGTTTACCAGAAGCTCCATATTTTTTTAAATCCAGTACTGCTTGTTTCATCATAGCGCCATCTAAATAAGCATCATCAGGTACATCAGCACATTCTGTTGATACTTTTACTTCCGCAATATTCGTATTTGCACCATCTGCATACTTTTTTTTCATTTCAGGGTTTTGGTAATGCCCTAAAAGTGGGGGCCCGTAAGCCTCTGGATAGGTAAATTTATTTTTGTAGGTTTCGGACCAAGAGATTTCATCATGTTTTTTATCTACGCTGCGCTGGTCAAAAATTTTTCCTAATGCTGCTGTAGTGTATCCATTTTGCTTTAGAAACTGCGGAAGTGTTACTACGTTTGGCAATTTATCCCGAATGAGCGTTTTTAAATCCCAAACCTGCGTTTTATCCGGTCGCAAACCTGTTAGCAAACTTGCCCTTGTGGGGCCACAAACGGCTTGCTGGCAATAGTTGCTATTAAATACGGTACTTTTTTCTGCAAGCTTATCCAGATTTGGGGATTTTACTGCCTTAAATCCATAAAAACCTAAATCAGGTTTTAAATCATCCACCGCTATAAATAGTATGTTAGGCTTTACTTGCTTTTCTTGTGCTATCACACGCACAATAGAGAAAACACCAACACCCAAATAAATTAGAAATTTATGCTTTATCATATCTGTGTTTATTTTATTTGCTGATAATTGAACCAATCAAAATGTGCCTTATTTGTTGATGAAAAATTGTTTGAACTGGCGTACAGGCCAATATAAGTTCCGGTAAATCCTCCGGTATTTGTCCTGCTCAGCGTTCTGCCATCAACGTTACTAGCCAAGTAGGTTTTGTGGTTACTTTGGATGTAATAGAAGGAATAACCTTGCCCGATTGCTTTAACTCCTAAAACCAATTCATGGTTTAAAATCTCTGTTTTATTTAGCAATTCGTCTTTGCCGGCATACCTTTTTGTAAGTTGAAGGTAAAACCTACCTTGGTCAACAATTTTCTCTACCCTGAAATGAAAATTGTTATTCACTAACACTACCAACCCTGCACTCTCGTTCTTGTTCTTAGGAGTAAACAGCATTTTTGTTTCAGCAAAAAATGAGGTGTCTTGTTGCCGCCGACCAATAAAAGCCGGCTGACCTAAGCCTGTAATCGATTGCGGACTTAAATTAATAGTTAAGTAACCCTTTTTATTTTTAAACGACCAAAAGTTAGCTTTTGGAGTACGGATAAAGTTCCAGTAAAACTGCAAAGTATCAGCGCTAAAATCATCGAACGCATTTTCTTTTTTTGCGATAAATGCTGGTAAATTGGGTTTTCTTTCTTCAAGTTGTATTTTCCCGATGCCAGGATTTACCACTGGCCAATTATCTTCCCAGGCTACTGGAGTTAAAAAAGTTTCGCGACCTAAATTGTAGTTAAAGCCTCCGTAAATTCTTACACCCAATAACACCATCCACCACTCGCCGTTTGGAGTTTCTACCAAATCTGCATGTCCTACACAGGCAATGGGGTATTGTTTACCTAAATTCCGATGCGTGATTATCGGATTTTTTTTGTTGATTTCGTACGGACCTGAAACGCTTTTACTCCTAAAAATAGTTACGGCGTGGTCAATACCGGTCCCTCCTTCGGCAATCATTAGGTAATAATAACCATCCTTTTTATATAAGTGTGGTGATTCTGCAACAACGGCACCATGCAATGCACCTTCCTCTATTGCAATAGTTATTTTGCCCACCAATTGCTTTTTTACAGTATCCAACTCCTGAATCCATATTTGCCGATACTTAGAACCAGCGGGCTTTTCTTGTGGCGTTCTGTTTCCGGTATAATACACCTTTCCGTCATCATCAAAAAACAGAGAGGGATCAATACCGGGTGCGTCTTTTAACCAATTTGGATTTGACCAAGGACCGGCCGGAGACTTTGCGGTTACATAAAAATTGGTTCCGGTATTGTCTTTTTTATCAATCAAAGTAGTGATAAGGTAAAATGTACCCTTATGATAACGAATTGTTGGTGCAAATATCCCACCCGAAGGGTGGATACCTTCTAAATTTAATTGAGAACTGCTGTTTAACACATGGCCAATTTGCTGCCAGTTTACCAAATCTTTACTGTGAAAAATGGGCACACCCGGAAAATACTCAAAACTCGAGGTAACCATGTAATAATCATCGCCAACACGGCAAATAGAAGGATCCGGATAAAAGCCTTTAAGAATTGGGTTTTGAAATGTGCTGTTAACTGGCTGGGCTTTGGCCAAAATAGATAGCAATAGCCAAAAAACAAGCAGTACCCTCTTAATTACCATATTTTAGAATTTAATTGAAAAACCCGGTTTATAGCTGAGCAGAGTTTATACCCTACACATCTGGCTGGTAACCAGATTACATCTTTAAACCGATATTAATTTTTAAAAAAAACCTACAAATTTGTGTATTCAAACCAGTCAAAATCGGCAAAATTATTAGATTTTATACCCTTTGAACTCGCATATAAGCCCATATAAACACCCGTAAATCCGCCCGCATTTACTACGCTCAATATTTTTCCGTCAGCGTTTTGAGCCAGCGTTAGCGTTTTTCCATCTTGTTTTACGTAAAAATCTAAATCTTCGCCGTTTGCCTTAACGCCCATCAGCAAAGCGCCTTTATTTACCACAACCTGGCCAATCTGCTCCTCAAAACCGCCCGCTCTTTTTATTAGCCTCACATAATAATTTCCGTTTTTAAAAATTTTCTCTGCTCGGTACTGATAGTCATTATTCATCATCAATACTAAGCCAGCTACTTCGTTTTCGCTTTTTGGGATGAACTCAAAAAATGTTTCTGCTCGGAAAGAAGTGTCCTGCTGCCTTCTTCCGATAAACGCTGGCGAGACCAAATTGGTTATTTCTTCTTTTAATAAGTTAAGTCGCAAAAAGCCTTTGCGCTTTTTAAGCGACCAAAAATCACTTCGAGGGGTACGTAAAAAGTTCCAATAATGGTAAAGCGTATCGGCTGTAAAATCATCTGTTAGGTTTTCTGGTTTAAACGTAAAACCAGGCAGATTTGGAGCTAAATCTGTGGCTAACACCTGCGCAATGCCAGGATTTACAACCGGCCATCCGTCTTGCCACTCTACTTTTGTCAAAAACGTTTCTCTACCTAAATTATAATTTAAGCCTCCGTATTTTCTAACGGCCAATAAAACCATCCACCAGTCTCCGTTTTGTGTTTCAACTAAGTCTGCATGTCCGGTTGAAGTGATAGGATAATTTAAACCCAAATTGCGGTGTGTTAGTATGGGGTTTTTCTTGTTTCCTTCGTAAGGACCATTAATGTTCTTACTTCTAAACACAGTAACCGCGTGGTTTTCGTAAGTTCCTCCTTCGGCTATCATCAAATAATAAAACCCGTCTTTTTTATATAAATGTGAAGCTTCTGCGTTTTCTGCACCATGTAAAGCGCCTTCTTCTAAAATTATAGACCTTTCGCCTACAAATTTTTTATTGGCTAAATCAAGTTCTTGCAACCAAATTTGGCGGTATCGTGTTACCTGAGCCTGGTTAACCGGCTTTTTATTTCCTGTATAATAAACTTTACCATCATCATCAAAAAACAAAGACGGATCTATACCGATTGCTTCTTTGGGTAGCCATTGCGGTGCGGACCAAGGACCGGCCGGATTTTTTGCTGTTACAAAAAAATTACCACCGTCTTTTGTGCCCACCAAAGTGGTAATTAGGTAAAAAGTTCCGTTACTGTAGCGAATAGTGGGCGCAAAAATACCCCCCGAAGCCCTTACACTATCTAAATTGAGTTGCGATGGACGGTTAAGTACATGCCCAATTTGCTGCCAATGAACTAAATCTTTGCTGTGAAAAATGGGCACCCCCGGAAAATACTCAAACGATGAGTTAACTAGGTAGAAATCTTGCCCAACCCTGCAAATAGAAGGATCGGGATAAAAACCTTTTAAAATTGGGTTTTCAAAACGTTGCTGAGCAAGTAAAATTTGGCAAAATAAACTGCCGATAGATGTGATTAGTAAAAATATAAAACGTTTCGTTAGCATAGGACGGTAAATTAGCTAGTGTGCCTGGGTTTCTTGCTTTTTTGACCGGAAATATGCGTTGCTTTCCATATTCAAATTTGGAGCGTAAGGCGCTGTTTTTTCGGGAGCAAGTTTTCTGAGTGCGCTTAAAATGGCCGAGCCTTTAAATTGGGCAGCTTTATTCGTCCACTCGTTTGGGTCTTTTTTAAGGTCGTACAATTCTTCGGATTGGTCATCGTATTTTATATAATGATAATCTGCTTTATAAACAGAAACATTGTTAGTTCCGTAAAATGAATACACAGGATAATCCCAGTTTTTAACGTTTCCCCTTAAAATAGGACTAATGCTTCTTCCCTGGTTTTGGCTATTTTTTGGCAATCCGCACAGGTCAACTAGCGTAGGATACAAATCAATTAAACCAACCAAATGGTTGCTTACTACATTCTTTTGCAAACCAGGACCACTAATTATTAAAGGAACATGAGCAGAACGCTCCCACAGTGAATGCTTTGCAAACCTATTTTTTTCTCCCAAATGGTAACCATGATCTGAAAACAAAACTACGTAGGTGTTTTTTTGGTAGGCAGATTTATCTAACGCATCCAAAACCTTACCTACCTGTGCATCGGCAAAAGTTATACAAGCTATATAAGCCTGTACCATTTCTTTCCACTTATTGTTTTTAATGGCCCATTCTGTAGTTGGCATTTCTAATACTTCGGCAACTTGCTTTCCAATTTCCGGAATATCGCTCATATCGTTTGCTAAATACGGAGGAGTTTTTATATCGTTAAGCTTAACCTTGTCAAACCATTTTTGCGGAACATGCCAAGGCACATGGGGTCTTACAAAACCAACGGCCATAAAAAAAGGCTTATCATGTTTTTTTTGAAGTTGTTGAACCGCCCAAGCGGCAGATTTATAATCAGGCATTTGGCTGTCATTAGCTGGAAAAGCACCCCAATCTGTTTGTGTACCTTTTTGACCGAACCAAGCAGGATCATAGTTCATTCTTTTTTCGGGAGATGGGCCGTACCCTTCAAACTTTAATCCGTATTCATTAAATGCGTTAACGCCTGGGCCGTTATGGAAAATTTTGCCAACGCCCAGTGTTTGATAGCCATTTTTTGAAAAATAGTTTGGCAAAAAGTCTACCTTAAACTGCTCATCAAAATATTTTTTTAAGTCGGCATCTTTCATTTGCAGATATACACCAGTTTTAGAAGGTAATAAACCAGATAAAAAAGACGACCGGGAAGGCCCGCATAAAGGTGCCTGGCTGTAAGCTTTGCTAAAATAGGTTCCTTTTGCTGCTAAACGATCAATATTGGGTGTCTTTACGGCGGGAAATTTTTTAGAAATAGCTATCCAATCGTTCAAATCATCAATAATCAAAAATAGAACATTGGGCTTCTCCTGCGCTTTGCCAATATTAAAGGTTAGGAATAAAAAGCAACACATTAGCACCTTTTCTAGGGCGAAAAACGAAGGGGAACATCTTTTGCCAATTGGATTCTTCATAGCTTTATTTTTAATAAAACAACCAATAGTTAACCCTGGTTGTGTAATGTAACACAACCAAGGGCTTAAATTAATTAGCTTGATAACGCACTAGCCTATCCACAACATGTATTGGACCGTTAGTGCTAAGTATGCCCGCGGTACGGGTAATTACCAAGTTACCACTACCCGGAAAATCATTTATTTGTAATTTAGAGTTCCTGTCGTTCACTACCCTAAAATACATCAAACTTTCGGGGTTTAAAGGGTCAGTGTTTGCGGGCAATAGTGTTTTTACAGGCAAAGGCGTAGGTGTTAACGTTTCAAAGGTATAGTTACCCTCGGCTATCAAATAAAGAAAAAAGTTTTTCACCTGTTCTTTTGGATAATCACTCCATTTAGTTGCTGCAACTCCATTTACCTTGTAGTAGCCAAAGTAGCAATCTGTTGTTGCTTTTCCTTTACTTAATCTAAGTATAGCCTCGTTTGTTGAAAACACAAACGTTCGGTTTGGTTTTTCGTATTCGCTTAAATCGATACCTGCATACTCTATACCTTGGCGCATTAGGTTGAAAATGCTATCGCCTTTCGGGTCGTAACTTCTGCTTTCTAAAAATTCGCGAGCGGTTTTATTAATGTTTGGGTCGATAGTCTTACTGGTGTATTTGTAATCTTTCTGGGCATCCAAACCTACCAACGTACATGCCCCTAAGGCGGTAAGCGCTAAGCAAAACAATAGTAAGGCTGCTTTTTTGGCTGATTTTATTTTTTCCATGATTAAAGTTTTACGTTAATTTTTAAAATTATTTATTCTGAGTACGGAGGATTTTGTACCAAAGAGGTATTTCTATTTAAGGCATCTCTGCTTATTGGAAAAAGTATTTTTCTGGCATCCGTAAAGCCGGTTGGTTGCTGACCCAATGATATTTGTCTGCGTCTGATGATGGGATCCATAACACTTATTACTCTCCCTGTTCTAACTAAATCAAACCATCGTCGCCCTTCTGCAAATAACTCTTTTTGGCGTTCGTTTAAGATCAGCGTTTCCACATCCGTTTCTGTTGGATAATTGGCTGCTAATACGGTTCCGGCGCTTGCCCGTGTACGAATTTGGTTAACAATAGCAACGGCGCCGGCTGCATCACGAGGCGTAGTCTTGTTTAAAGCTTCTGCCCTTAGCAATAAAATATCGGCATAACGATAAATCGGGATTTTTGCCTCATTCAATTCTCTGGTTGGGTAAACAGGGCGGCCATCCGCACCAAGTGGGTAAAACTTGCCTATCTTGTCAACACCTAATTGCGACCCTACCAACAATGTATCATAAGTTAACCTTCGCCTAATATCGCTTTTGTTACTCTCAAATTTATCTAGCGTATTTGAATCAATCTCATAAGTGGAAGTGTTACCAGAAAGCCCAATTCTTTGAAAGTTGTTATTTCCGTTACCTTTTTGGTCCACCAAGAAACTCCAGTTCAAAGTCCATATATTTTCTCTGATACTAGTAGTTCCGGGGTCTGTAAATAGTTTTTTCCAATCGGTGCCAGCCACTAAGCCATATCTGTTCAACGCCATTAGTTTGTTGGTTTGCTCAATTACCTTTGGGTAATCTTTTTTCCACATGTAAACATCAGCAAGCATTGCTAAAATGGCACCAGTACTTATTTCAAAATAGTTAATTTTAGTTTTATCTGACAGGGTGTAGGCCTGATTTAAATCTTTTAAAATCACATCATCAATCACGGTGTTTACCGGTTTTCTGCTGATATCTGGCTGCTGTTTCAAATCCTCAAACGGTTCAAGAACTATAGGTACGTCTCCCCATAACCTAACTGCATAAAAGTACATAAAAGCTCTTATGGCATAGGCTTGCGCCAGGTAGTCGTTTTTTTGAATATCTGCTATACCTTGTATTCTTGGAATGTATTTTATTGCGCTGTTCGCCCTGCCTATGGTAATGTATAAATCGCTCCAGTCGGCAGATGGCGTAACCGCGGTTAAGCCGTTTAACGCCACGTTTATTTGATTGTCTCCGGTTCCACCGAAACTAAAATTATCTGATCGGGCATCACCCCACTCGGTATAATTACCGGTTCCAATAGTTGTTTGTATTGCATCATAAACCCCTGTTATACCCAATTTTGCATCGTCTGGTGAGCGCCAAAAAAGTTCGCTAGATAAATCAGATTTTGGTTGCTGATCTAAAAACTTTTTACAACCTGTAGCCGCTACAATTACAGATGTAATAACTAATAATGTTTTTAACCTTTTCATATTTTTTATTGTTAAAAATTAACATTTAAACCAAAGCCAAATTCACGCTCTCTAGGGTACCTTCCATTATCTTCTCCCATCTGGAGTGCGTTGTTAAAATCAATCTCTGGATCGTACCATTTGTAATTAGTCCAAGTGGCGATATTGGTGCCGTAAATGTAAAGCCCCACATTTTGAAGTTTAACTTTAGAGGTTAGTTTGGTGGGTAAAGTGTAACTTAATTTCAGATTTCGTAACCGGATGAAAGACGCATCTTCGATATAGTTGCTATTAACCTCCCTAATATTGCCCACGGGGCTGTTTTGTTGGGCCTTTGGCCAAACTGTTACATCGCCCTGCTTATACCAGGCTTTTACAATGGCGTCAACCTCGGGCGTAACGTTTACTGTATTAAAAGTATTTAAGCCTAAACGGGCAGAGTTATAAATTTTGCCGCCCCAGCTAGTGTAGAGATTAAATGATAAACCAAAATTTTTGTAAGAAAACGAATTGAGGATACCCGCAATAAATTTTGGTTGTGCGTTACCTAAAATTACTTTATCGCCATCATCAATCACACCATCATTATTGGGGTTGTACCAAATTACATCTCCTCCTTTTAATATATTACCGTTTGTTGAAAGTTGCTGAACCGTACCGTTATAAGGGTTGCCGTTGAGTGTAAAGCCAGCAGCGGTTTTACCATCCGCAGAAACATCTACCGGCGTAAGGCGCTGCCAATCTGTTGAGTACGAGTTAGACACATCGTACTGGTAAACTCCAAGTGCTTTCCATCCGAAAAAGTTTCCTAGTTTTTCTCCTTCTTCTAGCTTCCATTTACCGGCACCTGGCAATAAAGGAATGCCTTTGTAAAGCTCCTCGATAGTGTTGGTATTGAAAGACATGTTATAAGAAACATCCCACTGAAAAGATTTATTTTTTACAGGAATACCGTTTACCATAAACTCTAAACCTTTGTTACGGATGGACCCGATATTTACCTGAACAGAGCTATACCCGTACTCTGATGGCAGCGGCGCATTATAAAGTAAATCTTTTGTGGTTTTGATGTAATAATCTGCCACGAAACTAAGTCTTCCTTTAAAGAAAGAAAGATCCGTACCTATATCTAACTGCTGGGTAGATTCCCAACTTAAGGTATTATTACCAAACTGCGAGTTTTGTGCTACCCCAGAGATGCCGTTATAATAGTTTTGACCAAAAACATAGCGTTGTATGGCCGAATAGTCTCCTATCCTATCGTTACCGGTAACCCCATAGCTAAGCCTTAATTTTGCATCCTCCAAAACTTTTTTGCTCCAATTCATGAATTTTTCATCAGAAAAACGCCAGCCTACTGATGCCGACGGGAAGAAACCCCAACGCTGGTCCTCGCCAAAACGCGAAGCTCCGTCATACCTAAAATTTGAATTAAACAAGTACCTACCCATGTAGCTGTAACCTACCCTACCGAATAACGATGCAGAAGTATTGGCAGATTCGCTGGCCTGCCCCAAACTTAACAACTGTGCCGAGTTAAGCGTTAATACTGTTTCTGAAAGGTAATTTGTGCCATCAAAGCCATTGTCTTTTCTAAAGGCCTTATCGGCAGCAACCCCTAGCACACCGGTTATGTTATGGTTTTTGGCCAGTGTTTTATTGTAGTTAAAATAACTTTGCACTTGCCAATAAGTTTGCAACGTGTAATTATCGCTCCCGTTGTTATCTAATAAATTGTTCGACAGTATTTTAGGGCTAAACTGTAGATTTTTATTATAACCAAATTTTACATTGGCATCAGTGGTAAACTTTAATGATTTTGTAAACTGGTAATTTACCGAGTTAAAAATATTTGCGTTGTAAATATCGTATTCGTTTTTCCTGTATAAAGCCTGCGCAACGGGGTTTCTACGCCCGCCAAGCGTTGGTGCTAAAGTACCATCGGGAAAAAATATCCTGAAGGTTGGCGGCCTACCAATTGCCTGAATTAAAGTAAGTCCTTCGTTTATTCTGTTTTCTTCCTGATAAGAAAACTGGATGCGGTTGCTGTAAGTAAACTTATTTGTAGGCTTGTAATCCATATTAAATCTTGCCCTAGCCACATTTGCATAACTGTTTATAATGATGCCTTCATCCTTTAAATAGCCAAAGCTTCCGTAGTAATTTATTTGTTTTGAACCACCGCTTACACTTAAATCTACCTGGTTTCTTACCGCCGTTCTAGCCAACAAATCTTGCGAATCGTTATCCGCATTGTACGATGGATTTAAGGAGTCAATGTTGGTGCTCGAATTTCTGCCCAGTTTAAAATCGTAAAGTCTTCGTTGTTCTGCATTTGCCTGCGGCAGTTTATTGGCCAATTTGCTAAAACTTTGAAGATAAGTGGCGGCAATGCGTGGTTTCCCTTCTTCTCCTTTTTTTGTAGTGATAATAATAACCCCGTTTGCAGATCTTGAACCATAAATAGCTGCGGATGCACCGTCCTTTAATACCTCTATAGAAGCGATATCGCTAGGGTTAATGCCATCAATGTTAACACCCTGCGCACCATCTACAATGTACAATGGTTCTGCTCCGCCTTGTAGGGTTGCTGTACCTCTTATTCTCACAGAACTAGCCGCTCCCGGACGACCAGATTCTGACGAGATTTGCAAACCAGAAACTTGTCCTTGTAAAGCATCTAACACGTCAATGGCCTGTCTCTTTTCGATATCCTTGCTAGATACAGATACAATAGAGCCCGTAATGTCTCTTTTCGCTTGTGTACCGTAACCCACTACCACTACTTCGTCCAAGGCCTTTTGATTAGGTGTTAAACTAACGTTGATGGTGGTTTTACCCCCAATTGAGACTTCTTTTGTAGCGTAACCTATGAACGAGAAAACCAAAGTTCCGCCGCTGTACTGCGTGGGTACGTTTAAAGAATAGGTTCCATTGACCGAGGTAGTGGTACCAATGTTGGTGTTTTTGATTCCAACGGAAACACCCGGTAAAGATTCTCCATTTTCATCAACAACGGTGCCTGTTATCACTGTATTTTGCCACAGGTTAACCGTACTTGTTTTTGCGCTTACCTGGAAAGCAGAAACCAGTATAAGCAAGAACAACATTTTTGCCTTAAGCAGATAATTATTTCTGAGATAATTACCGCCATTGTTTAGCAGAGTAAAAAACATCATGTGTGTTATGTTTAGATTAATTAATTGGTTTTATCAACAAAGTATCAGAATAAGTTCGGGTGGATTTTAGTAGCCCTTGTTTTTTCTGAGCGTATAATTGATTACTGTTTAGAACATTATTTAGTGAGCTACTCACATCATTTTGAAAAATAAAATTTTACACTATTTTTTTCGCCTTTGCTTTGTACATGTAATACGTAAAAATTTTCTGGCGCATTAAACGGAATTTCTAAAGAGTTGAAACCTTTATTTAGTAAATAGGTTGCTTTAAACACCTGGCTGCCGTTTAGGTTATAAATATGAACATCATTTAAGTCGCCACTATCTAAATAGACAGATGCCTTTAACTTTTGCTGCCCCGGCAAAGCATAAACCTTCAAGGGCGAAGTGTAAGCACCGGTATTTACCGCAATAATATTCGAATTTGTTGCTTTGCCATCATAATCTACTTGTTGTAGCTGATAGTAATTTATACCTCCGGGCGCATTAAAATCTGTAAAATTATAGCTCTGAGCATGGCTAGCGTTTCCGTTTCCGGCAACCTTGGCTATTGTTTTAAATGTTTTACCCCCGGCAGAGTGCAAAACATTGAAATGCGAGTTGTTCTTTTCTGCGCTGGTTTTCCACGTAAGTTCTATACCGTTTAAGGATTTTTTGCCTTTAAACTCGGTAAGTGTCACTGGTAAAGTTACAGCAACAACCGTAACCGGATCTACCAAGTAGTTTGCGTAGCGCACATCATCTAAAATGAAAGTAGCGGCATCGCCACTTGTGTTTCCGTTCGCAACAAATAAAATGGAATTAATCAACGTTTTAGGTAATAATCCGCCGGAATTAAAATCAGGCTCGGTACCGTTTAAAAGTCTATCTAAATTAACCCATATCTGAAATTTATTTGGCGCAATTTCATAAGTGCTACCAAACTTTGTATAGCTTTTTGTCTCGGCAGAGTTGTTACAATAAACTTGTACGTTGTATTCTCCTCCATTCAAAAAATTACTTCCTGATATGGTATTAAAAACAGCCTCGGTTGAGCCTTGAGTTACCCCGTCTCTGTAAGAAAAAGTGTGTTTTGTAGGGCTTTCTTTTAAAACCCATCTGGTAGCTAACATTACCCTGTTTGTATCATTTAAACTTGACCCGCCAGAAGCTATAGTTGTCCCGTTTCCGATAATCATTTGATAGGTTCCAACAGAACCGGAAGAAAACTTCATGTTGAAACTTAAGCTAAACAAATCCGTAGCTGGCCTCTCGGTACTTTCGTTCCCGATGTTATAAATTGCAAATTTATTGACGTTTCCAGCGTTTGTTGCTGTCATAGATAACCTTGCGCCAGAGCCAAAAGTAGTTCCGGTAGTTACCAGAGAAAACCCGCCCGACATGGATGAGCCTGCTCTGAGCCTAACCGTTTGGCCGGTATATGGTAAGGGCAAATTTTGCTCGGAAGTACCTGATGATGTTACCGTACCCGACTTGGCTACTCCACCAGAAGTATAACTAGCCCCGCCAATATCAAAAGTTGCGGCCTGTGTACCAAAATTATATTGCCAAACTGTTGGTGTTTGTGCAAATACAGTTAAGCTGCCTAAAAACATAAAAATAACTAGTAATCTTTTTTTCATAATACGTTTGTTAATTGGTTTACAATAATGGCAAACTATTGGGTAGCTTTGCCATGCCTTATATGATGTAGACAAATAAGTTTACACGAACGCACACTAAATTTTTATTTTCTTAACTGCTTTCTTTTTCTTTAATTTGGGGTCCGAGTTAAACCAAAAATTTCAGTTTTAAGCTTTCTGGTACTGGTTCAAAAAAGATTTTGAACCTTTATAGTATTAACACTTGTAACCCAGATTTATTAGACCGTTTAAAAAACATGATAAACTACGATAAATTAGACGATGTTGAACTTTGGAAGCGCATTACTGAGAACGATACAAAGGCTTTTAACACTTTATTCGAAAAATATTTTTCAAAAATATATGCGACAGCTTTTTTTTATTTGAAGGATAACGAGGCCTGCAGAGAAATTGTTAACGATATTTTTATCAGTATATGGAACCGAAGGAAAGAACTTCATATCGCGTCTTTTACCGCTTATTTCACCACGGCATCAAGATATCATGTGTACAATAAAATCAAAGTTTTAAAAGCAAAAAAGCTTGATTTTGTTGAAAATTATGACACTGTAAAAAATATTGCAACAAATTTTAGCGCAGTAGAAGATAAAATGAATCTTCAGGATATTGAGCAAAGGATAGAAGTTTACCTTGCTGATTTACCAAAGCGCTGTCGCGAAATATTTGTTATGAGCAGGCAACAGCATTTATCTAACGATGAAATAGCCGAAAAATTTAACATTTCTAAACGCACTGTAGAAAACCAACTTACCATAGCTTTAAGGCATCTTAGAGTTTCGCTTAAACATACTTCGATTGTTTTAATTTTACTTAAAACATCAGTTATGTTTATTTATATGGAGTTGGTTAAAAGTTTATTTTAGCGCAATCGATTCGCAGTAAATTAGGCGGCAAATAAAATTTTTATATATCTTTTTTCTGCCCTACACAAGAACCTCCTAGCACCTTAAAGTCTACAGAAACATCTGTACCACTAATTCACCTTGTTTTAAGTTTACTACCACAACTCCTTCTATGTTTTAATGACACTTTCTGTACTACATATTGTATAAGCCATTGAATACCCACTATCCGTTTTTGGCAAATAACTCTGACTAAATACTAAGTTTTGTGAACAAATTGATGATTTGTTAATTTTTTATACTTACGTAATGGAAATTATTTAAGATGAAACAAAAAACTGACAAGAAATATTATTGTATCTTAATCGTTAATAAACCTCTATAAAGAATTAAATAAAGGCATTAAATTTCTTTCATTTAAACATTTGTCCTATTGTTTTATCGATTTTTCACATAAAAAATATATTGCTTAACGTATGTTTGAAAATATCGAAACAAATCATCTACAGTGATTTGTGCGAAACCAAAACCTGAAAATATAAACCTAAAGTTTAGGAATAAATCATATAATCAGTTATAATCTGTTTTGAAATTCAAGATAGTCTCTCGATTTCTCTGAAATTGCTCAGATTTTCAAATGATATTCTGATAATAGCCATGCCAGATTCAGTGCGATGAACTGGATCATCGACTGAGAACCGATAAAATTTCAAAGCGAGTATTTATCAAAAGATAAACGAAAATTACGACTCACCCAATATGGAAAAAGATAACTCTACCTCAGTACTAATCAAATTGGCAAGGCTTTTAAAGCTGAAAATTAATACAAAAAGTATTTCTGAGGAACTAGAAAAGCACCCGGACCATCCAAGTTTGTTTGCAATAAGTGATATATTAAATTATTGGAAAGTACCTAATGCGGCCTATCAACTGGAGTTCCAATCTCTCAAAGATATTCCGGCACCTTATATA
>DASVGY010000012.1:0-13730 GCA_036379295.1 Pelobium sp.
AATAATTACTTATTAATTTTTACTTAGCAGCATGCTTAAATTAGCCACATTTTTAATGTTGAGTTTTGCCATAGCAACTCAATCATTTGCACAGCAAATTAGTGCATCAGAAATTTTAACTCCCCAACCAAAAGCAGAACCCAGGATTAATGGACCAAAAGTTTTTGGCGTAAGGCCAAATAATCCTATATTGTTTACCATACCGGTTTCGGGAGACAGGCCTATAAAATTTACCGTTGAAAATCTTCCTAACGGAGTTAAACTGGATGCAAAAAAAGGCTGGCTATCCGGCAGTATCAAAAAGCCAGGTACTTACACACTTAAAATCAAAGTTGCAAACAGCAAGGGTTCAGCTACCCGAGACTTTAAAATTATCGTAGGCGAAGACTTAGCGCTAACCCCACCCATGGGATGGAACCATTATAATATTTATGGAACCAAAATTTATCAGGATCAGGTATTAAAGCAGGCAAAAGCTATGGTAAGTACCGGACTGATAAATTATGGCTGGTCTTATATGAACATTGATGATGGCTGGCAAGGCAAAAGAGGCGGTAAATACTTCGCCATTTTGCCAGACAGCACACGGTTTCCAAACATACAAAAGTTAGTTAACGAAGTGCATGATATGGGCTTAAAAATAGGAACCTACTCTACTCCATGGGTAGAGTCTTATGGTCATCGTATTGGAGGTTCTTCCCTTTCGGCCGACGGAAAATTTAGCAAGACCAAAGAAGATATCCCAAGAAATAAAAAATTGCTTCCTTATGCCATTGGCCCCTACACGTTTTGGGAAAACGACGCTAAGCAATTTGCAGATTGGGGGTTCGATTATTTAAAATACGATTGGAATCCGATAGAATTACCCGAAACAAAATCAATGTATGATGCACTCCGTAAAAGCGGAAGAGATATAGTTTACAGTTTATCCAATAGTACACCATACGCCAATATCGCAGAAATCTCAAAAATTGCAAATGCCTGGAGAACCGGCGGAGATATAAAAGACAACTGGAAAAGCTTAAAAAGTCGCATTTTAACTCAGGATAAATGGGCAAAATACGCAAGGCCAGGTCACTGGAACGATCCGGACATGATGATATTGGGAGTCTTGGGCTGGGGTAGAGATGAGAAATGGCCTTCGAAACTAACGGCTGATGAACAATATACTCATATGAGTGCATGGTGCTTAATGTCGGTTCCCTTGCTTTTGGGGAACGATATTTCTCTAACTGATGAGTTTACTTTAAGCTTATTAACCAATTCAGAAGTATTAGACGTAAATCAGGACCCTTTAGGAAAGCAAGCAACAGTAATTTGGCAAGATGCTGATTTAGGGATACTTGCAAAAGATATGGAAGATGAATCCAAAGCAGTGGGCATGTTTAATTTAGCGGATAACGGAGTGCAGGAAATAACCCTTAAATGGTCTGATTTAGGGGTAAAAGGTAAATATATAGTTAGAGATCTTTGGAGACAGAAAGATATAGGTGTTTTTGAAAACAAGTATAAAACTTCTGTTAACCAACATGGTGTTGTTATGGTAAGCTTACGAAAAGCTAACTAAACTAATTGTTAATTAAATATTATGAAAAGGTTCAAACTTAAATGTTTTTTTTTACCCAGCATTGCATTAATCTTGCTTTCGTTTACTGCGTCCCTAGTGCAATCTAAATTTGTAAAAACCAATAAAGACGGAAGTATTAGTTACACTCCGGATAATCAGGGTAATATTATTCCTGATTTTAGTAAAGTTGGCTATCATCAGGGCGATAAGAATCTGCCAGAAGTAGCTGTTGTTAAAACAATAAGTGCTTCAGCATCGGGAAACAGTCAGGATATTATTCAAAAAGCTATAAATGAGGTTGCTAAAATGCCCTTGAATAAAGACGGTTATAAAGGTGCAATTTTACTTAAGAGGGGTGTGTATAATATTCCGGGATTTATTACCATTAAATCAAGCGGAATAGTGTTAAAAGGAGAAGGTGATAACGAGAACGGAACCAAACTTGTTGCTACTGGCAAAGACAGAAGAATTTTGATTCAGATTTCAGGAGATGGCCGTCCAACGGAAGTTAAAGGAACAAGAACAAGAATTACCGATGATTATGTGCCGGTTGGCCAATATTATGTAAGTGTAGAAGGATCTAAAAAATTTAAAGTGGGGGATGAAATAATAATATACAGACCAGGTACCGACAATTGGATTCACGATTTACAAATGGACAAGATTGTAGAAAGGCCAGGTACAAAGCAATGGGAGGCCAATGGGTATAACTTAACTTTTGAGCGCAAAATAACAGCTGTTAAAGGTGACCAGATTTATTTTGACCAGCCTGTTGTAATGCCATTGGAAAAAAAATATGGCGGAGCAGAGGTATATAAGTTCACCTTTAACGGGCGCATCCAAGAAGTAGGGATCGAAAATATTTTCTTCCAATCTGAATACACTTCAGAAACAGATGAAGAACACTCGTGGAAGGCCGTACAGTTTGATAAAATTGATAACGGATGGGTACGGAATATTACCGCACAATACTTTGCCTCAACATGTGTAAATCTTGAGAAGGATGCTAGATATGTTACCGTAACCGATTCAAAATGCCTAGACGCAAAATCGACAATAACTGGTGGAAGAAGGTATAGTTTTAATGTTGATGGTTCGTTTAATCTCGTTAAAAATTGTGAAACTACAGAAGGAAGGCATGATTATGTTAGTGGGGCTAGAACGATGGGCCCAAATGTGTTTTATAACTGCAAAGCATCAAAAACGCATGCAGATATTGGCCCTCACCACCGTTGGTCGGCGGGTACACTTTATGATAATATCAACACAGACGGTGAAATCAACATTCAAGATAGAGGCAACTATGGTTCGGGGCATGGCTGGGTGGGTACTACCCAGGTACTTTGGAATTGTACCGCTAACAGAGTAGCAGTACAAACTCCTTGGATATCAGGTAAAAACTACTGTATTGGCCTTGTAGGTAAAAAATACAGCGGACGCTTTGAGGGCAGACCCGATGGGGAATGGGAAAGTTTAGGGCAACATGTACAGCCCCAATCATTATATTTAGCACAATTAGCAGCGAAAAGATTAGCTGATAAAAAGCTTTAAAAGCTTAGTAGGATACAAAACACCATCGGCGAAACTTTTTTGGATTGTAAATCTGAATCGCTTTCTCTAACTCATAAATCAAAAAACGCAGTTAAGCTAAAAATCAACCGAAACTTGCTAACATTTATAAAATCGAAAGCTTAAAATCTTGGGGTCGTAATTAGCAAGCTGTTAAAAATCAATCTGTTTAATCGGCTGTTTTCGAAACATTGAAAACAGCCGATTTTTTTTAGGTAAAGTATAGCGGTTAATATTGAGGACAGCTATCTAACAACATCACTTCTCAATGGCTTCGTAAACTCTAAAATTTCTTAGCTCATGAGGGCTTGTACCCACACCTAAATAAATGGCGCTTTTATCTATCCCAAAATTTGCATTATTACCAGAGACAGTTATTCCGTTACAAGTTGCTTTTGCTGTGTTTCCCACAACTTCTAACCTTAAAGTGTACCATTTGCCAGGCACAAAATTGGCTTGTTTGTGGTCTACCGTGGTAATTTCACCTGGCTTCCATTCATCATGTTCTAAAATCATACCCAAAGATCGAGCTTTGTTATCAATATTGGCCCAAGCAGAAACTGCATAAGCTCTTGGATTTAGAACGGGGTTGGTTGCAGAAACTCTACATGCAGACCACTTTCCTTCCTCTGTATAAAATCGAAAATCTAATTCAATAATTACGTTTTTAAATTCCCCTTTGTACGTTAAAACCGGCATATGGCCTTCTTTGTAGATACTTTTTAGTCCGTTTTTTGTTTGTTCCCAGTTTGCATGAGTTGTTTTTACCCACCATCCTTCGGCCACCTTTTGGTATTCTTTTGTATAGGTTATCTTATTATCAAAGTTATCTTTAAAAAGTAAGCGACCTTTTTTAAGCGACGGCTTTTTAGGTAAAATGCTATCAATTGTATGCATACCGGTTGATATAAATATCAAAATAATGGTTGTGGGTAGCAACGCCAGTTTTTTATACATTTTCATTTTAATCAAAGATTATTTTATAGGTGTTTACCTGCCAATCGGGCAATTTTTCTGGGGTTTTGATAGTGAGTAATTGGTCGCTCTGTTTCCAATTAATTTTTTCTTTACTTCCCAAAAGGTTTATCGAGCGTATTTTTTTATGGTTGTATTTAGTGTTTGTACCTAAAGAATTTATGAGGATGTCTTTTTTAGATTCCATCATGCTAAAGGCATATAACGTATCTGCTTTAGTAGTAAAACGGATATCTGCTGGTTCGTAAGTGCGCTCATCACTTACTCCCCCAAACTTTCCTTCGGGTTTATTGGAACTTGTTGAAGGGCCTTCACCATAAATTTTCCAAGGTCTGGTGCCATAGATAGCCTCTCCATTTGTCTGAGTCCATTTAGCAATTTCCTCCAAAATATTTAAAACATCGGGTTCAAGGTCGCCCTCTGGGGTTTGTACTACGTTAAGTAAAAGATTTCCATTTTTGCTTACGATATCAACCAACATCTGTATAACTTCTGTTCCGGTACGGTATTTCTGTCCGGTTCTGTAAAACCAATCACCAATAGAAGTATCCGTTTGCCAGGGAAATACGCTTATAGAGTCCATTACTCCCCGTTCGATATCTTTTACCCATCGTCCCTCAGAAGGCAGTCTTTTACACGTATAAACTGCTTCCAGTTTGCCACCGTTTTTGATTATATCTTGATTGTAAAAATGTGCCAGCATGGTTTCCCCAATTTTGCCAAAAGGCAGTTCGCTATCAGAGTAAAGTAAATCTGGCTGGTACATGTCAATCAGTTCAGTTATATTTTTCAACCATTTTTCTTGGTAATCACGGTTGGTGGTTAGCCAGGTTTTTTCATCTGACTTTGGGTAATATAAATCCTCAAATTTGGGGTCGTTGCCATCATAAGGTACACCAGCTAAAGGTCCGGTTTTATCTGCTCCTTTATTGGTTTGAAACCAATTGTAGCTGGCTGCTAAATGTTCTGATACACCAAACTTAAGTCCCTCTTTTTTTGCGGCTTTTTGCCAAAGACCTACAACATCTTTTTTTGGACCTATGTTTACAGAATTCCAACGGTGTATTTTTGAATTCCATAAAAAGAAATTATCATGGTGTGCACCCATACTTACAAAGTATTTTGCGCCCACACGCTTATATAAAGCCATAAGCTCTTCCGGATGCCATCTCTCGGCTTTCCATAAAGGCAAAATGTCCTTGTAACCAAATTTTGATGGGTGTCCATAATGTTTAACATGGTACAAATAGGCCTCGTAAGGCTTGCCAGTATATTCATTTTTTTTACGGTCGTAATAATCACTTTGGTACATATTTCTGGCATACCAATCACCCTGTCGTGGAACTGCCTGTGGCCCCCAATGAGCCCATATGCCAAATTTTGCATCTCTAAACCATTCGGGATATTGATATTGTTTAAACGATTCTGAATTGGCTTCGAATTGCTGGGCAAAAGTAGATGAAAGAAAAATTAATGCACATAATGTAAATAGTGCGATTTTTTTTGTTCTTAAATTTAAAGAAATCATGCTATGGTTTTGGTTTTTTTGGTAGTGGTACTAAATGTTACAGCTAACCGGCTACCAAAGATGGCAAAAACACAAATAAAATTGATGATTGCCTATATGCAATAAATTAAGTCAAAATAGCATTTGCAAGTTAATTCATTTGTAAGCTGTTGAATTTTCTGTAAAATGCTTTTGCAAATATCACGCAATCAATGGCTAATTACACTCATCCTTCTTAGCTAAAAATAGTGTTTATTTGAAATAGCCAATTCAGATAATACCAGGTTTATCTTTACTGATTTTAAAATAAAAATTTAACTCATGTTTTTTATCAATAGGATAGTTAAAAGAGCGTTTATATGTGCTATTTCTTTTGCTTGTTTAAATACTGCAAGAGCTCAAAAATTTGAACCCAGCTGGAAATCGCTTGCTGATAATTACCAAACGCCAGAGTGGTTTCGTGATGCCAAATTTGGTATTTTTATGCATTGGGGAATTATGTCTGCTATCGATGAAAATCGGGAATATGGAGGATCTCATTATGGCAGGTACATGTATGGGCAAGGAGAATATCCTGTGGGTCATGAAAGATCTGTGCAGGCAGAAAAATTAAAAGCCTGGCATACCAAGCATTATGGCGACCCATCCAAATTCGGCTATAAAGATTTTATTCCCATGTTTAAAGCAGAAAAGTGGAATCCCGATTCGCTAGTTGCTTTTTATAAAGAGATTGGTGCAAAATACATTGTGCCTGTTGCGGTACATCATGATAATTTTGATATGTACGATTCACAACACCGCTGGAATTCTGTAAAAATGGGTCCTAAAAAAGATATTATTAAAGGCTGGAAAGACGCCGCCGAGCGACAAGGAATGAGATTCGGAGTTTCGTCACATTTAGATAGAGTTGCCTCTTTTTTTCAAACATCCAGAAAATTTGACGGTGCCGACCCCAAATATGCTGATTTCTATAACAGCAACTACAGTCTGGATTATATGAACGATGAGAAGTGGATGAAGGTGTGGTATAACAGAACGTTGGAACTCGTAGATAAATACCAACCAGATCTTTTATACTTTGACGGTTCACTGCCAGGTATTAACAAAGGGATGACTTATGGGTTAGACCTTGTTTCTCATTTTTATAATAGTAATATCGAAAAGCACAATGGAAAGTTGGAAGCAGTGCTCAACCTTAAACACGGCCCAGATAAAAGAGCTTTTGTGTGGGATATTGAAAGAGGGCAGGCTGATGCCCTGCAACGATTGCCTTGGCAAACAGATACAGATTTATCTGGAGGCTGGTTTTACAGAAAAACAGATCCACAGTTTACCCCCGATGTTTTAGTCGGAAATTTAATTGACATCGTAAGTAAAAACGGTAATTTATTGTTAAATGTGGGATTAAAGGGCGATGGAACTTTGCCCGAAAATCAAGTATCAGTTCTTAAACAACTTGGTGAGTGGTTAAAAATTAACGGAGAAGGAATCTATGGAAGTCGGCCATGGATGGTTTACGGAGAAGGGCCAACAAAGGTCACCTCTGGAGCCTTTCAAGAACAAACTAAACCTTATACGCCAGAAGACATTAGGTTTACAACTAAAGGTGGCTATTTGTATGCTTTTGTTTTAAAAATTCCTACTGATAAACAGGTTAATATCAAATCTTTGTCGTCTACACTTACTTTAGCCAACAAAGTAGAAGGGGTGGAATTATTGGGCAATTCAGAAAAATTAAGTTGGCAACAAACAAGCAACGCACTTCAGGTCACCTTACCGGATAAAATAAAAAGCAAATATGCTTTAGCATTTAAAATCAAATTAGACGATAAAAGTCGTGATACGTGGGATTTAATATTAGAATAAAATCAATATATAATGATCAAGAAAATTTATCAGATAATAAGCTTTGTACTTATTTTACTAGCAGCAACACCAAAGATAGCAAAGGCCGATAAAACTATTGATGTAACTAAATATGGCGTAGTAGCAGATACCAACGTTGTCAACACCAGTGCCATACAAAAGTTAATTGATAAGTACAGTAAAGAAGGAGGCGCAATTTTATATTTTCCCGCAGGTCAGTACGTATCCGGCACTATTTTGTTAAAAGACAACATTACTTTACAACTTTCCGAAAAAGCAGAACTTTTAGGAAGTAAAAACATTGCCGATTATCAAATAGTAGATGCTTTTAAAACCGGTAACGGAGCGTTAATGGGATACTGTTTTGTTGGAGCCGTAGATGCAACAAATGTTGGCATAACTGGCGAAGGCACTATTAATGGAAGAGGGAAAGATGTGCTGATCTCTGGCGGTAGGGGTAAAAGACCTTTCTTAATAAGATTTGTACGCAGTAAAAAAGTCGTTTTAAACGGTATAAAGCTTTTAAATTCAACAGCGTGGACTGCTCATTTCTTTGCTTGCCAAGGTGTTGATATAGCGGGAGTTACCTTAAAAAGTAAAGGACTGGGAAATAACGATGGTTTTGATATAGATTGTTCTCAGGATGTTAATATAAGCAATTGCGATATTGATACAGGTGATGATGCCATTTGTTTTAAAACAACCTGGAGTAAAATGGCATGTAAAAATATCACCATTAAAGATATCAGAATAACGAGTAACCATGCAGGCATAAAGTTTGGAACCGAGTCAATGGCGCCTTTCGAAAATATTAAGATATCCGACATCTATATTTATGATACCCGAAACGGAGGAATCAAAATACTTAGTGTAGATGGTGCCCAGATCAGGAATATTGACATATCAAATATCGTAATGAACAATGTACGTACACCTATTCTGGTACGTTTAGGTTCCAGATTAAATGTTTTTAGAAAAGATACTGATACCCAACAAGCAACCGGCGTTATAGAAAACGTGACCATCCGTAATGTAAAGGCCAAAGCTGCTTTTCCGGCACAACTTAATCCTCCAACTGGGGTTTTAATTACGGGAGTTCCTAACCATACTATTACAAATTTAACACTTGACAATGTAGAAATCACCTTAGCAGGCCGAGGAACAGTTGCAAATTCCCGGCACCAGGTTCCAGAAGCTGAAAATAAATATCCCGAAGTAAGCACATTTGGACCAACTATACCTGCATACGGGATATGGGCCAGACATGTGGCGGGCTTAACATTAAACCGTATCAAGTTTACCTTGGATAGCTCAGATATGCGCCCTGCAATAATCGTTGAAGATGGTAAAGACATAAAAATCACCAACGCTGATTTGCCAACTTTTAGGGATATGGAAGCAGTTATCAGGTTAGAGGAAGTAGAAAGTGCATCCATCTCTAATATTAGGAGCGAAGGTCAGGCAAAAGCACTTGTAAGAGTAGAGGGTAATACTGATGCTAAGATTAGTGTGGCAAATAACAAAATCAAAGGAATAAAAAAAGAATTAGAAACTATAAAATAACCAAGTATGTTAAACTATAATCCATCGCTAAATAAATTTTTAAAAGCCTCCTTATTCATTTGTTTTATTTTACTCACACATCAAATAAAAGCACAGGAAGCGGCTCCTTTCGAGAGTATTAAAAACTTCATTAAACCCGCAAAAAAAGACGGTGGCTTAAAATTAAGTCAGTACTTTTTATGGTGCCCATCTGTAATTAAAGTTGGTGATACCTATCATATGTTTGCATCTGCCTGGCCTGCAGAGGGTGGTATGGCTAGCTGGACATCTAAATCGTTCTGCATAAGAGCTACCTCAAAAAATCTTTTGGGACCCTATGAGTTTGCCGAAGTAGTTTTAGAAAAAAGAGAGGGTCAATGGGATAATGATCGTGTACATAACCCAAAAATAGTAAAAGCAGGAAATAAATTTCTATTGTTCTACATATCTTCTGCAAATGAAACGGGCTATGCCGAATCAGACAAAATTACTGGTCCCTGGACTAGGTCAGAGAAAATGATCAGTTTCAGTAATCCCGCTCCATTGGTTAGGCCTGATGGCAGTGTTTACGTATTCGGTCGTCTATCAGTAAAAATAGGCGACAAGCAGGTTAGAACAGCAAGAGCTACAGAAGCACCTACTTATAAAGGTCCGTATACCAATTTAGCCCCGGATAAGGTAAATCTTCTTCCAAACAACTACGAACTTGAGGACCCAACCATCTGGTGGGCAGATAACCAGTACAACGTTATCTGTACCGACTTTGGCGGTGTAGCAACCGGAAGAAATAAAGCGGGTGTGCAATATTATTCAAAGGATGGAATCAACTACCTGCTTGTTAGCAAAGAACCCATAAATACCAATGAAATAACTTATGATGATGGTTCAAAAGAGAAATTTAAAAGGGTTGAACGACCATTTGTATATACCGAGAATGGTGTGGTAAAAGCTTACTTTTTAGCCTGTATGACCCCTGATGATAAAGGCGTTATTGTAGCACATCCTGTTAAAGATTATGTTCCAGGTAAGTCATCGTCTAGTAAGCGGTCTAAGTAACATGAAATATTTACTAGGCGTAATTATTATTTTAAAAGGTTTTTTTGCGGTTGGGCAAGAAGTTATCGTTAAACCAACATCTCCATCGCCCTTACCCGGAAAAGGTTTGATGCAATACGATTTTTTTTATGCAGGTGAGCAAAAATACCGCAATATGTATATCGTTAAAGACGGAAAAATAGCTTGGTCATATTTAGACTCAACCGGAAGAGGAGAAATAAGTGATGCAGTTTTAATGTCTAACGGTAATGTTGTATTTGCGCATCAACATGGCTTAACGGTGATAAATAAGGATAAAAAAGTAATTTGGAACTTAAACTGCCCGGCCGGAACTGAAATACACACAGCGCAACCTATTGGCAACAACCATGTGATTTTTATAGAAAACTCTAGTAAACCAAAAGTAAGGGTAATAAATATTAAAACAGGAAAATATGTAAGAGAATTTGCGTTACAGGTGGGCGATACCTCCAGGGCACATACGCAGTTCAGGCATGCCAGACTAACTGATAGAGGCACCTATCTGGTGGCTCACATGGATTTAAATAAAATTATAGAGTATGATTATAATGGTAAAATCTTATTTAGCGTCGATTTTCCTTCGCCTTGGTCCGTGGAAGAACTTCCTAACGGAAATCTACTGGCAGTTTGTAACAAAAATTACATCCGTGAGATTAGCAGAAATGGCGAAATAATTTGGGAGTTTAAACCTAGTGACCTGGCCGATTATAGTCTTTATGGACTACAAATGGCTTACCGCCTTCCTAATGGAAATACCTTAATCAATAATTGGTACAACCAATGGAAAAAGTACAGCATTGCACCAGTAAATTTGCCTGTTCAGTTTTTGGAAATCACACCAGATAAAAAGGTCGTATGGGCTTTAAAAGAGTGGATTGCTCCTAATAATCTGGGACCTTCAACCATTTTTCAATTCTTAAATACCAGTAAAAAGCCCGAAGACCTAAGATTCGGAAATATTAAATAGTTAGCTATCTAAAGCCTCATAAATTAACTTTATTATGGAACCAGCAATTTAAATTAGCTCAAGTACCATGTCCAGTTCACAATAAGTTTTTACGATAAATAACCACATCTATGAAAAAGTCGCATTTTTTAGCACTAGGTTTTACGTTAGTTTTATTTCTAAAAACATTTTCACAAGTAAAAACCAAAGATGAAAATGTAAAGCATCATCTGCCTAAAAGTGATAGGCAATACAACTATACCAGCGGTTACATAGAAGAAGAACCTGTGCCAGAGTACACCTGGGCGTCCCCTCAGGCTTATGAAGATTTTAACGACATTAAGTTTGGCGTGAGAATACATTGGGGCCTGTATTCTATGATTAAGCAAGAGAAAGAATCCTGGCCATTTCTAAAGCTTAGTAATGCAGACAAGCAAAAATACGTAGATCTGTACAAAACCTGGAATCCCAAAGATTTTAATGCAGATAGCTGGATGAACTTTTTTAAAGAAAGTGGCATCAAGATGTTTGCTTTTACTACAAAACACCATGAGGGTTTTTCTTTGTTTGATACTAAAACCAGGGTAAAAAAGCGCATAAATTATTTAGCTCCCGGCGGGCCAGTGATAGAAGATACTGATGTTGCTTATAGCGTTATGGAAACACCTTTCAAACGCGATATTGTTAAAGAATTAACAGATGCGGCTAGAAAGAGGGACATTAAGATTGACCTTTATTACTCAAACCCCGATTGGTTTGATGCCGATTTCCGTCCCTATGTTTGGCATCCACTACAAGTGCCTTCGTCAGCAACATTAGCAGTACGGGGTAAGGATTACCAACCCGAAGGCGCAATAGAATCACATTATGGCAGTAATGGGCCAATTATGGCTCCTGATCCCACTCCGGCTGAAGTGGAAAGGATGATGACCAGACACCGAACCCAATTAGAAGAGCTTTTAACCAATTACGGTAAGATAGATATGATTTGTCTGGATATGTGGTTTGGGCCAGCAGTATGGCCTAAGTTAAGAGAAACCATGATAGCGTTGAGAAAAATCCAACCTAATGTGATGTTTAGAGCCAGAGGCATAGGAAACTACGGCGATTATTATACACCTGAAGGATTTGTTCCGGGGGATAAAGAGAATACAAAAGCACCCTGGTTTGTTATTTATCCGTTAGGACGTACCTTTTCTTACGAGGATGACCCGGTACAACATAAAGGTGCGAAATGGGTGGTGCAAAATATTGTAGATTGTGCGGCAAAAGGAGGGAATTTTATGGTAGGGATAGGGCCGGATGGTGAGGGTAAATTTAGCCCAACCGCAGAAGCCCAGTTAAGACAAACAGGCAGATGGTTAAAAACCAACGGAGAAGCCATTTACGGAACAAGAGCTAGAGACGGAGAAAACTGGCATGAGGGGGATAGTATTAGATTTACACGCTCAAAAGACAATAAAATTGTTTATGTGCACAGTTTTAACTGGCCTAAAAAACAACTTCAACTAAAAACAGTACAGCCCCTAAAAGACTCCCAAATTTATTTACTTGGTATAAATGAGCCTTTAAAATGGAGATATAAAAAGAAAACCGGATTAGTGATCACCATACCCGAAAAATTCCTCAACAAAGTACCAAAAGAACAGCAAATAATGTATTCATTTAAAATTAAGATATAGTGTGGCAAAACCTGCTTCAAAAGCAATTCACAAACCCTTAAAGTTGGTTAACGCTTACAATATAGGACTTGTAAACACCTATAACTCGGAACCAAAACCCTTCAATTTTTCGTTATGATAAAATTAAATTTAATAATCTGTTTAGTGATCTTATCATCGCAGCTCGTTGCGCAACAACCCGTAGATCGTATCACCTGGGAAAGCTATCAGCCAAAAAAGAAAATACATCTGTGTAACGAGATAGGCAAACACATGATGTACGACTGGACTCCATACCAAGAACTACAAACCTCCGTAGGTAAAAACGCCAGTTACACCTATAATGAAAAAGATAAAACAGAAACCTTTCAGTTGTACGATAAAAAATCAAACCGGGCAGAAATAAGACTGATTAATGAATACGAGTTTGGAGCCCGGCAGTTTGAAGGTTATGTAACTATTTATCCGCCTCTTGATGATGAGTGTCTGATGCAGATATGGGGAAGTGAAGAAGGTGCTACTCAGTTTATGATGAGAGGTTTCCATGCAAATAACGGAACCATAACGGTAAATTGTGGAAATGTGAGCGGAGTAAAATTGATGGATAACGTTTATGGTAAGGAAGTGAAAGTAAATGTAATCCACTTGCAGGAAGATGTGGGCAATAAATTTATAGTTTATTTAAACGATAAGAAGGTTTTCGAGCATGAGGATAGTGAAAAGGCAATTAACAATTTTAACGGGAACTATCATAAATACGGGGTTTACGGTACAGTTAAAGATGGACATGAAAGCCCTAAAGTAGTATGGAGAAACGTACAGCATTTTAAAGATAAAGGCGGAAAAATATATGAAAAGGCTACACAAACCATTAATTATCCTTCATTAGAGGCAAAAAAGGTAGGCGACGCTGATTTTGATGCCGGCGCAAAATCCAATGCTGGTTTACCCTTGATTTACCGCAGTTCCGATTTGTCTGTAGCAACCATCACAGCAGATGGGAAAGTACATATTGTTGGG
>DASVGY010000013.1:0-12401 GCA_036379295.1 Pelobium sp.
TGATTCCCTAAAGATTAAAAAATTCGAATGAACGAAAGAATTGGAAGTCGTTTACTTATTTGTGAGCTATCTCTCTCTCGTTCGACAAGACGGGAAGGGAAGTAGAAGCACCCACAAATTAAACGGAAAGACCAGAGTAGACCATCAATTCGGCCTTGTCCTTTGCGGTAACGAATAACCAAAATAAAAGCACTTACTTTGTAGCAAAGGGCGCAGCCGAGAGTTTATTCAATTTGTTTATTGTTTTCATAAGCATTCAAGTGTTCGCTTCTCTCGGGTTTGTTACTTTTTGCGGAAAAAATAAAGAGAAAAAACGGGATCGAGCGGGCAAGGCCTTATTGCCGACTAAAAGTTTTCAGAGGTTTCTTAGAAAGACAAAAAATTACTCACAAACTTTCAAACCCTTTCAACTTCGCCCAACTCATAAATCCCTTGCTTGCAAACAGGAGCGCCCACAAAGCAAAAGCAAAGACCAAAGTAGACCATCAAATCGGCCTTGTCCTTTGCGGTAGCGAATAGCCAACATAAACGCAAGAACTTGGTAGCAAAGGGCGCAGCCGAGAGTTTATTCAATTTGTTTATTGTTTTCATGAGCATTCATGTGTTCGCTTCGCTCGGGTTTGTTACTTTTTGCGGAAAAAAGTAAAGAGAAAAAACGGGATCGAGCGGGCAAGGGCTTATTGCCGACTAAAAGTTTTCAAAGGTTTCTTAGAAAGACAAAAATTACTTACAAATTTTCAAACCCTTTCAACTTCCCCCGACTCATAAATCCCTTGCTTGCAAACAGGAGCGCCCGCAATACAAACGCAAGGACCGGTGTAAACCATCAATTCGGCCTTGTCCTTTGCGGTAACGAATAACCAAAATAAAAGCACTTACTTTGTAGCAAAGGGCGCAGCCGGGAGTTTTTTGAATACTTTTTTTCGGAAAAAAAGTATTTGCCATTGCCCGGCATAAGGGCAGGCGAGCCAAGAGCGTAAAGCCTAAGCATTACTTTTTAGCAAAAAAAATCACTGCTACCGAAAATAAATCATAAAAAATGTCAATTTCATCAAGAATCGAATCCTAAACGAGATCATTCACAAACTTTCAAACCCTTTTCCACGTCTTCCAACTCATAAATTCCTTGCTTGCTTCCAAAAGCATTGGTAACATAAGTAAGTAATTTCGCAATTTCCAAAGGAGTTAAATGCGTTTCCGCAGGCATCACCCCATCGTATGTTTTACCGTTTACAACAATGGTGTCTTTAAGACCATAAACCACAAAACAAGCCAACCTATCCCGATTAGTTTTCAAAAAAACGCTATCTGTTAAGGGCGGTATCAGTGCTTCTAGTCCTTCACCATTTTGCATGTGGCAATTGCTGCAATGCGTATCATAAACTGCTTTACCGCTTGAATAATAGCTTTGGTATTTTATGGTCTGCTGATTGCAAGCAGTCAAAAAAATAGAGACCAACAATCCGCATAAAGCAACAAAAAGCAACGTTTTTCTCATTATTTTGTTGATTTATACTCATCTAGCAAAATGGCAATATCTTTTTTTAAGTTTTCAACCTGTTCGCTATTTGTTCCATCATACGCACCTCTTATTCTTTTTTCTTTATCCACTAAAATAAAATAACCAGAATGTTCAACTCCGCCAGGAATATTAGCGTTTTCAGCAGCGTAATTCATGTAACCATTTTTGGCTAAATTATAAACAGAATCTCTGTTACCCAATAAAAAGCTCCACTGTGAACCTTCAACACCCAACTTATCAGCGTATTTTTTTAACACGGGTATGGTATCGTGTTTTGGATCGATGGTGTAAGATATAAATCTAACCTCTTGGTTTCCTTTAAAATCCTTATAAACAGAAAGTAAATTCTTGCTCATTACCGGGCAAATAGAAGGGCAGGAGGTAAAGAAAAAATCAGCAACGTAAACACTGTTTTTCAAAGAATCATTATTGATGATTACGCTATCCTGATTTAAAAAACTAAAGTTTGGGATAGTCTGGTAAAAGGTATCCGTTTTTAATTTCCCGCCTTCCATTCTGTCCATCGTTTGCTTTTCTCCTAAAATAGGTAAGCGTTTTGAATTTTGGCTACACGCAAATAATAAGATGCTGACTGCAAAAATGATACTGTATTTTAAAACTTTCATGTTTTTAATTGATTTAATTCATTAATCATTAGTTCATTGGACACTAGTCATTAGTTTTTGCATTCTATCTGTTTTTACTTAGCCGTCCAAACTAATGACTAATGAACTCCTGAATACTAATAGCTAAATAATTCTCAACTTAGCAAATTTCAATAACAGCTGCTTTTGTCCAATCTCTTTAAAAAAAATAGTTGCTTTGATATCTTGCTTGCTGCCTTCTAAAGTCAAAACTTTCCCATATCCAAACCTTTCATGCTCCACTTCATGCCCAACCTGTAAGTTTGACGTGTCGCTAGGTGCAAAACCGGCGCTAGGTACATGGGCTTTCGCCAGTAAAGAGGTAGTTTTTAATGGCTTGGTTGCTACCTTCGGTTTAGAGAAGGTATCGCCTTGAGCTTGTGTAAAACTGGATTTGCTTTGCCACTGCGTACGTTCATCATCAAAACCTCCGGAGCTGGTAATGGGCGTTTTTTTCGTAATTTCAATTTCTAAATAACGGGGGTCTATTTCATCTAAAAACCGAGATGGCTCACAATTAATCAGGGTCCCAAACTTAAAACGGGAAGTAGCATAGCTAAGGTGCAATTTACGTTCTGCCCGGGTTACCGCAACGTAAAATAACCTGCGCTCTTCCTCTAAATCTGCCCGAGAATTAAGTGCCATTTGTGATGGAAAAAGGTTTTCTTCTAAACCCACAATGTAAACCTGCGGAAACTCCAAACCTTTGGATGAGTGAATCGTCATCAAAGAAACCGTATCCTTATCGTTTCCTTTATCATTATCATCGTTGGTTAATAACGCAACATCTTGCATAAAAACATCTAAGCCTCTTTCTTCAATATCTTCACGCTCAGAAAATTCTTTGATTCCGTTTAATAGCTCTTGGATGTTTTCGTATCGGCTCACACCTTCAACAGATTTATCATCGTATAAATCTTTTAGCAAGCCCGACTGTTGCGCAATATGTAGAGCGGTATCATAGGCATTGTTGTTTTTTGCAGTAACTGCAAAGCTTTGTATGGCCGTCGCGAAATTACTAACAGCTAGGGCAGCCCTGTTATCCAAATATTTAGGCGCATCGCAAATAATATCGAACAAAGTTTTGTTCTCTTGGTCTGCAGCCAAAATAATTTTATCTAAAGTGGTTTTTCCGATACCGCGAGCTGGATAATTGATCACTCTTTTAAAAGCTTCTTCATCCGCAGGGTTAAAGGTTAGCCTGAAATAGGCAATTAAATCTTTAATTTCTTTGCGTTGGTAAAAAGAAGTGCCACCGTAAATTTTATAAGGAACGCCCAATTTTCGCAGTGCTTCTTCCATAGAACGCGATTGCGCATTGGTACGATACAAAATTGCGAAATCAACCCAGTTCAGATTTTTATCTGCCCTCTCCTGGGCGATAGACTCTGCAACTTGTTTTCCTTCTTCATTATCAGAAAAAGAGCGACTTATCTTAATTTTATCACCCACTTCGTTTTCCGAAAAAACGTTTTTTTCGAGCTGGTTTTTATTGTTGGCAATAATGCTGTTGGCAATGTTTACAATGTTTTGTGTAGAGCGGTAATTTTGCTCTAGCTTAAACACTTTTACATCTGGGTAATCTTTTTGAAAGTTGAGAATATTTTGGATGTTTGCGCCCCTAAAAGCGTATATACTCTGTGCGTCATCACCAACCACGCATAAATTCTCCCGAACGGCGGCCAATTTTTTTACAATTAGGTACTGCGAAAAATTAGTATCCTGGTACTCATCCACCATTAGGTACTTAAACTTTTGTTGGTATTTGTTTAAAACCGCTGGATGTTCTTTTAGTAAAACATTGGTTTTGAATAGTAAATCATCAAAATCCATTGCGCCGGCTTTAAAGCAGCGGTTAACGTAGGTCTCGTAAATTTTACCTAAAAAAGCCCTGCCCGAGGTAAAATCATCTGCCTGTATTTGTTCGTTGTTTTGATATTCGGCAACAGAAATCAGGTTGTTTTTTGCCATTGAAATACGGCCGTACACATAGTTAGGATGGTAAAGTTTATCGTCTAAACTCATTTCTTTTAAAATGGTTTTTACTAAGCTTTTACTGTCGTCGGTATCGTATATGGTAAAATTATTTGGATAGCCAATGTGTTGCGCTTCAACGCGAAGTATTTTAGCAAAAACCGAGTGGAAAGTACCCATCCATATATTTTTAGCTTCAGCGCCAATTACCGTTGTAATGCGGTTGCGCATTTCTTTTGCGGCTTTATTGGTAAACGTAAGCACAAGAATATGAAAGGGGTCAACTTTTTTTTGAATCAAGTGCGCAACTCGGTAGGTAATTACCCTTGTTTTTCCAGAACCTGCACCAGCAACAATCATTACCGGCCCTTCTGTTTGTTCAACTGCTTCTCTTTGGGTAGAATTTAATCCTGCTAAATAATCCAACTGTATCCTGATTTTGATAAACCCAAAAGTAAAAAAAATGAGGCGTAGATTTTAGTGAAGGATCAATTTAAGTTGTTAACAAACTACTGTTTATAGTAAACTACGCTTGCTCGAATCGTGAAGTGCTTCGTTGATGTTCATTATTTTTTCATCAATTTCATCCACGCATTTTTTAATTTGTGGAGCCACTTCGCTGCTCTCTACTAAATTATCTTCTACCAGCATCATTAAACCTTTTAAAGTAGCCACCGGCCCTCTAATTTGGTGAGAAAGGTGAGACGAATATTCTGAAAGCTTTTGATTTTTAATAATCAAGTCTTTTGTGCGCTCGGCAATGAGCTCTTCAAGCTGGTGGTTAATTCTGTCGACGTTGTTTTTTTGTTTGATGACTTCCTCGTTTAACGCAGATAGTTTTTGATTTGATGATTTTGACCTGCGGTTACTCTTTACCAACAACAATATCACGAAAAAGCAGAGTACGGCAACCACAACCATTGCAGCAGCAAATTTGTTAGCGTTTTTTTGAGCTTTTATCGTTAACTCGTTTTCTTTTTGCGTTTGTTCTAGTTTTAGGGTTTTTTGAACAAGGTTGAGATTTGAGGTGATCGTTTTTGTGTAATTCACGCTATCAAGGATATTTATTTCTCTTAAATAATAGAGTGCTTTTTTGTAATTTTTTCGTTTTGACTCTAGTTCATAACTTGTAAAAATCAGATCGTAGGTTATTTTTTTGTCATCAGTTAATTTTGAAAGCTCAATACCTTCTTTAATATAATTCTCTGCTTTTTTGAAATTATTTTTCCTAATGTATATTGATCCCAATGTCATGTTTATCCCTGCCACCGCATTGTTGAGGTTATTTTCTTTAGCATCTTTATATACGCCCAGCAATATTTTTTCGGCCTTTTCTAAATTGTTTAGATGGTAGTACATCACACCTATGTTCTGTAAACTTAGAATAGTTCCAATAGAGTTTTTAATTTCCGAAAAGAGGCGATTGCTTAATTCATAGTTTTTCAGAGCAGAATGATAATGCTTTTTTCGATAATAAATATTGCCAATATTTAGATAACTCCCTGCAATCAAGTCTTTTTTGTGATGCTTCTTAGCGATTGTTAAAACTTTATGGTAATAACCTAGAGCTACGTCATAATCTGTTTCTGTCCATAAGTTACCAATACTATTCAACACTTTGGCTTCGCCCAACTCGTCATGAATTTGCTGAAATTGTTTCATCGCAAGCAGATAATGGTTTAACGCAGAATCTTTTTCAGTTATATAATAAAAACCTATCCCACTAACCCGATTAGCTTCTGCTATTTCGTGTTTTAGGTTCAGCTTAGTAGCTATTATATGGGCCTGTTTTCCAACCGAAATTGTTTGTTGGGGATTTGTTAATCGAGCGTCGTAAGCTACCTTATTTAATCTTATTGCTGTTTCCTCATCCGTTTTCGGTCCTGTGTTGTTTTTCTGAAAAGGAAACACTTTAGTCCCAAGAGAACTAAGTATTATAAGTAGAAGTAGTTTGCTGCGCATATTTAACCGACAAAGCATTTGACTAAGTTATTTATAAATCTTTAATTTCTATCAACCTCCATAAAACTAAACCTTAAAATTAATTGAAAAGAAATAAATGTTTAATTGAAAAATTATATTGTTTTTATAAATACGAATATTTCGTTTAAAATAAATTAGATATAATATTTGTACTATTATTAACATTTAAAGTTTCAAAAAACATGAAAAAAATATTAGCAGCACTATTGGTAGTTGGCGCACTTGCCGCAACTTCATGCAAAAAAGACGCAGAAATAGCACCTAAAAAAACCGTAAAAGTAAATGAGGTGCTAAATAATAACCTTAATAAAACCGATGCTAGGGCTTGGGAATAAAATAACCCCCATACTTTAGTTACAAAACCGCTAAAGTTTAAAATGATATATTTGCATAAACACCTGATTTATGCAAATAGTAAAAAATTATGTTGAACAAAATCGTCAGCGCTTTTTAGACGAATTGTTTGAGTTATTAAGATTTCCGTCTGTTAGTGCAGACCCTAAATACAAAGGCGATGTACTTAAAACAGCAGATTATGTTGCCAAAAAGCTAAAGGATGCTGGTGCCGACCAGGTAGAGGTTTGCACTACCGAAGGTTACCCGATAGTGTACGGCGAAAAAATTATTAGCGATACGCTTCCAACGGTTCTGGTGTATGGGCATTATGATGTGCAGCCACCAGAACCTTTAGAGCTTTGGCATACCCCACCTTTTGAGCCGACGTTACGCGACGGAAAAATTTTTGCCCGTGGTGCTTGTGATGATAAGGGGCAGTTTTATATGCATGTTAAAGCTTTTGAGCTGATGATGCAAACTGAAACCTTGCCTTGCAATATCAAATTTATGATTGAAGGAGAGGAGGAAGTTGGTTCTGATAACCTTGGTAAATTTGTAGCACAAAATACAGATAGGCTTAAAGCCGATGTGGTTTTAATATCCGACACTTCCATGATTAGCATGGAAAATCCTTCACTAGAAACGGGTTTGAGTGGTTTGGCCTACATGGAGGTAGAGGTGCAAGGTCCTAACAGAGATTTACATTCTGGTGTTTATGGAGGTGCAGTTGCAAACCCCGCAACAATCTTGTGCCAAATGATTGCTTCCTTGCATGATGATAACAATCACATCACCATTCCTGGCTTTTATGATAACGTAATGGTGCTTTCCGAAGAAGAGCGGAAGGCGTTGAATGATGCACCTTTTGATTTAGAAGACTACAAAAAAGATTTGTCTGTTGACGAAGTTTGGGGCGAGGAAGGTTATTCAACCATAGAAAGAACCGGCATTAGACCAACGCTGGAAGTAAACGGGATTTGGGGCGGTTATACCGGCCCGGGCGCAAAAACGGTGTTACCGGCAAAAGCCAATGCTAAAATTTCCATGCGTTTAGTGCCTGGCCAAGACTGGAAAAGAATATCTGATTTATTTAAATCGCACTTTGAAAATATAGCTCCAAAATCTGTGAAAGTAAAAGTAACTGCGCATCATGGTGGCACCCCGTACGTTACGCCCGTAGATTCGGTTGCGTTTAAGGCAGCTTATAAAGCTATTGAAGAATCTTTCGGAAAACAGCCTGTACCCACCAGAGGTGGCGGTAGCATCCCAATAGTAGCACTTTTTGAACAAGAACTCGGCATTAAAACGGTACTCATGGGTTTTGGTCTGGATAGTGACAATTTACACTCTCCCAATGAAAAATACGATGTTTTTAACTATTACAAAGGAATTGAAACTATCCCCTTGTTTTTTAAGCATTTTGCCGAATTAAGCAAATAGTCCATGAATCTTCGATATAAACAGACAGCCATTTTCCGCTGTCTGTTTTGTTTAAGTGGTACTAAAGTTCCATTTTTTTACCCACCATACTCGAAATCTTAATACGGTATACCACCGTTATTCCAGCTGCGTAAACATCACTAGTAAAGTCGCTAATGAATTGAGGGTTTTTGTTTTCTGTTTTCCTTATCACGGTTTTTACACCTTCTGCAAACTCTCGCAAAAGGGATTTAGCTTCTGAACCTTCGACTTCCTCAAATAAGCCATGCACCAAAACAGATTATCATTTTTCAACATTTTCAATATGTTCTGCCTGAAGTGCTACGTTACGGTTTTTCCTAATTGCCTGCACTTTAAGTCCATCTCTTGAATAGGCCAAAACAGCGTCTTTTTGGTTAAAGTAATACGTGATTGGCACCGTATAGGGCTTATCATCAAAAATAAAAGCTAGGTGCCCTATGTACTTTTGGTTTAACAAGGTGAGGATTTCTCTGATTTGCAAGCTTTGCATGGCTAAGGTATTTGGGTGATAACATTTGAGTAAATGTGCCCAAACCTGCTTTTAAAATAAATGACCTATGTCATTGTGGTTTGCGTAAAATGTCAAATTATAAGATTGCGCAGAACACCCTAATAATTGATATGCAACTAGCTAATGCAAACTTAGGTGGGAGAATAAATTTAACATTGGGATAGGTAAGGTAAGGAGCGTTTATCTGCCAACCATAACGCCGGGCTTGTTAATGATAGGGACTTTAATCAGATTTGATTCGATGATACTTTCTGGTAGAAAGATGAATTTCTTGTCGAAAATTTCTTTGCCTACATAATAACTCACCCAATATTCATTGTTTAAACCGAATACTTGCTCATCTATTGCCTCAATTTTAGAAAAATTATGAGGTGCTATATATTCGATAAGATGTCTTAGTGTGGAAGTTTTTACCTCCTCACCATTTTTTAAACCATAGCCTTTTGAGGTTATCAATACCGTTTCAATCGCAACGGTTTTTAAATTGATGAGGTAAACATTCCAGTTTTTACTGTCAGGAGTTTCATCCTCTAAAACTACCGCAACTGCTACGTCCTCAACAATATTTTCTGGAATGTCTTTTTTCATTAGCTGTATATCGCTGGTTGATATCAGTTTTAATAAATTATTTTTTCTTTGTAACTACTTTTTTCTTGACAGCTGAAGATTTTGTTGCTGCTGCTTTCTTCGCTTTCGGTGTAAACGCATCAGGAATCTGGTCGGTAATTAGTTTTTTAACTTCTTCAAAAGAGATTTCTTTTAACTCTTCTGCAGTATATTTATCATTAGTAGCTGGGTTTTTACCAAGCTTTAGCATTTGTTTTCCAAACCTGATGAAAGGCCCCCAGCGACCGTTTTCTATCGCAATTTTTTCTTTTTCCCATTGTTGGATGTAGCGGTTAGCTTCTTTCTCAATCTTCGCCGAGATTAGCTCATCCATCTCTGCTTTTGATAAATTTTCGAAATTATAACGAACGGGTACGTTAATAAATAAATCTTTCCATTTTAAAAAAGGTCCAAATCTACCTTTTCCCTTGGTCACAGGCTCGCCTCTAAAGCTGGCCACCGGAGCATCGGCAGCAATTTTTTCGTCGATGATTTCTTGTGCTCTTTTCTGGTCAATTTCTAAAGCGTTTTCATTTTTTGGGATAGAAACGTAAGCATCGCCCCATTTTACGTAAGGTCCAAACCTACCTACACCTACGCTCACCTCTTTTCCTTGATAATCTTTAAGTTGAAAAGGTAATTTAAAAAGCTCAAGTGCATCATCAAGCGTTACAGACTCTATTGACTGTGATTTTAACAAACTAGCGTAAATTTTTTCATCATCGTCTGCTTCGCCAATTTGCACAATCGGACCAAATTTGCCTACTCTGGTATAAACATTTTTCCCGGTTTTTGGGTCAACACCCAGCAAACGCTCGCCGCTTGCTCTTTCGGCATTAGCCAAGGTGTCTTCTACTTCTAAATGGAAAGGTTGATAAAAGTTTTTTAGCATGGTTGTCCATTCTTTGTAACCCTGCGCAATCTCATCAAATTCTTTTTCTACGTTAGCCGTAAAGTGGAAATCAACAATTCCTTTAAAATGCTCAACTAAAAAGTCGTTAACCACGGCGCCAATATCCGTAGGGAATAACTTGCCTTTTTCGGCGCCAGTAATTTCTGATTTGGTAAGTTTTTTGATTTCGCCTTTTCTTAACTGTATTACTTGGTAGTTACGTTGCTTACCTTCGCGGTCTTCCTTAACTACGTAGCCACGGTTTTGAACGGTAGAGATAGTAGGAGCGTAGGTAGATGGGCGCCCGATACCTAGCTCTTCTAATTTTTTAACTAAGGCTGCTTCGCTATATCTTGCTGGCGGTCTACTAAATCGTTCTGTAGCGTTTAATTCTACCAAATCTAAACTTTGGCCTTTATTCAACGGCGGAAGGATGGTATTGTCTGATTTATCATCCAAATGTGAGTCAGACTCTTCGTCTTCGCTTTCTAAATAAACCCGCAAAAATCCATCAAATTTTATCACTTCACCGCTGGCTGTAAGTTCTTCTTTTCTAGTACTGATGCCCACTTTCGCCGTAGTTTTTTCAATAAGCGCTTCGCTCATTTGTGAGGCGATGGAACGCTTCCAAATCAACTCATATAAACGTTTTTCCGACGAATCTCCATCAGTTAAAGTGTGCCGCTCAAAATGTGTTGGACGTATGGCTTCGTGGGCTTCTTGTGCGCCCGCAGATTTTGTTTTAAAATTTCTTGGTTGTAGATAGTTATCGCCGTAGGCAGATTTTATTTCTTTCGCTGCGCCTTGTATCGCTGTTTCTGATAAATTAACAGAATCTGTACGCATGTAAGTTATTTTACCTGTTTCGTATAGTTTTTGTGCCACCGTCATTGTTCTAGAGACAGAAAAGCCTAGTTTTCTACTTGCTTCTTGTTGCAGTGTAGAGGTGGTAAACGGAGCTGCGGGGTTTCTTTTCAAGGGCTTAATATCTAAGCTGTTGATTTTAAAACTAGCCTTTACGCAGTCTTGCAAAAATTGTTCTGCATCAGTTTCCTTATCAAACTTCCCTGATAACTCTGCCTTAAATAGCTCTTTTTTATCGGTGGAGAATACGGCAACCACCCTGTAAGCCGCCACGCTTGTAAAAGCGTTGACTTCCCTTTCTCTATCCACAATTAAGCGTACTGCCACAGACTGCACTCTGCCGGCAGATAAAGACGGCTTTACTTTCTTCCACAACACAGGCGAAAGTTCAAAACCTACCAGTCTATCTAGCACCCTACGGGCTTGTTGAGCGTTTACCAAATCGTAATTTATTTGACGCGGATTTTCTATTGCTTTTAAAATTGCAGGTTTGGTTATCTCGTGAAAAACAATGCGTTTTGTGTTTTCCTGTTTAAGCCCTAAAGACTCGTACAAGTGCCAAGAGATAGCTTCTCCTTCACGGTCCTCATCGGATGCTAGCCAAACCATGTCGGCAGCTTTTGCTAATTTTTTTAATTCGGCAACTAAGCTTTTTTTATCGGCAGAAATCTCATAATGTTGTTTAAAGCCATTATTAACTTCAATTGCGCTATCGTCTTTTCGCAAATCACGGATATGTCCGTAACTAGATTTCACTAAAAAATCTTTTCCCAGATACCCCTCTATCGTTTTAGCTTTTGCCGGAGATTCTACAATTAGTAAGTTTTTTGCCATTTAAATTTGAGATTTAACGCAAATAAAGGATAATAAATCAAGTTATCCCAAATTTTAGCGGATTAACGTTTAAATAGGTGTTTTGGTTTGCAATGCGCAATTAAATTGACACAAGGCTTCGCTAGTGTTTAAAGCGCAATGATTTAGGTATTGCTTTTAAGTAAAACAAGCCTCGGCTTTGAGCTATGAGGCCTGTTTTAGTTTTAGTTGTGCATCATTTTTATAAACGAGGCCAATTTGGCTTTCATTTGCCGGCGGTCTACAATGAAATCCAGAAAACCATGCTCTAAAACAAATTCTGATGTTTGAAAACCTTTTGGTAAATCTTTTTTTATCGTTTCTTTAATAACCCGAGGGCCTGCAAATCCAATTAAAGCGCCTGGTTCTGCAATATTAATATCGCCAAGCATGGCATAAGAAGCGGTTACCCCTCCCGTTGTCGGGTCTGTTAATAATGATATGTAAGGAATTTTAGCCTGAGCCAATAATGCTAATTTTGCAGATGTTTTTGCCATTTGCATTAAAGAAAAAGCTGCTTCCATCATTCGGGCACCGCCCGATTTTGATATCATTAAAAAAGGAATTTTATGTTTAATGCAATAATCAATACTCCTTGCAATTTTTTCGCCGACTACAGAACCCATTGAGCCTCCTATGAAACTAAAATCCATACAGGCAATCACCAAATCTTGGCCTTCAATTTTTCCATGTGCAGCTCTTAGGGCATCTTTCAATCCTGTTTTTTTATAAGATTCTGCCAAGCGCTCTGGGTAA
>DASVGY010000014.1:0-11918 GCA_036379295.1 Pelobium sp.
CAATTGCTTGCTTAAAAGTTTGGTCAACATCTTTAACGTATAAACTTAAGGTCAATGGGTTTCCACCTAAAGCTAACGGACTTTGAGTTCCCCAATCGGGATTTTCCTCTGTCATCATTAATAAAGAGCCCTCAATTTCTATTTCTGCGTGAGCGATAAGCCCATCAGGATTTAATAAACGGTATTTCTCTTTTGCATTAAATGCTTTTTTGTAAAACTCAATCGCTTCTGCACATCCCTTAAAACAGATGTAAGGATTTAAACTGCTTGCTCCCGGCGCAATATGATTACCCATGATTATGTTTATTTTAATAATTATTGACCATCCACCATTGACCATCCACCATTGACCATCCACCATTGACCATTCCCCACTCACCACTCACCATTGACCATTCACCATTCACCACTCACCATTGACCACTCACCATTGACCACTCACCATTGACCATTGACCACCCACCATTCTAGCTCCCCTTCGTCCCTCTAATCATCTGCTCTAAACCATCCCACATTTCATCCGTCACAATTTCTAAGCCATTAAATTGTCCGGCACCTTGCAGCCATTCGCCACCGTCAATTGTTATCACTTCTCCGTTAATGTATCCAGAAAAATCTGATAGCAAATAAGCAGCAAGATTCGCCAATTCTTGATGGTCGCCCACTCTTTTTAGCGGAACCCTATTTTTAAAATCGAATTTTTTAGCCATTTCGCCGGGTAATAACCTATCCCAAGCACCTTTTGTTGGAAACGGTCCTGGCGCAATGGCATTGCACCTAATCTGGTAATGTCCCCATTCCGCGGCTAAAGATTTTGTCATTGCTAAAACGCCACCTTTTGCACAAGCAGAAGGCACCACATAACCAGATCCGGTAAAAGCGTAGGTAGTTACAATATTTAAAATACTGGCAGCCTGTTTTTGTTTAATCCAGTGCTTTCCAAAGGCCAAAGTGCAGTTTACAGTTCCTTTTAAAACAATATCAATAATGGTACTAAAAGCGTTTGCAGATAATCTTTCCGTTGGGGAAATAAAGTTTCCGGCGGCGTTATTTAGCAAACCATCTACGGTTTTAAACCTTTTTAACGTTGCGCTTAACACATTTTCCACCTGTGCTGCATCCCTCACATCGCAAGCTACTGCCAACACTTTTCCGCCAGTTTTTGCTTCCAGCTCCTCGGCTGTTTTTTGTAAAACCTCCAACTTTCGCGAGGTGATGACCACATTAGCGCCTAGTTGCAGCAAATAAGTGCTCATTGCTTTGCCCAAGCCTGTTCCGCCGCCAGTTACTACATAGGTTTTTCCTTTTAAGGCATCGTCTCTTAACATCGGTTGGTTGTACATGGTTTTTAATTTTAATTAGTTCAATACAAATTACATATAATTTCAAGGGTTTAAAAACAAGCCATTTTAATAAATGAATTTGAAAGGTTACTTGGGCGTAACCCGCAAAAAAAGCGGGTCGGGCTTTACGCTCATACAACGCGAAGGCATTATTCACAGGCCGGTATCCGCTGCAATCCCTTACGCAAATATCGATTAAAAAAAAGACACCTCTTCCAAATATAAATAGAAGAGGTGTTCATCAAAAAAATCAAAATATCACCCAACTTTCTTCCCTTGCAAATTCTCAATTATTGTTTTTAAAATAGAGCGGGTACTTGGCGCCCACCATTGGGTCAACATTTTATCTAAAGTGTTGGTTTGGTCTTCATTCATTTTTTCAATTAGCGCTTTGCGGATGTTTAGTTTACTTTGTTGCCAAGTATTTTGCTCTAACTGTAAATAAACCTTCATCTTCTTTAGTGCAACCGTCATTAAAGAATCTATTGAACTTGTAGCATCAACCAATCCAACGGTTTTTGCCTCTGCCGAACCCATCAATTTCCCCTCTAATAAGTAACGGTACGCGTTTCCTTTTCCTATCCAAAAAGCATAAAGTTCAAAAATGCTGTCAGGCACAATAATCCCCACAGGCACTTCATTTAATCCGATGATAAATTCGCCTTCTGCCATCACCCTATAATCGGCACAAATTGCTAAAACGCAGCCGCCGGCTGGGCTGTGCCCACTAATTGCACTAATTAAAGGTTTTTTAAAACTGGTTAGCGTTTTTACTAAATCTAAAAACTTAGCCCAAAATACTTTCATTTGTGCCTCATTGTAGCCGTAAAGTTCAATCAAATCCAAACCTGCAGTAAAAAAACCATGTTTGCCGGTAAGTATCGCACCAAAAATATTTGCATCATCCTCAATACTGGTTATCATTTTTTTTAATTCATCCAGCATTTTTTCGTTCATCGCATTAGATTTTCCACGGTCTAAAGCAATAATAGCAACACCATCTTGTATGGTTATTTTAAGGGTTTCCATATCAAATTATTTTTTTTGCGATACATTGTAACTTGTTACGCTTCTTGCAAGATGGCCATTTAAATCCGTTCCTTCAAGTACAATGCGGTATTTGCCTGTATTATCTCCGTTATAAAAACTCACTTTTGCGTTGCCCAGCGTATCTGTTATCACATTCGGATTCCAATAAATGGTTGTTCGTAAATCGGCAACTTTGGTGTTTAATTTAGGGTCGGCGTAATTTGGCACATAAAACTCTTTTTCTTTTACAAAACCTATTGGTGCGTAAGTGATGAGGCCTGGCGTATAAGTATTGGTTACATAACCCGGTTTGCCTATTTTGGTATTTACAATGATAACGCCGCCGCCACCCCGAGAACCGTAAATAGCAGTGTAAGCGATGCTTTTTAAAATTTCAATTGATTCCACATCCTGAATGTTGATGCTGCTTATAAATTCGGGGTCTACATCTATGCCATCCATAATAATATGAGCTTCCTTTCCCCTAATATAAGGTATGCCGTTAATTACCTGCAGCCCTGCTACAGTTCCTTGCAAAGCCTGTTCAAAGCTGCTTGCGTATTGAAAATCTTTTTCCTTTAGCACTCTATCTGCATTGCCAGAGCCATTTAAATTAGAGGAGCGTTCATCTTCGGGTTTTTTATCAACCACCACCACTTCGCCCAATAAAATCGAACGGTTTACAATGCCATTTTTTAGCCAGTCTTCGTACTGCGATTTACTGTTTTTTAGGTAGGCGGTCATAGAATCGTTGATGTTAACGGTTAAATCTGCTTGGTTTTGGTTTTTAACCACCGTTGGAAAAGTGGTATTGTAGAGCTCAATTTCTACGCCTTTTCGTCCTTTCTCGTTCCTTGCCTGTACCACAAATTTGGTGCTGTCCGGAAAATAAAGGCTATCTACCATAAATTCGCCTAAATTGTTGGTTTTTGTTTGAATAATCATGGGCTTTTTACCCGATGAAAACAGGGTAACGGTACCATTTTCGACTGGTTTATTTCCGCGGGTAACTTTACCGCTAATGCTCAATGTTTTTTCGGGCTTAAAAGCAATCGGTTGGATGGTCAAATTTTTCCAGCTAAACCTGCGCCAGCCTTGGGTAAGCATCAATATATCTACATTTAAAATTTTTTCATCATTTACATTGGTAAAATAATAATTTGGGTTTTCTACATAACCCTTAATATCAGAAGTTAATAAAAGATTGGTAAAAATGCTTTCTTCCTCATCATTGGGGATGTTTACCATACCGGCATCCACCACCGCCATTGAAAAAGAACCCGCAACCGGCCGGCCGTCTGCATTAACAGCTTTTACAGCTAAGGTAGTTTTTGCTCTTTGTGTGTAAGAATTTTTATCAGGGCTTACCTTAACACTTAAAGTATCTTTAGGGTAAATAAAAACAAGGCGCTCTGCCAGTGGCTGCATATTATCATCAAATAATGTGAATTGATTAATGCCTGCCATTAACCTTGCTTTATCCAATCTTGCCGCAAATGCTAAGGAGCTAATCTCTGATTTTGCTGTGAACAGAATGTTGCCACTGTTTTGCGCCACAACGGTTAGCGTTTTACGCAGGTTTTTTTGTAAAAAATTTTGATTGACCGATACTTTTACGGTAATACTGTCTTTTGTTACATTGTTTATGGCTAGCGTGGCGCCCTCTGCAAGGCTTTTGGGCAAAGCAAGTGTTTGGTTTGAGCCATCTTCAAAACTTAAAACAGCGTTATAAGTTTTTCCTGCAAGTGGCGAAATATTAAAATAACCCATTCCCAAATGGCTGGTTTTAACCAAGGCTACCTTGTTTCCCTCATTATCTTGCACAAAGCCCGATACCGGCTTACCCAAGCCATCAGCACCTACTGCCTTAAAAGCAACCCTACTTCTTATGCCTTCCACTAAATTTCCTCCCTCCGGAAAAAACTGAACATCAACCAGGTGTGCAGCGCCTTTTATCGGGATGGTTTTTTCAACAAATGTATTTTCGCCAATTTTTATTTTTGCGTTAATGTGCCCGGCGTTGGTTAAACTTGGTTTGCTGTTGGTAAAATGTAAGTTGATGTTTCCTTGCTCATCGGTTTTGGCTTTCCCCTTTGCTATGGTTTTATTTTCAACCACAACAGAATATGTGATGTCTTTATTTGCGTAGGCATAACCGTCTAAGTTGCTAAAGTTAATTCTAGAATTTACGTTCTCGCGGTCGCCGTCTTTTTCAAAATTGTAGTTGGCTTTGGTAATTAGCTGGTTGGTCCATACGTTGCCAACTTTAAAGGTTTTATCGTAAAAATAGGCTTGGTCATAATTTCGCATCCAGTTGGTGTAAGCTCTTAAACGGTAATTGCCTTCTTTTACAGAATCTTTTAGTTCAAAGCTTCCCCAGCCCAAGCCCGCTATCAGCGGCAAACGAAGCGTTTTTTGTATCGAATCTTTATCATTAATTAGGTCAACATACATGATATTGCTTTTTGGCGAAGGCTTTAAGCTTTGCGCATCCAGAACGTAGGCTTTAAACCATATAAAATCTCCAACAGCGTAATAGGGTTTGTCAGTTTGCAGGTAAATTTTTTCTTGTGTATTAGCCGTAAAATAGTTCTCAAAATCTTTTAACAGTTTTGTAAGTGGACTATCATCGGCAATAAATCCAAGTAAGCTAACTAAGCCGAAAAACAGGAAGCTAATTAGAAGGGTCTTTTTTGTTTTCATTTGAGTAGGATGTTTTTTTAGGCATAAAGTTTAAAAGATAAAAGCCCCTTATCAGAGGCTTTTAACATTATTTAACGCGTAAAATCAAAATTGGTTTTTCCACATCATGCTTTCTACAGGTTTGGTGGTTTTGTTATTGTACTTGGCGTTTCCTTTGGTATTGTACATGGTTTCAATTTCTCCGTCAACCACAAAGTAAATTAGCTGGCCAATTGGCATCCCCGCATAAATTCTTACAGGTTGCGTTGCCGATATTTCTAAAGTCCAGGTATTGCAAAAGCCCACATCGCCTTTACCGGCGGTTGCATGTATATCAATACCTAAACGGCCGGTGCTTGATTTTCCTTCTAAAAACGGAACATGTTTATGCGTTTCTGTGTATTCTAAGGTAACACCTAGGTATAAAGTGTTCGGTTGTAGCACAAAACCTTCTTTTGGTATTTCAAAATGTTCAATGGTATTGTGTTTTTTGGCATCTAATTCTCTGTTGGTATAACAAGCTAAATGTTTGCCTAAATGTACATCATAAGAATTTGTGCCAAGGCATTCTTTTTTGAAAGGCTCAATTACGATGGTGCCTGCTTCAATTTCTTTTAAGATAAGTTGGTCAGAAAGTATCATGCTTTGTTTTTGTAATGCCTAAATTATAATTAATTTAAAATAAATTCGACAATATTTATAAATTTAGAAATGCCTATCACATATTACCAAGATATTAACCCCGATTCGGCTATAGGTTTATGGAAAATAACGGAGACGCCTGCCCAGTTAGCATCGCAATTACAGCTTAAACCACACGAAATAACGCTACTAAACTCTTTAGGTAAAGAAAAAAGAAACTTACATTGGTTGGCCACTCGCGTACTATTACGTAAAATGATAAACACTAATGAATATATTGATTTTAGGGTTGATGATAGCGGAAAGCCTTATTTAGCAAATCATCCGCACCATATTTCTTTAAGTCATTCTTATGATTATGCCGCCGTAATGGTGAGTAAAACCCGTAAAGTGGGTATTGATGTAGAAATTATTAAACCTAAAATAGAGCGGGTGCAAAGCAAATTTTTAGCTGATGAGGAACTCGATTTTATATCGGCAGAAAGCAAAATAGAAAAACTTTACGTGTGCTGGTGCGCTAAAGAAGCTTTGTATAAACTAAACGGAAAAAAAGAGACATCGTTTAAAGACCATATTAAATTAAGTAATTTTGCTTTCGCCGATGAAGGAAAGCTGATGGCTAAAATTGAAAAAAACGGTCGTTTAAAAAAATACACTGTTAATTTTAAGAAAATTGAAAATTACATGTTAGGCTATGTTTGCGAATGATGAAGAATAAAAAGGTAATTTTTGAGGATTGGGGCTTGGTTGGTTATCAGGAAGCATGGGATAGGCAAGAGCAGCTGTTTTCTGAAACTGTGGCCACCAAAATTTTCAATCGCAACCATCCGGAAGAGGAAAAAGCAACCACCAACAAACTCGTTTTTGTAGAGCATCCGCATGTTTATACCTTAGGCAAAAGTGGCAAGCCCGAAAATCTTTTATTGGATGAAAATGGGTTAAAGGAAAAGGCTGCAACCTATTATAAAATTAACCGTGGCGGCGATATTACCTACCACGGCCCGGGGCAAATTGTGGGTTACCCAATTTTAGACCTCGAAAATTTTTTTACCGATATCCATTTGTACTTACGCACTTTAGAAGAAGCTGTCATCCTTACCTTAAAAGATTATGGAATTGAGGCTGGCAGGTATCCCGGTTTTACCGGAGTTTGGATTGATGCGGATAATGACAAAGCCCGTAAAATTTGTGCAATGGGCGTACGTTGCAGCCGCTGGGTAACTATGCATGGTTTTGCTTTTAATGTAAACGCCGATTTAGCCTATTTTAAAAATATTGTGCCTTGCGGTATTGATGATAAAGATGTAACGTCTATGCAACGTGAATTAGGGCAAGCTGTGAATATAAACCAAGTTAAAGAAAACCTAAAACAACATATTGCCGTACTTTTTGATATGCAAATGCAATAGATATGAGGAGCTTATTTTTTTTAGGATGTTGTTTACTGATAGTTTTTGCTGCCTGTGGCAGTAAAACCGAGGTTGCGGAAATCAAAAAGCCAGTGCTTCCTCCGGCAACGGATACGCCACCAGCCACCTATTTAACGTATTTAGCACTGGGCGATTCTTACACGATTGGCCAGTCGGTAGAGCCTTATCAAAATTTCCCCAATCAATTGGTTAACCAGTTAAAAGAGGATAATTTTAGCGTAAACGGTAAAATTATTGCGCAAACCGGCTGGACAACCACCAACCTAATCGAGGCCATAAAAGCAGAAACCCTTGCGCCAAAATACGACTTTGTGACTTTGTTGATTGGCGTAAACAATCAGTACCAACGTGGCGATATTGATACCTACCGAAAAGAGTTTATAGAATTATTGCAAACCAGTATCAAATATGCAGGCGGAAACGTTAAGCGACTTTTTGTTTTATCTATACCGGATTATAGCGTTACCCCTTTTGCAGGCAACGATCCGAAAACTGTTTTGCGCATCTCAACAGAAATTGATGCCTATAATCAAATCAATAAAGAAGAAGCTGCTAAAGTGGGAGCAAACTATTTAGATATCACGCCAATTTCTAAAAAGGCAAAAGATGATAGGTCTTTGCTTGCGGTAGATGGCTTGCATCCTTCGGCAACAATGTACCAAGCCTGGGTTAGCTTGCTGAAACCGATGGTGCTTAAAACGTTAAAATAAATTGAATAAAAGAGCACCAGTTTTTAAAGGCGCTCTTTATGTGTGTTTACAATTTATTTGTACGTGAATTTTTGTCCGGCATCTGTTGAAAATGCTTTAGAAACAGGGTATCCAGATTTATTATATTCGTATTTAAAAGTGATTGTGCGGTCGCTATCTTTTGCTTCAATCACATTGTGGGTGTTTAAGTCTCCGGAGTTGATGTAATAAAGAATAGGGCTGGCTTTTAAAAACGGATTATTTTTATCATCGTATTTAAAACTTGTGGTTTCGGCAACAGGCAAGCCGTTAAGGGTGTATTCCGTTCTTCTGCTGGCGGGGTTTACATCAGTACCCGTATAAGTAAAGACAACTTTTGAAGAAGGTTTTTTAGCATTTGCACTGCTATAACTTGCGTTCTCTGTAAGTCTATTGCTTGTATCATAACTATACGTATTAAACGTTATTGCATCACCATCTGTGGTGATACTTTTTGTAATATTATCACCGGTATATTCAAATTCTGTTTTAATAGGGGTGTTTTGCTTGTAAATACTTGTTCCGGATATTTTGATAATTTTTCCGGCTGTATTTTTTTCAATTCCATCGTATTTAATCATGAGCTCTCCGGATGTCGAAAATTTCTCTAAGGCGGTAATTTTTCCATCACCATCAGTAGTTATCCCCGTTATTTTTACAGAACTTTCGCCTTTGGATGGCGTCCAATACCTAACTTCGGTTAATATTGTACCCTCAGTTCCGCCTCCTGCAGTTTGTGGGTTATCACTTTTTTTGCAAGCGCCCGCTATCATTCCAATAGCAAACAAGCCTAATATTATCTTTTTCATGTTATAAAGGTAAAGGCTCAACTATTTCTGTAAATACCCATAAACACGTATTTAAAATGGGGATTTAAGTTTTAACAGAGCGTATATTCGCTTTTACAGCAAGAATTGGATAAACTATCTTAAGTTAAATAACGTTAATGTTTAGGTTTTGATTAAAAGAAAGATAAATTTGCAAATTGAAATAAATATGAAGAATTGTTTTTACATTTTGCTTTTCGCAGTTTTAGGTTTTGCCGCCTGCAAGAAAGAAAAATATGTTGACTATCAAGCTTTAGCGCTTGAACAATACGGCAAAGACACGGTAATCATTAACAAGTTTATTGCCGATAATAATATCCCAGCAAAAAAGGATTCGACTATTGATATCTACTATCAGATTATTGAGCCCGGTACCGGCGATGAAGTAAATTGGACGGCCAATTCCCTTATCACGGCAAAGTATGACGGACGGTTTTTAAACGGCACCAGCTTTGATAAAAGTGATTCGGCTATTTTTGAGCTGGGCAGAGTGATAGCTGGCTGGCAAATAGGCATACCAAAAATTAAAAAAGGCGGTAAAATTCGGTTGATTATTCCTAGTGGTTTTGCTTATGGAGACAGAGGTAGCGGCCAAATTCCTCCAAATTCCATATTAGATTTCGACATTGAACTATTAGATATTAAATAAATGATAAAAAAGATATTAAGCCTTTCCCTTATCGCTATTTTGGCTTTAGCAGCTTGTAAAAAGGAAACAAGAACTTTAAAAGAAATAGAGGATGAAACCATTAAAAGCTATATTAAATCAAATAACTTAACTGGCTTTTTACCAGAAACATTGGCCTATAACAATAACGGCGTAACAGATTCTGCTGTTTTTTATTACAAAATATTAAGTGAAGGCAGCGGCGATGCTCTTGTTGGTTGCCCTGGGCCGGATTACGTAGGCGTATTTCAAACCACAACATCTATTAATAAAAATGTAAACTTTGAATTTTCTAAATACAACCCACAGTTTAATTACCTGTGTTTAATTAAGCCCGATTCGTGGCGAGAAAGTCTGTTGAAAATTAAAAGGGGCGGAGAAGTAAGGGTAATTACACCATCTTATTTGGCTTACGGAAAAAGCGGATCGGGTTCTACAATTCCGGGAAATGCGATTTTAGATAGCAAGTTAAGTTTGGTTGATAACAAAGACCGGCCCGCATACGAAGATAATTTGATAAATAGCTATCTTACAGAGAACAACCTTACAGCAACTAAAGATGCCAACGGAATTTATTACAATATCGTTACGCCCGGAAGTGGTGCAGCTATTACTTCTACCGCGGCAAGTATCAAAGTAGCTTACAAAGGAAACTTGTTAACAGGCAGTGTTTTTGATCAAGCAACTAATGCTTCGCCGCTAACTATTAATTTAAATAACACCATAAAGGGCTGGCAGTTGGATTTGCCTCTGATAAAAGTGGGCGGTAAAATTAAATTATATATCCCATCTCGTTACGCTTATGGTGCTAACCCGCCTGCCGGGATTCCTGCAAATTCAATTTTAGCGTTTGAAATTGAACTGATAGATGTAACTAACTAATTGAGTTATCGGTTTAAAACATAAAAAGCAACTTTAGGTTGCTTTTTATGTTTTAAGTGCATTTTTATAGGTTTCTAAACACCTTTCTCTTGCTTCTTTATGGTCAACAATGGGTTTTGGATACTTAAAAGGGTCGTCAAACTCGGGCACCCATTTTTTGATATACTTTAAATCTTTATCAAACTTTTTCAATTGCTCATGCGGATTAAAAATCCGAAAGTAAGGTGCCGCATCCACTCCGCAGCCCGCCGCCCATTGCCAGCCGCCAACATTGCTCGAGAGTTCGTAATCCAATAGTTTTTCTGCAAAATAGCGCTCGCCCCAGCGCCAATCAATCAATAAATGTTTGCTTAAAAAGCTTGCAACAACCATACGTACGCGGTTGTGCATAAAACCAGTCTCGTTGAGTTGGCGCATCCCTGCATCAACCATTGGGTAGCCGGTTTTACCGTTGCACCAAGCTTTAAATTCGGTTTCGTTGTTGCGCCATTTGATATCGTCATACTCTTTTCTGAAAGCATCTTTTGCCGAATGCGGAAAATGATAAACGATAGAAAAGTAGAAATCACGCCAAATCAGTTCGCTTAGCCAAACATTACTTTTCACGTCTATCGCATTATTAACCAGTTCACGGATGCTTACTGTTCCAAAACGTAAATGAACACTTATGTGCGATGTTGCATCCATTGCAGGGAAATCTCTATCGCGAGCGTAATTTGCTAAAACAGATTTATAGCTTTTATCTGGAAAAGTTAAAGCGCTTTTCTCAAAGCCCAAATCTTGTAAATTAGGGGATTTTAAATTGTTAATTTGATAAAAATTTTTGAAATAATTTTTTGTGGGGTAAGCCTTGTAATAAAACGGTTTTAGTTTTTCCAGATATTTGTTTTTATAAGGTGTAAAAACCACGTAAGGTTTACCATCATCCTTTAAAACTTCGTCTTTTTCAAAAATACATTGGTCTTTGTAGGTGTAAAATTCAACGTTGTTTTTTTCGAAGTAAGCTTTTAATTCTGTGTCTCGTTTAATAGCATAGGGTTCATAATCATGGTTAGTATAAACTTGCGCAATGTTATAATCTTTTAATACCGTAGTCCAAACTTCTTTTGGGCTGCCGGTTAACACCAATAAACTCGATTTATATTTAGCTTCTAATTCTTGCTTTATTTCTGTTAGTTGGTTATAAATAAAAGTTATTCTTGCATCGGCTTTATCAGCCAACTTATCTAAAATTTCTGTATCAAAAATAAACAAAGGCAATACTTTTAGCCCGCTTTTTAAGGCGTGGTAAAGACCTGCATTATCTGTTAGCCTTAAGTCTCTTCTAAACCAAAATATTGCTATTCTATCATCACTCATAAATTTCTTGCAATGCTTTTTCTATGGTTGGGTAGGTAAATTTAAACCCAATTTCTTCTATTTTTTGTGTACTCATTTTAGTGCTTCCCAAAACAACAGCACTCATTTCGCCCAAAGCTAATTTTAAGGCAAATGCCGGAACGTTTGGTAACCATAAAGGCTTGTGTAGTTGTTTGGCAATGGCCTTTGTAAGCGAGGCGTTGGTGAGCGGTTGCGGACTACTCATATTAAATGCCCCTTTAACGTAATCATTCTCTAAACAAAAAATGTACATTTGCGAAACATCTTCTAAATGAATCCACGAAACCCATTGTTTGCCACTTCCAAGC
>DASVGY010000015.1:0-19302 GCA_036379295.1 Pelobium sp.
TATCAATTCCACCCATCACTCGATGTAGTGCATCCTCCGTTTTCTGCAGTGCTTCCAAATGACGGATATTGCTCACAATTACTTCATCGGAGTTTAGTAAATTCAAGTTCACCGCATCCAACAAAGCCTCTTCTAAAACATTTAAGTTCCGCTTTTCTTTAGCCGAAATCTGCAGAACCGTGTTGGTAGCATTTTCTAAAGGATGGATGTCTATTTTGTTCGCAATAACAATTAAAGTACTCTTATTTTGCTCTGTAACCGCCCTTAAATCGGCTAAAATTTGCTCCAATTCTGCTTCATTCGTTTCTTCAGGATCAAACAGGTAAAGAACTATTGCAGAAGATTTAATCTTTTCAAATGTCCGCTCTACGCCTTTCGCTTCGATAATATCTTGTGTTTCTCTAATCCCTGCAGTATCTATAAACCTAAAAGTAATCCCTTTGATGTTAATTTCGTCCTCAACGGTATCTCTAGTCGTTCCGGCAATCTCCGAAACAATGGCTCTTTCTTCATTTAATAAAGCATTCAACAAAGTCGATTTTCCAACGTTCGGTTTGCCTGCAATCACCACCGGAACCCCGTTTTTAATCACATTGCCTAAATCGAAAGACTGAATCAGATGGGAGATGTTTGTATGAAGTTTTAATATCAAACGTCGTAAATCATCACGATCAGCAAATTCTACGTCTTCCTCGCCAAAATCTAGCTCTAGTTCTATCATTGATGCAAAATGGATCAGCTGCTCTCTAAGCACCTTCAACTCGTTGGAAAAGCCACCTCGCATTTGCTGCATGGCCAGCTGATGAGAAGCCTTTGAGTTAGAAGCAATCAAATCTGCAACTGCTTCTGCCTGAGACAAATCAAGGCCTCCATTTAAAAAAGCTCTTAAAGTAAATTCTCCTGCTTTTGCAAGTCTTGCGCCTTGCTTTATTAGCAGTTTAATAATCGCATCAATAATGTATTTAGAACCGTGGCAACTAATTTCTACCACGTTTTCTTTAGTGTATGATTTAGGCGCAACAAAAAGCGAAACCAAAACCTCGTCTACAATCTTATCATTGTCTCTGATGGTTCCAAAATGGATGGTATGGCTATCCTGCAATTCCAAATTCTTCCCTTTAAAAACCTTATTAATGATTTTTATCGCTTCCGGACCCGAAAGTCTAATTACTCCTATAGCTCCAATCCCGTTTGGCGTTGCTAAGGCAACAATGGTCTCTTCTTGGTACAAACTCATAAGCGCCAAAGTTAACAATTTGTTCAGCTTGATTTTAGAGCGAAACAAAAAGATAAAGCGATTAGTTATATTTGATAAAATGAAAGTTGAAAGAAGCTAAAATAGCTCCAAATCACGCTAAAATCCATATTAACTTAAAAGAAATTACACTTTTAAAATTTTATAAATCAGTACATATACAAAAATCAAATAAACAAAAAATTCATGTATAAAATCACTTTCATCGGATTAGGAAATATGGGCTTGCCGATGGCTCAAAATCTAATAAATGCCGGATATCAACCCAAAATTTACAATCGCTCTACAGAAAAAGCAAAGCAATTGAAAGGCGATTTTAAAGTTTGTAAAACCGTAAAAGAAGCTTGTGTCGGCCAAGAAATTATCATCACCATGTTATCCGAAGATGATGCACTTTATCAAATTTGCAATGGAGAAGATGGACTGTTAAACAACATGGAAAACGGCGCAATACACATCAGTATGAGTACCATTTCTCCAGACACTTCTCGCGATTTATTTCAAAAACATCAACAGCAAAAACAACACTACCTCTCCTCCCCTGTTTTCGGCAGACCAAATGCCGCTGCAGATGCTAAACTTTTTATTTGTATATGTGGCGAAGCGGAAGTGAAACAGAAAGTGAGACCTATCTTAGAAATTTTAGGTCAGTCGGTTGATGATTTTGGCGAAGATGCTGGCGCTGCCAACGTGGTAAAACTTGCTGGTAATTTTATGATTATGGCCAGCATGGAAACCATGGCCGAAGCCTTTACACTCGCCGAAAAACAAGGTTTAAACCGCGAGCAAGTCGCCGACTTTTTTGGCGCAACGGTGTTTAACGCTCCTATCTATAAAAACTACGGAACGCTGATTGCAAAAAAACAATATCAGCCTGTGGGTTTTAAATCTAGCCTGGGCTTTAAAGATGCTCGTTTAGCAAGCAAAATGGCTTTAGATGCGCAAATGCCTGCTCCACTTCTAAACTTGGTTTATAACCGCTTACTAAGTGCTATGGCAAACGGCAATCAAGATAGTGATTGGGTAGAAGGCATTGCGGGCGGTGTTTCTAAAGACGCGGGGATTTAAACAATGTTGATTTACGTAGGACTAGTGTTAGCATTGATTGCTTTCGCCGCATTTAGTTATTTAAACAAAGCAGTTTTCGGTGCTTCGCCCGATACAACGCCGTTTAAAGATTTACCAAATTTTAGTGAAGGCAGCTTCCAAAATCAGTCAGCAACACCAATGATGACCGAAGACGGTAGTTACCTAAAAATTATGAAGCAGATGCTTAATAAGCAAAAGAGTGTCAACCCTGCCAAAACGATTGAGGTTGTTAAAACCAATTTACATGATTTACCACTCACTAAAAATTGCTTCGTTTGGTTCGGCCATTCCTCTTATTTGATGATTTTGGATGGGAAACGAATTTTAGTAGATCCGGTTTTATACAATGCATCACCAGTCGGCTTTTTCGGCAAACCTTATCCAATGAGCTACGCGTACCAACCTTCCGATTTTCCGGAAATAGATATTTTAGTTATCACTCACGACCATTATGACCATTTGGATTATAAAACGGTTTCCGCATTAAAATCTAAAGTAAAAAATGTAATTACCTCAAAAGGAGTCGACGAACATTTAAAATTATGGGGTTACCAAGTCGAAAAAATCACGGCCTTAAACTGGAACGAGAAAACAATTATTGAGAACTTCAAATTCACCTGTTTACCAGCCCGGCACTTTTCTGGCAGAAAGTTTAAACGCGGCGAAACAAATTGGAGTTCTTTCGCCCTAAAAACCCCTTCAATAAATGTTTATTTAGGAGGAGATTCGGGCTACGATACTCATTTTGCACAAATTGGAGAAAAACACGGTCCGTTTGACTTAGCAATTTTAGAATGCGGACAATACGGTAAATATTGGCCGCTAATTCACATGATGCCCGAAGAAACCCTGAAAGCAAGCAAAAATTTAAATGCTTCGGCGCTTTTACCGGTACATTGGGGCAAATTTAGCTTATCCACCCATCCATGGACAGAACCTATTGAAAGACTAATATCTGCAAATACTGATGGCGCACAAAACATTTTAACCCCACAGATTGGCGCTGTTTTACCGCTACAAACAGAAAGCCCGACAGAAAAATGGTGGAGAAATTAAAAGTACTTTTTATAGCGAGCTCAGATATTTATTTTTTTTTGAAAAGGTGCTGTAATGCAAGCAAATAACGGCAGTCGGGCTTTACGCTCATACTTCACAGGCATTATCCACGAGGCAGGTATCCGCTTCAATCCCGTTTATTTAACGCAGGCTTGGCAGAATTTATTTTGGCTTTAAGGGGTTGTCCACGTCATCGCCAAGCCGAAACTTTGGCTTGTGAAAAAGCGCCGTGACGATCTGTATGTTCATTTGCTTTGTTAACTTACGAACCAATCAAAAAGAGTCTGGAGAGTCCATTCCATTTGCTAATCCGTAGAGACTTTTCGCTTAACTCTACGGGCAGTGGAACTCGCTCTTTCACCGCGTCATCTCGAACAACAAAGAGAAATCCGTTAATCCTTTGCGCAAGCCCCAAATACGGCTTTGCTTCCTTTCTTGCAATGCGTCACCTCAATCACAGAAAATATCTAAATACATTACTTAAAGCGGTCATCCAACAAAAACGGAATGGTTCGCTTATAAAAACCTTTACCTATTATCACAAAGCTCGGACTTGTACAACAAGGCGCTAACTAAACTAAAATGGATTTCTCGAAAGCACAATGACTTTCCTGCCAAAAGAAACGCGGTAAGCCCTGCCCCCGCTCCAACCAAACGCAATCCCAAAAACCAAAAAAGCCCTGATTTTACAATCAAGGCTTCAATTTTATAAAGTTTAAAACTACTCAGCTGCGTCGTCGGCTTTTTTCGCTGCTGCTTTTTTTGCTGGTGCTTTTTTCTCTACTGCTTCTGCTTTAGCCTCAACCGCTGGTTCTGCTTTTGCATCTGCTACTACTTCTTTTTTAGCTGCTGGTTTTTTCGCTTCTTTTTCTACTGCTGGCTTAGCAGCAACTGCTTTTTTCGCTGGTTTATCTTCAACCACTACTGGTGCAGAAAAGTCAAAAGGAACTACAGAAACATAAGACTTGTTATCTGCTTTCTTTCTAAATAAAACTTTACCGTCAACCAATGCATGTAGCGTATGGTCCTTACCCATTCCAACATTTTTTTCTGGATGGTGTTTAGTACCACGCTGACGAACAATAATATTTCCTGCAATTGCAGCTTGTCCACCAAAAATTTTGATACCTAAACGTTTGCTATGCGATTCTCTACCGTTATTCGAGCTACCGGCTCCTTTTTTATGTGCCATGTTTTCTTATCTATATAACTTTAAAAAAGCTATTGAAAAATTAAAATTAAATTGAGATACTATCGATCTGTATTTTGGTAAAAGACTGACGGTGACCGTTTTTCTTTTTGTAACCTTTTCTTCTTTTCTTATGGAAAACGATTACTTTATCACCTTTTAAATGAGACACGATTTTAGCAGAAACTTTAGCTCCTTTAACTGCAGGCGTACCTACAGTAAATTTACCATCATTTGATACCAATAACACATTGTCAAATTCAATACTAGCGCCCTCATCTCCTTGTAACCTGTGTACAAAAAGCTGCTGGTCTTTTGCAACTTTGAATTGTTGCCCTGCTATATTTACTATTGCGTACATTATAATTTAATTATGTGATTTTAAATGAGGTGCAAATATAGAAATTATATATTTTTAAACCAACAACGAATCCTAATAAAAAACATTCCACTAAAGCGCTTATTTTACATAGGAATATTTTAGTACCTACGCTAATTAATCAAACGTGATATTGACTAGTCAACTCTCCCGATTCCACTAAATACCAACTACTCACTACCCAATACTCAATACTAATATTCCGGTCTCCTTAAAATAGCATCATAAATTAATGCTTGCTTAAAATTAAAATCGGCAGCTAAATGTTTCTCCTTTAACTTTGGCGGCGTATATCCGTGTTTGTGTGGCTGATGAATTCGTCTATTTTCTAAAACTTCTAATGAAGGCACTTCAGGGTTATAATAATCTGCAACGGGTATTTTCCGAGTTGATTTTGCTGCTCTTATTTCCTTTTTCTCTGCCTGCGCCCTATAATAGCCATCCCTATTACTTTCGTAAGCCGGCTCTGCAGCTGTATAATCTTCGGCTGCAGCCTTATCATACGCTGTCTGGTTTTGTTGCGCAACTACCGGACGGTAAACAGCTTTTTGCTTGCGTTCCAGTGCTTCTGCTCGTTCTTTGGCTTGCGCCACTGCTTCGGCATCGTTACCTCTTGCCTTCGCTTTCTCCATTTCCTTCTTAAAGTTTTTATAAACGTTAAAAAGAAAAGCTACGATAATTGCTGCTATAATTAATCCTTGCATTGCGTTTTTTGCTGTTCATCCCAAATATATAAATTATTAAAGCCAAACAATGGGATAAATTCATGCTTTCCTTTAAAACCATTTTTACAATGATTAAGTTTGCATATCATGAGTATAGAAAAAACTACCATCCAAAACCTCCGCCTAGATTACCGTTCTGCGTCGTTAAACGAAGAAGATGTGGATAAAAACCCGTACCTACAGTTTGAAAAATGGTTTCAGGAAGCTTTAAATGCCAAAGTTGTTGAACCTAACGCCATGACTTTAGCTACTTCACAAACCAACGGAATCCCATCTGCCCGCATTGTTTTGTTGAAAGAGTTTACAGAAGAAGGATTTGTATTTTATACCAATTATAAAAGCAAAAAAGGTAGAGAAATTGCAGAAAGTCCTTACGCCGCTTTGGTGTTTTTTTGGGCTGATTTAGAACGACAGGTGAGAATTGAAGGTGTGGTTGAGCGGGTAAGCGATGATGAATCTGCAGCATATTTCAAATCTAGGCCGAGGGGAAGCCAGTTGGGCGCTTTAACTTCGCCACAAAGTGAAATTATTGCAAACAGAAAGGTTTTGGAAGATAAGTTGGAAGATTTAACCAAAAAGTACGAAGCGAAAGAAATCGAAAAGCCAGAACATTGGGGTGGTTACCGTGTAATTCCAAACAGAATTGAATTTTGGCAAGGTCGGTCAAATCGCTTACACGATCGTATTTTATACGTACAAGATAAATCACAAAGTTGGACTTTTGAACGTTTAGCACCATGATTTTCGATACCGTTAAACAGTTATTAATCGAAAAATTTGGGCCCGAGGTAATCATCGCCGAAGAGCCAAACCAAAAACAACCTGCATTAATTATCAAATCAGACTTAATCGCTGATGTCTGTCTTTTTTTACGTGATCATCCAGAAACCTGGTTCGATTTTTTATCCTGCTTAAGTGGAGTTGATTATGGAATTGAACAACAAAAATTCGGAGTTGTTTATCACCTGGCTTCCATCATCAAAAACCATCAGCTAGTTTTAAAAGTTGTCCAAGAAAATAATCGCGATGAAGAAAATCTTCCTACTTTTAAAAGCATTAGTTCTGTTTATAAAGCGGCCGAATGGCATGAGCGGGAAGCTTTTGACATGCTTGGGATATTTTTTGAAAATCATCCCGATTTACGGAGAATCCTTTTGCCCGATGATTGGGATGGATTTCCGTTAAGAAAAGATTACAAAACCGCAGAACAATACCACAATATTAAAATTGATTTATAGGCTTTGCAAAATACCTTATCACATAAATATCAGGACGGCTTAATTGCTTACCAAAATAAAATCAAGGCTGTTACCGCCGAAGAAATGGTTTTAAACCTGGGGCCGCAGCACCCAAGTACTCACGGCGTTTTGCGTTTAGAGTTGATTACTGATGGTGAAATTGTTAAAGAAGTAATTCCTCACATTGGTTACCTGCACCGCTGTTTCGAAAAACATGGCGAAGCTTTAAATTACGCCCAGATAATTCCGTACACGGACAGGATGGATTATCTGGCATCCATGAACAACAACCACGCTTTTGTAATGGGCGTTGAAAAAATGTTGGGCATAGAAAACGACATTCCAAAGCGTGTGGAATATATTCGGGTTTTGGTTTGCGAATTGAACCGAATTGCGTCGCACCTAATTGCTATTGGCACTTACGGAATTGACATTGGTGCTTTCACTCCTTTTTTGTGGTGTTTTAGAGACCGTGAACATATTATGAACATGTTGGAATGGGCTTCTGGCGCTAGGATGTTGTACAATTATATCTGGGTGGGTGGTTTATTTTATGACGTTCCGGTAGGTTTTGAAGACCGATGCCGAGAGTTTGTAAACTACTTTAAACCAAAAATGAAGGAGCTGAATGAACTGTTGACAGATAATCAGATATTTATCTCTCGTACGGCTAATGTTGGGATTTTGCCTTTAGATGTGGCGATTAACTATGGTTGCTCTGGCCCAATGTTACGTGGTTCTGGTTTAAAATATGATTTACGTAGGGTTGATGAATATTCTGTTTATCCAGAAATTGAGTTTGAAGTTGCCTATGCGAAAGCAGAAGTTGGCAGCATTGGCGATTGCTGGAACCGTTATAAAGTGCGTATTGTAGAAATTGAAGAATCTTTAAAGATTATTGAGCAATGTGTGGAAAAATTGACCAAAGAACACAAACGCACCAAAGAATTCGACCCAAGAGCGCTTTGCCCTAAAAAGGTTGTTCCGAAAGCTCAAGATTTTTATTGCAGAGCAGAGAACCCAAAGGGTGAAGTCGGTTTTTATTTTATCGCAGATGGCCGTTCCGATAAACCTTTTCGTATTAAATCCCGCGGACCAAGTTTCTGTAATTTATCTGTATTGCCCGAAATTTCTAAAAATGTAATGATTGCAGATTTAGTAGCAATTATTGGTTCTTTAGATATTGTTTTGGGAGAAGTGGACCGTTAAATCGCGGTAAGCGGAAAGTGCTAAAACTAGTGGTAAACACACTAATCCGCCTGATACACGCTGCGGTGTTCGAAACCGTGTCAACGAACTCATTTTTTCTTCAAACTTTTGACGTTTTAAAACTCTTCTAAAGCCAACCGTATTTTTGAATAAACGTAATCTAAATCTTCATCAGAAATACAATAAGGCGGCAAAATGTAAAGAATATTTCCTAATGGCCGTAAAATGATGCCGTGGTTCAAAAAGAAATTGTACAATTTGTCTCTAATATCACTAAAATAAGACGTCGCTTCGGCATCCCATTCAAACGCGATGATTGTACCAGTTTGTCTTACGTTTTTTAACTTGGGATGATTTTCAACTTCTTGTTTAAAAACCTGGTGCTTTCGCTGAATTCTTTCGATATTTTTTAAGGTTTCGGGTTTGGTTATCAAATCGAAACTCGCATTTGCAACCGCACAGGCAATTGGATTGGCCGTGAAAGAATGACCATGGAATAAAGTTTTCATCTTATCATCAGATAAAAATGCCTGATAAATCTCATCTGTACAAGAAGTTACGCCCAAAGCCATGCTTCCGCCGGTTAAACCTTTTGAGAAACACATAATATCGGGTTTACTATTTATATAATCCATCGCAAAAAGCCGACCTGTACGCCCGAAACCTGTCATTACTTCATCAGCTATGGTAAGTACATTTTCTTTTTGGCAATGCGCCATCAGCTCATCCAAAAATACTGCTTCGTACATCAACATCCCTCCGGAGCCTAAAATTAAAGGCTCAAAAATGAAGCAGGCCAAATCAGCTTTGAGAGCTGTTATTTGCGATTTGAGAAACTCGATATTATCTTGATTGGGCAAATCGATGAACTCCACGTCAAACAATAAGGCATCAAACGGAGCGGTCCACGCACTTCTGCCGCTTACTGCCATTGCACCAAAAGTATCGCCATGGTAAGCGTTTTTAAAAGCTAGTATTTTTTGCCTTTGAGTGCCCTTGTTAAACCAGTATTGCAAACACATTTTTAAGGCAACTTCTACAGCGGTTGAACCGTTATCAGAGTAAAATACCTTTTTTTGGTTTTTGGGAATAATGCTCAGTAGGTTTTCAGCCAATTTAACTGCTTGCGGATGCGTAAAACCGGCAAAAATCACATGTTCCAGTTCTTGCAATTGTTCAAAAGCTTTTTGCGCAATGTAAGGATGGCTGTGGCCATGAATGGTAACCCACCATGATGAAACCGCATCAATCAACCTTTTGCCGTCTTCGGTAAACAGGTAAGTTCCCGCTCCTTTTACAATCGGTATTGGTTTGGCAGCCGTTTTCATTTGTGTGTAAGGATGCCAAATATTATTCAGATCTCTTTCTACTAAATCGCTCATAAAAATTTCTTTTTCAATAATTTAACAACGTGTTTATCCACCGGGAAAGTAACTGTGTTTTCAGCCAATAAAGCTAGGTTAACCCATCTAAAGCTCTGCTTATCGCCTACACTTTGCACATCAAAATCAAATAGCTTATCACTTATTTTAAAGCCCATGGGCTTTATAGGTTTTACAAAATAATAAACAGCAATCAATTGTTTTCCATCGCCAAAGGCAGATGCAATAAAAAAATCTGTTGTAAAAAAGTGCGCTAAAACTTCGATTTGCAGGTCACATTCTTCCATAAACTCTCGTTTCAACCCGTCAATTAAACCTTCGCCAAACTCTAAACCGCCCCCCGGAAATTTAGAAAATCTTATCCCTTTAACCTCTTCATCAGAAATTAAAATCTGATTTTCCGCATTGATTAACAACCCATAAACCCGTATGTTAAACTTCTCTTTTTCCATTAAAATCAAAATGCTTTTGGTTTGCAGTAATGTTGTCTGCCGTCCAACGGATGGTTTCAGTCTGCGGCTCGCTGCGTACCGGACATGCTTTTACGCCGCAGTAATGGCAACAACGCGGAACACAAGGGTCGGCATGGATAAAAAACTCTGTTTTATCTCCTATGCTTTGGCCAAGCGAATGGTCAATTTCTGAAACCTCGGCATGTACCTGATTCAAATCAAAGTAATAAGGCAATGTAACATGACAGTCGATATGCATTTCTGCGCCATAACGCTGCGTCCTTAAATTATGAACATCAATCCAGGCTTCTTTACGGTAAGTGTTAAGCAACGTTACAATGTTGGCAATTACCTCTAAATCAGACTCGTCCATTAAGCCAGCTACAGATTTCCGCACCAAGCGATAACCATTGTAACAGATATACAAAGACAGGCTAACTGAAATTATGCTATCTAACACGTACATTCCCGTAAAATAAATAGTGCCTAAACCAAGCATTAAAAAGAAAGTGCTTACCGCATCGGTAATTAAATGTTTACCATCGGCAGTTAAAGTAATTGAGCGTAGTCCTTTTCCTTTTTTTATCAGGTATAAACCCAAGGCGCCATTTACCGCACCAGTTAACCCGATGAGCAATACACCATCTAAAATTGAGTGTAGCTGCTGCGGATAAAAAATATTGTAAACCGATTTGGCCGCGATAGCTAAACCTGCAAAAACAATTAGCAAACCCTCTACAAATACCGAAAAAAACTCCACTTTACCATGTCCGTAAGGATGGTTTTTGTCTTTAGGTTGCGATGCCAGGTAAATACTATAAAAAGCAAAAGCACTAGCCAAAACATTAACAATACTTTCCGCAGCATCAGTAAGTATAGCGTTAGATTGCGTAATAAAATAGGCACCAAACTTAATCAACATTAAAACAATGCTGACAAGCAAAGAACTTAGAATTATTTTTAGTTTTATTTGCAATTTTTTAGCTTCTGGGTGCGATAATACAATCGAGGATACAAACTTATTGAATTTAGATTCCTTTACCTCATAAAAAGTATTTTTATATATTTGCAGCTCAAAGAAAACCATGAGTATTTTATCTAATAGAATCAATAATCTGGCAGAAAGCCAGACGATTAAAATGGCCAAATTAGGTCGTGAATTATCTGCAAAAGGCATCAATGTAATTAGCCTTAGTTTTGGTGAACCGGATTTTCCTACGCCGCAGTTTGTTAAAGATGCCGCGGTTGAAGCAATGGATAAAAATTTTACCTACTATACGCCGGTTTCTGGCTACCCAGATTTAAGAAAAGCGATAGCAGATAAGCTGAAAAGAGAAAATAATTTAGACTATAATTTTGATCAAATTGTTGTTTCTACGGGTGCAAAGCAAGCTTTAGCTAATGCGTTAGCAGTAATGATAAACCCTGGGGAAGAGGTAATTATCCCAACACCTTATTGGGTTTCTTACTCGGAAATGGTTAAGCTGGCAGAAGGTGAATCTGTATATATTAACGCAACAGCTGAAAATAATTTTAAAATTACCGCACAAGAGTTAGAAGCTGTTATTACGCCAAAGACTAAAATGTTTATGTTCTCGTCTCCATGCAACCCTACTGGTAGCGTTTATAGCAGAGAAGAATTAGCATCTTTGGTTAAAGTTTTTGAAAAATACCCTCAAATTTATATTCTTTCTGATGAGATTTATGAGCACATTAATTTTGGTAATGGTCATGTTTCTATTGCAGAATTTCCATCAGTAAAAGACAGAACGATTGTGGTGAACGGTTTTTCTAAAGCTTACGCGATGACTGGCTGGAGGATTGGTTATTTAGCTGCACCAAAAGAAATTGCCGATGCTGCCGATAAATTACAAGGTCAGGTTACATCTGGTACCTGCTCCATTACTCAAAAAGCTGCTTTAGCCGCCTTAAACGGTGGTTTAAAAGAAGTTCATGAAATGCGTGATGCGTTTTTGAAAAGAAGAGGGATAGTTTATGATTTGTTAAGCAAAATCGAAGGCTTAAAAGTAAATTTGCCTGAAGGTGCTTTTTACTTCTTCCCTGATGTTTCTTCTTATTTTGGCAAATCTGTTGACGGGCAAACGATGAACAACGCTGAAGATATTGCCTTGTATTTATTAAACACCGGCCATGTTTCTACCGTTACCGGCGAAGCGTTTGGTAACGATAAATGTATCAGAATATCTTATGCTGCTTCTGAAGATGAACTGCGTGAGGCTTGTAAGCGTATTGCAGCGGCGTTAGAAAAATTGAAATAAAATAAGCGGAACGCTGAAATCTAAATGCGGAAGGCTTATTGCTTGTAACGTAATTATAAACAAGAAAGGGGATTAATAAATCCCCTTTCTTGTTTTATGTGTTTTTATATTTACGGCTTATTAAAAGTGATGGTAAATGCTGTTCCTTCCCCTTTCTGGCTAGCTACACTAATGCTTCCTCCCATTTCTGTCACCTGTTTTTTTACTAAAAATAAGCCTACACCTTTGGCATCTGTATTGGTATGGAAGGTTTGGTTCATCCCAAATATTCTACCTTTAGCCTTATCCATATCAAACCCTAATCCATTATCAGCAACAATTAGTTGTTTAACGCCATTATAAAGCTGTGTTTTAAAAACAATATGCGGATTTAAGCGAGGTTTTCGATACTTTAACGCATTAGTAAGTAAGTTCAGCAATATACTTTCTAGGTAGCTCTTGTTATAAATAATTTCATCAAAAGCCGCAAAATCGGTTTCAATTACTGCCCGAGTGCTTTTTATAATTGCGCTTACAGATTCGCAAACATCTATCAGGCAATTATGTAAGTTTATCGGATGAACGTTAAGCTTTGCATTAACATCCTTGTTTACTAGTTCATTGATGTAGTTTTCAAGGGTTTCGCCCACCTTTTCTGTAGATTGCTTAATTAGCTTAATAAGCTTTAGATTATCTTCATTATTGATTTTTTGGTAATCAAGTAAATCAAATAAACCCCTAATATTGGCCAATGGCGAGCGCAGATTGTGTGAGGCTAACCTGGCGAAGTGTTCTAAATCCTTATTTATTTGAGAAATCTCGTCAAATAGCAATTGTTGGTGCTTCTCAAGAAGTTTTCTTTCAGTTACGTTTTTGGCAATTCCAAAAACATAACGGTTTTCGTAAACCGGAACAGATGTCCAAGATAGCCAAACGATTTCCCCCGATTTAGTTTTATATCGATTTTCAAAGTTGAGCAAAGGTGCACCTTCAAGCATTTGGTTGCGGGTAAACTCGGTTACTTCTTTATCCTCATCAAATATGAGTTCTTTGATTGGGATAGATAACAGTTCTTCTTCGCTATATCCTAAAGTTTTAGCTACCGCCGGATTAATTTTTAGAAAGTACCCTTCAAAACTTGCTATGCAGAGCAAATCTGGTGTGTGATAAAAAAACTGGCTAAGCATGGTGTACTCATCAGTTTTAAGGGAAGCTAAATTAATAGGTTGCATACAATCACATTTGTAAAATTAATCTGATGATTATGCTTTCCAAGGTATTTAAATGTACCACTTTAAATCAAAAAAGCTCCTTTAAAGGAGCTTTTTTATTATGCCGAATTTCTTGCAGCATTTACAATTCCGTAAAGTGTTCTCAAAATCAACTTGTTATAAATAGTCCGATGAGCTTCGCTGGTATTTTTATCTAAACAACGGATAATTGCATACCGCTGAATAATTACTAAAGGGAGCGTTATTTTTTCTCTTACTTGGATAGACTGCCTATCCAAAGGATATTTTTGCATTAAAACATCTGTATCGCTTAAATCTAGCAATAGCTCCTCTGTAAGCACAAATTCTGCTTTCAGTTTTCTCCAGAACTCACCAAAAGTTTCGTCGTTTTCCAGATAAGCTGTTAACCTAAAATCTGCTTTTGTCATAGACATCATACAGTTATCAATCACCGCTCTAAAAAAACCGTTGGTAGCATATAAATCTTTCACTTGCTGCCACTTACCCTGTTCTTTTATTTTGGCTAAAGCAGTACCAACACCATAAAAACCTGGTATATTTTGCTTTAGCTGACTCCATGAGGTAACAAAACTAATCGCTCTTAAATCTTCCAGTTTTAGCTCAGCATCGGAATTTCTTTTAACCGGTCTGCTGCTGATATTAATCTGCGAAAGCATTTTCAGCGGACTTTGCACCTCTAAAAACTTTAAGAATAAGGGGTCTTGCCTTAATTCCATAAAAGCATCGTAGCTGGTATCGGCAATATTGCTAAAAAGTGTTCTTTCGCTTTCCGCCATGGTATCAAGGTCTTTTTTATTGATAGCCGAAGAAATACCCGCATTAATTAGCTGCTCCATATTATTTCTGGAACTCTCAAATGTACCGAAATGCGAACTAATGGTTTGCCCTTGTACCGTTACCTGTATTTGCTTGTTAGCTACATCTTTACCAAAAGAAGCATAAAACTTATGTGTTTTGCCTCCTCCCCTTGCTGGTGGCCCGCCTCTGCCGTCAAAAAATGCCAAATCAATTCCGTTCCTTCTCGAGACCTCTGTTAGGGTATATTTTGCGTAATACAAAGACCAGTTAGCCATCAGGTATCCGCCGTCCTTTGTACTATCAGAAAATCCTAACATAACCACCTGCCGGGTTTTGCGACGCTCTAGGTGCTTTCTGTAAACAGGATGATCGTATAAAATTTGCATCACCTCTTTTGCGTCTTTCAAATCATCGATGGTTTCAAAAAGTGGAACAAAATCAATATCCAGTTCGTCCATTTTCCAGCCACTCCATAAAAACAATTGCATTAATTGTAAAATATCTGATGCTTTTTGGCAGTTGCTGATGATGAACCGATGGCAGGCTCTTTTACCTTGATGCTTTTGGATATTTTTAATCAGTCTGATAACATCTAAACTGTCTTTACTTAATTCGGCGAAAGCATCATAGTTTTCCAGACTTAATTCATTCAACGGAATGTTTTTGATTTTTTCTTCTTCCGTCAAATCCATATAATTAGCAGCTATTGTGCCCTTAACGGGAGAGCTTGCAATACATTCGGAGAACAATTTGCGTAAAATTCTACTATCTTGCCTAATGTCTAAAGATGCGAAATGACAACCAAATAGTTTGACCTTCCAAATCATATCATCAACAACACTGGTAAATAGTCCGTCGTGATAATCTCTTAAAACTCGCTTAATATTTCTCAGATTATCCAGAAGCTCTTCTTTAACATTGGTGCCTTCGCCGTTTGATTCAAAAGCATTATCGTAGATAAGTTTTTCTAAAACGTCCATGTACTTTTCTACGCCATTAAATGTTACCCTACGTTTCATGTTTCTAAAATCGCGGTAGTAACATCTGAAAAGTGCCTGTCTTAAAAATGCAGAAACTTTTTTGGTTGTATCTGTTGTTACAAAAGGATTTCCGTCTCTGTCTCCACCTGGCCAAAAGCCCAATTCAATTAAGCTATGGTTTCCTAAATCCAATTTAAAAACGTCTTCTAAATTTTTATGAACATTAGAAGCTGTTTGGTAAAAAATATTTTCTAAATACCAGGTTAAACTGATTGCTTCATCAACGGGTGTAGGCTTTTCTTTTTTAAAGAATGGTGTTTTGCCAAGTTGCTTTAATAAAAGATTGATAGCGTTAACATCATTTTCTTTAATGGCATCTGTTAAATCCGTCATGATACCTAAAATTGGCCCCGGATAAAACTGTGTAGGATGCGCTGTAAGCACTAATCTTAATTTAAATTCTGCCAGAGCGTCTTGTGTGTTTTTGTAGAGTATTTCATCTTCTATAGCTTTGTTCATTAAACTGTTTAAAGAGGTGGCTTCATCTAAATCGCTTATTTTAGAAAATGCAGCGTCTTCAACGGCATCAAAAAGCACTACCTGCCTTTCAATGTATTGTATAAATCTAAAAAGCAAATCAAAAATCTCTTTCTGGTCTGTTATCTCAACTTGTTTAGCAAAAAAGGATTCGATGATATCGTCTGGCCGTTGGCTTTTTTCAATGCCTTCTTCGCAATATTTAAAGAAGTATGGTAAGGCTAAACCTGTATTTTTTACGCTATAGAAAGGGAGCGTGAGGAAAAGGCTATTGTAAAGTTCGAATTTTGTAGTGACTTCGTTTTTAAAAACTGTTTCTTTGGACCGTATAGGTGTATTGAGTTTTAACATGATGGCGAAAATTACACTAAACTTTATTGTTACACAAATAAATGAATAAAAAACAATGAAAAGGTTTGCGTTAAAATTAAGTTCGCAGGTATGTAGTGGTCGTTTTTTCTTTTAAAGCCAATTTTAATATCTAACAAAACTGTTTTTATTGGCTGCTATGTGTAGCGATTTAAAAATTAATATTCTGATGGTTAATTGGTTACACTGTTTGATCCTGTTTTTATAAAAATTAGTTTGCTAAAATGATTCGCTTTTGTACTTTTGCCCTCGGAGAGCTGGCAGAGTGGTCGATTGCGGCAGTCTTGAAAACTGTTGACTGTAACAGGTCCGGGGGTTCGAATCCCTCGCTCTCCGCAGATATACATATCAAAATTTATCAAAAGCCTGCAAATCAAATGATTGTAGGCTTTTTTTGTTTTAAAAATGTGGCAAAATATGTAATATTTCACAATATAAAGTGGAGTAAAAGTGGAGTTAAAATACAGAATGGCTTGACTCCACTTCAAAACCATAAAATACTGAAATACAACATGTTCAGCTACAAAACATCTTGATTTTATTGGACTGCAAAAGTAATTTTGTTTAACTTTTAATGTTTAAAATCATGAGTAATTTAGTGCATCTATGCTTCCATCTTAAAAAGCCAAAAAACTACGCCAACGGACCTCTACCTATCTATTTAAGGATTATCGTTGATTTGAAAAGAGTAGAAATCTCCATTGGAAAAGAATGTGACCAAATCCGATGGTGTAAAAAATCTGAGCGGATTATAGGAAACCGTGAAGAAACCAAAATCTTAAATAAATATATCGAGCAGTTTCAGGCTAAAGTTTATGAAGCTCAAGAGTTTCTAATTAGAGAATCCATAGAAGTTACATCTGATGCTATCCGAAATCAGGTATTAGGTAAAAAAGAATCTATCCGAACCATACTTCAAGTTTTTGCTGAGCATAATAATAAAATAGAGGCTTTGGTAGGTAAAGAATTTGCAGCAGGTACACTAGAAAGATACAAGACTTCGCTGAAACATACCCAGGACTTTATTGAGTGGAAATACAAAGTCAAAGATTTAGATATTAAAAAAATCGACCATCATTTTATTAGTGAATATGAATTCTATTTAAGGACTATTCGCAATTGTGCTAATAACTCCGCTGTGAAATACATCAAAAATTTTGGTAAGATTGTCAGGATATGCTTAGCTAATGGCTGGATTACCGTAAACCCCATGTTGAATTATAAAGCGAAAATAAAAAGGGTAGATCGTGTATTCTTATCAAAAGACGAATTGAAAACACTTTGCGAAAAAGAATTTTCAATTGAAAGGATTTCTCAGGTAAGGGATATTTTTGTGTTCTCATGCTATACAGGTTTAGCTTATGCTGACGTGAAAAAATTACAGCGCAATGAAATTGTAAAAGGTGTTGATGGTGAACTTTGGATTTTTACCCATCGACAAAAAACGGATACGGCATCTCGTATTCCTCTCCTACCGCCTGCAATAGAAATATTGAATAAATATCAGGATAATCCCAAATGTGTTGCAGAAGGAGTTTTGCTGCCCGTATTGAGCAATCAAAAAATGAACGCTTATTTGAAAGAGATTGCAGATTTATGCGGTATTGAAAAAGATCTGACTTATCATATCGCCCGTCATACTTTTGCTACTACTGTAACTTTATTGAATGATGTTCCGATAGAAACGGTTTCAAAAATGCTGGGACATAGCAGTATCAAGATGACTCAGCACTATGCAAAAATATTAGATATTAAGATCAGTAAGGATATGAACCATTTGAGGCAGAAATTCTCCTGATATTCTTGAGAAGAATATATTATCGAGTGTAAACAATTCATTTATTTACACTCGATAATTCAATTAGGTATTACTCATTTCATTAATTTAAGAGGTTATTTTTTTTAAAATAAGTAAAACCTTTATTTAGAAATCAACCTAAAAAACAATTAATCTTTCTCCTCGAAATTCTCCAATTCTTTATTCACTTCATCTAATAATTGCTGTTCTGTTGGAAGATAGAGTTTGTACTCACTAGCGATAATCTGCTTTTGATCCTCGGGTAAAGTAAATTTCACAACTGCATCATTTTTATTTGCACATAATAATATTCCAATAGTAGGTCTTTCGTGGGGAAGCTTCTCTATTCTGTCATAATAGTTAACATACATTTGCAACTGACCAATATCCTGATGGCTTAACTTTGATGTTTTAATTTCAATAATTACAAAACATTGTAAAAGACGGTTATAAAATACCAGATCCACAAAAAACTCATCCCCTTCTATATGGATTCTTTTCTGTCTGGCTATAAAAGAAAAGCCATTACCCAGTTCTAACAGAAACTCCTGAAGGTGTGTAATAATTGCACCTTCTAAATCTTTTTCATAATAGGAAGATTCCCGCTTGAGTCCTAGAAATTCAAGAAACATCGGGTCTTTAATAATTTCTTTAGCATCCGAAGGTAATTTATCAGACTTTGCAACCGCTAATACACTTTCTTTATCGTTGCTTAGCAATAAACGCTCATACAGATTGCTGAATATCTGTCTTTCTAATTGCCGTACCGTCCAATTATTCTTTATGGTTTCGGCAATATAAAATTCTCTTTGCTCCTGTCCATCTAACCGCAGCAGTAATTTGTACTGACTCCAGCTTAATTGCGAATACAGTGTATTCGCAATTGGAAAAGTGCGATAAAACTGTCTGAATAATTCAATTTGTCTTTTAGAAAAACCAGTGCCAAATTCTGGTTCTATTTCATTGGCAATATACTCCGTAAGATATTTACCATAATCTGCTCGATCTTTCCCATGCTGCTCTTCATCAAAAATTCTTCGACCAATTGACCAATACATCAGCGTACGCTGATGATCGACCGAACGGATTGCATTATCTTTCGCTTGGAAAATGATGGCTTTTATATCGGATATAATAGAATTATTTAGCAGCATTATTTTTGATTTACGGCATTCATAGCTTAATAGAATTACAAATATAATTTAACTTAACTTAAAAAAATACCTGATAATTAGTCAGCAAAATCTCAAAACAATTACACAAATAAGGGTTGAACTTACGTCCAACCCTTTTTCTATCTACCTATGAAAAACATGCCCTTTGGGAGGGCAATAC
>DASVGY010000016.1:0-23472 GCA_036379295.1 Pelobium sp.
CATGGTCGGCTTTCGGCTTCATTTCATTTTCGGTTCCCGGCGGTTCTTGCCGTGGTGTATCAAATTTAGGTTTCGGATACTTTTCTGTTGGGTTGTTTTTCATTTTAGTAGATTTTTAAAGATTCTTTTGTTTTTGAAAAATATCAAACGAGATACCAAACATCGCCCAAAAAAATAGCCCTTTAAATTTTTAGACGGTAAAATTATCACAATGGGGGCCACATAAAGGGTTCTCGCAAAAAGAATTTTTTGCGCAGCAAAGGCATTACCACAATTTTATGTTATTGTTTGTTTAATAAAAAAACTTGTATTTCAGCTACTTATCCGTTTTCTTTTCTGCTCTTTTTGCGGTTGCGCTTTTTTTTGGTAAACCAGTAACAGAAACCGCCGACTGTTTTCTGTTTTTCATTTTTTCGTCTTCAACTTTTTTTGTACTTGGCATTTTTTATTTTTTTAGGTAAACAATGCGGACGGCTTATATTGGTAGCCGCCAGATATTTTATTCAAAATTTGTGCCTTTTATTCTGCTAACTCAATCCAAACCGGACAGTGGTCACTTGCTTTTTCCCAGCCTCTTACATGCTTATCCACTTGGCCTCCCAATAATTTTGGTAAAATCAAATCATTCAGTAAAAAATGGTCAATACGTAAGCCAGCATCGCGGCGGTAAGCGTTTCGCATATAGTCGTAAAAGGTGTAAATTCTTTGCGTAGGGTAAAGTTTACGGATGGCATCGGTCCAGCCTGATGCTAGTAATTTTTGGTATGCCTGTTTAGATTCTGGAAAAAACAGCGCATTGTCTAGGTATTTTTCGGGTTTATAGGTGTCAATATCCGTTGGGATAACGTTATAATCACCCACCAAAATAACCGGTAAATTAAAAGAAAGTAGCTTTTGCGCATGTTGGTTTAGGCGTTCAAACCACTTTAATTTATAATCAAACTTGGGTCCCGGAGCCGGGTTTCCGTTTGGTAAGTAAATGCAGCCTATCACCAAACCAAAAACAAAGCCCTCAATATATCTACTTTGGTCATCGCTGTCATCGCCGTTTAAGCCACGTTTACTCTCTTTAATTTCCTCTTTAGCTAAAATAGCTACACCGTTCCAACTTTTTTGTCCATGCCATATCGCATGGTATCCAGCTTGCTTTAAGGCCTCCACCGGGAAATCAGCATCCACACATTTAAGTTCCTGCAGGCATGCCACATCTGGCTCAAGCTCTTTAAGCCAGCGTAATAAAACCGGAAGCCTGCTTTTTATTCCATTAACATTGTAAGTCGCTATTTTCATTATTAATAATTTAGGTTTTTATTTAAAGATAAGTGTTGGGCAACAGTTTTTTTTAAGGTACCTAAGTTTGCTAAAGCCAGTCCCATGGTGTTGTTAAAATACGTAAATACGGTTTTTTGTTCATTCAGCCATTCAGCAATATAACATCCGTACTCGTACAAAACCTCATCAGAATAGCTTCCACGGTAGTTTCCCTGTGGTCCGTGAAAACGTAAGTAAATAAAATCGGCACTGTTTTTTGCAAAAGGTGTAGCACATGTATGTTTATCATGCAAAACCAAAGCAAACTTATATTTATTTAACAGCGCATAAATCTTATTTGAATAAAGGCTTTTGTGCCGAAACTCAAAAGCAAGTGGCCATTGCGTTGGTGCATTGATTGCGCTCAGTAAATGTGCTAAACCGTGTAATTGAGGAAAATGTTTTATCTGTACGGATGGCGGAAACTGCAGCAAAATGCTTCCTCTTTTTAAGCCGACGTTATTTACCACATCAAAAAATTTAGACAGAAGCTGGGGCTCAAAATTTAGATCTTTACAGTGCGTAATTTCTTTAGATAGCTTAAAGCTAAATCTAAAATCCTCCGGCACATCGTCTGCCCATCTTTTCACAGTTGTAGTTAAAGGCGTTTTATAAAAGGTACTATTAATTTCTATACTGTTGTTTAAAGCCGCATAGTAGTTTAGCCTGCTTTTTTCTCGAAACTCTTCTGGATAAAAAAGTTTATTAGGTACAGGAAGCAATAGTCCGCTGGTTCCTGAGTAAAAATTTTGATAAACGTTAAACATTAGCAACACTGCTTTAACATTTTTGTAAGTGCAGTTTTTGCTAACAAAATCCAGACCCAATATCTAGTTTTTTGACAGCGGCTAGTTTATTAAGTTCAGCATCTTTTGTATTTTTTTATCGTTGCCCACGGTCGTGTCGTAATTTAAAAAGCAAAAAAGGTTGGCCTTTACGCCAACCTTTTTTCTTTACAGGCCATCGTGTTTACTGATTATTGCCCATCATCTCTAACAATTCATCCACATATTTGCGTTCGTTAGCTAATCGAGGCACTTTATGCTGGCCGCCCAGTTTCCCTTTCGCTTTTAGCCAATTGTAAAAAAGATTGTTTGGCGCCATGTGAACCTTTGGCCGACGAAGTGCCATATCCTTGAAGCGTTTAGCATCATAATCCGAGTTTACCTCGCGTAAAGTATTGTCTAAAATATCTATGAAGCGCTCAAACTCTTTCGGTTTCCGCTCAAACTCAATAATCCATTCATGCGCTCCCATTTCATCGCCAGAGAAGTAAATAGGGCAAGCGGTATAATCTTTTATTTGTGCTCCTGTATCGGCGCAAGCTTTATTTAGTGCTTTTTCGGCGTTATCGATGATTACCTCCTCGCCGAAAGCGTTAATGAAATGTTTAGTCCGGCCGGTGATTTTTAATCGATAGGGGTTTTTGGTGGTAAAAGTTACTGTATCGCCAATCATGTAACGCCATAAACCTGCGTTGGTACTGATGACCATCGCATAATTTTTTCCTAATTCTACTTCTGATAAGGAAACGGTATCCGGAAATTCTTTATCCACTTCTTCCATCGGGATAAACTCGTAGAAAACTCCATAATCCAACATCAACAGTAGATCCGATGAATCACTTCGGTCTTGAATCCCAAAAAAGCCTTCAGATGCATTATAAGTTTCCAAATAATACATTTTTGGATTTTCAATCAAACGTTTGAACTGTTCGCGATAAGGTTCAAAATTTACGGCACCGTGGACGTACAGTTCCAGATTGGGCCAAACTTCCATAAGGTTACTTTTCCCCGTGATTTCTAAAATCCGCTTAGCCAAAACGATGGTCCAAGTGGGTACGCCTGCAATATTGGTTACGTTTTCACCGAGTGTGGCCTGAGCCATTTTCTCAATTTTCTCCTCGTAATTATCCATCAACGCGATTTCCATTCCGGGCGTTCGCAGCATTTCGGCCCAAAATGGAAGGTTTTTGATGATCACCGCAGAAAGATCTCCGTAAAAAGAATCGGGGCTTAATTGGTTAATTTGGTGACTGCCTCCTAAAACCAAACTTTTGCCGGTAAACATTTTTGCGTCGGGGCGATTGTTGCAGTAAATCGCCAACATATCTTTTCCTCCACGGAAGTGGCAGTCTTCCAAAGATTCTTCGCTCACAGGGATGAATTTGCTTCTATCACTAGTAGTTCCAGATGATTTTGCAAACCACTTTATTTCCGACGGCCAAAGTACATTTTGCTCCCCGTTCAGCATTTTTTCGATGTATGGTTTTAGCGTATCGTAGTTTTGTACAGGTACCCGTTCCTTAAACTGGTTGATGTTTTCAATGGAACGGTAATCGTATTTTTTTCCCCATTGCGTTCCCACGGCATCGTTTATTAACCAGCCAAACCATTCTTCCTGCACCTCATTGGGGTATTTCATAAACAGTTCAATCTGGTGCATCCGTTTTTTCATGTACCAGTTTAAGAAAGAGTTTACTATAGTCATTTATTTAGTTTGGAGGAGTTCATTGGTCATTAGTACTTTCGTGGTGTGGTTGGCGAACAAGTTAATTGGTGCATTAATCATTACCGTTAGCAGGTAGCTCCCTCGCCTTCGGAGAGGGCTGGGGTGAGACTTTAAAATCGTTTAATCTTTAACTCAAAATGCTGCCCAAGGTAAAATTTCCTTGCCATTTCGTTGTCTGCAATTTCTTGCGGTGTACCGCCAAGCATCAAATTTCCTTCGGCCAATAAATAAGCTCTATCGGTAATGGAGAGCGTTTCGTTTACGTTATGGTCGGTGATTAAAATGCCGATGTTTCGGTGTTTTAACCTGGCTACAATCATCTGAATTTCTTCTACAGCAATGGGGTCAACGCCTGCAAAAGGTTCATCCAATAAAATAAACTTAGGGTCAGCGGCCAATGCTCGGGCAATTTCTGTCCTTCTGCGTTCTCCACCAGAAAGTAAATCACCCCGATTTTTTCGTACTTTGTGCAAGCTGAACTCATCTATCAAAGTCTCTAATTTGTCTTTCTGTTCTTCTTTTGATAAAGCCGACATTTCTAGCACCGCCAAAATATTGTCTTCAACGCTTAACTTTCTAAAAATGGAAGCCTCTTGGGCCAAATACCCAATTCCTTTTTGCGCCCTCTTGTACATTGGGTCGCTGGTAATGTTTTCATCTTCTAAAAAAACATTCCCTTCGTTGGGCCTAATTAAGCCTACAATCATATAAAACGAAGTAGTTTTTCCGGCACCGTTTGGCCCCAACAAACCAACAATTTCTCCCTGCCCAACATGAAAGGAAACGTTGTTAACCACTACCCTTTGTTTGTATTTTTTGACTAGGTTTTCTGCTCTTAATATCATGTTTTAATACGTTCTAATCCCTTTAATATTTAGCTGAATATTTTTGCGGTCTTTCCATACATTTTGTTCAATGGTATAGCAAACATCAAAAGGTTTCCCAAGGTTAATTTGTTCTAAATAATCGCCACATCCAAAAGCAATACAGTCAAACAAAGGGCTATCTGTTTGTCTGATGGTCATTTTTAGATGGTTATTACCTACTATGCTGCCGTAACGGTACGAAGATACGTTTCTGCTTAAAAAAATTGGTGCCATGTTTTGTGGTCCAAAAGGCTCAAACTGGCTTAAAATTCTAAAAAATTTGGCGTCAATTTCACGCAAAGAAATTTCACTCTCAATATCAATTCCTTGTGTTAGCAAATTATCAGTGATAGATGCGCAAACAACTTCTTCAAACCGCTGGCTAAAAGCCTCTACGTTTTCAACCTTCATGGTTAAACCCGCTGCATATTTATGTCCGCCATATTGCTCTAATAAATCGCTACAAGCGGTTAAGGCTTCGTACAAGTCGTACCCTAAAACAGAACGGGCAGAGCCAGATACCATTCCGTTTGATTGCGTAAGAACTATTGTTGGGCGGTAATATTTTTCCGTCAGGCGGGATGCTACAATTCCAATTACGCCTTTATGCCAACTTTCGTGATAAACTACCGTTGATTTGCGGTTTTCCATTTCTGGCGAATTCAAAATCATTGCTAAAGCTTGTTCGGTAATATTGGCATCAAATTCTTTTCTTTCAGAGTTTTTTAAGTTTACGATTAAGCCTGCATCTTCCGCAGTTTCTGTTGAACTGGCAATCAACAATTTAACCGATTTTTTAGCGTCGTCGATTCTTCCTGCCGCGTTGATACGTGGTCCAATTGAAAACACAATATCTGTAATGGTAAAATCATCGGTTTTGCCCGAAAGTTCTTTTAAAGCTTTTAGGCCGTTACAGGGGTTTTCGTTCAGCCTTTTTAAGCCAAAGTGTGCCAAAATCCTATTTTCACCGGTAATCGGAACAATATCAGAGGCAATACTTACCGCAACCAAATCAAGATAACACTCAATGTTTTTAAACGGGATATTGTTTTTTTCTGCGTAGGCCTGTATTAATTTAAAGCCTAAACCGCAGCCTGATAGTTCTTTGTAAGGATAGCTGCAATCGGGTCTTTTTGGATCTAAAACTGCAACGGCTTTGGGCAGTTCATCTCCCGGAAGGTGATGATCACAAATGATAAAATCAATATTTTTTTGATTTGCATAGGCCACTTTATCAATCGATTTTATTCCGCAGTCCAAAGCGATAATTAGTGTGTAGCCGTGGTTGAAAGCGTAATCAATGCCCTCAACAGAAATACCGTAACCTTCTTTGTACCTATCTGGTATGTAATAATCTATTTGCTGATGCAGTTTTTTAAAAAAGGAATAAGTTAAAGCAACGGAGGTGGTTCCATCAACATCATAATCTCCATAAATTAAAATCCGTTCGTCGTTATTAATAGCGTTTTCAATTCGGTTTACCGCAGCCCCCATATCTTTCATTAAAAATGGGTTGTGAAGTTGCGATATTTGTGGCCTAAAAAAAGATTTTGCTTCCTCAAAAGAAGTTAAGCCACGCCTTACCATCATGCTTGCTAGGGTAGGGCCAACCTTAAGTTCCGCGTTTATCTTTTCAACTAATTGTGCATCAGCTTTTTCCTGCGTCACCCATCTTTTTTCCATATATTTGCTTTGAATCACCTGTAAATATACATTTTAAAGTAGTTGTTCGGCAATACGAAAGCAGCAATTTTTTACGGGCTTTGTTTAAATTTATTTTTTTGATTTGAGAGTTTTAGCCTTGTTTGAAGGGTCTTATTCTGTAGATGCTTCTAAAAAATTTATACCGTTTAATCCCGATGTTGATAAGGCAATTGACCGCCCAGCATCATTGTTTGTATATATTCAACCCTTTTTGGTAGAAACGGCTAAAGATTTAATTTTAATTGATACCGGCCTAGGTTATAATGACGCAACTGGCAATTTATTGCTGCATAAAAATATTAAAAAAGCAGGGTTTGCGGTGGATGATGTAACAAAGGTGTTGATGTCTCATTTACATTTTGACCACAGTGGCGGCATGGTGAAAGATGCTGATGGAAGTGTTTCAGTAAGTTTTCCCAATGCCGATTATTATATTCAAAGAGGAGAGTGGGAGCAAGCTTATAGTCAGCTTTCAAAATCATATAAAACAGAGATATTTGATGTGGTACAACGCTCTGGGCAGATTATATTTTTAGAAGGTAACGGAAAAATAAACGATGAAATAAGTTACGAACTTACGGGCGGGCATACAGAATTTCACCAAGTTTTCCATATTAAAGAAAATGGAGAGCATATTTTTTTCGGGGGTGATATAGCGCCCGAGCCTGAGCAATTTCAACGTAAGTTTATTGCTAAATACGATTTAGACGGCAGAAAATCAATGGAATTAAGGGCGAGCTATGCAAAGGAAGCTGCCGAAGGTAATTGGACTTGTTTATTTTACCATGCAAAAGCGAAGGCAATAGCTAAGGTAAACTTTAAAAACGAAGCTGTGTTAATTACTGAGCTTCAGCAATAATATTTAATGAAGTATAAAGGTCTCTGATTTTTTCAACCGTTAAAGGTTTAGAAATAAACTTGTTAACGGTAGTGTACATTTTGGCCTTAGTGATGTCATCATTATAAACAGATGATGATAACATGTTAACGCAAACATTTTTTTCGATTTGTTTTGATAGGCGCTCAAACTCTTCTAAAAACTCCCAACCGTTCATGATTGGCATGTTGATGTCCAAGAAAATAATATCGGGCAAGTTGGCCTCGTTATCTAAATGAGCCTTTATAAAATTTAAGCCTTCAAGCCCATTTAAACGGGTATTGATGCTGGTTTTAACTGGTATTTTATCAATTAATCTGGCAGCTATGAAGTTGTTAATTTCATCGTCGTCAATAATCAAAATTTGTAGCAGTTCTTTATTCATTAACTTTTATACGTGGTGTTTTTAAAATTTGTTACAGAAAAACGCGGGTTTTTTAAAAATATTCTATTTTGCTGTGTAACAATAACATGCCTTAATAAGCAATAAAATTTAGTCCTTTTCTTTTAACGGATTTGCGGGATAAATTGTTTTAAGGATTATTGACAGGATGATTTAAATTTTTTGCAACAATGCTGATGTTGAGTTCAAAAAAATCGTCTATCGCTTTATCGCCTAAGCCAGTAATAAAATTCTTAGAACCGTATTTTATTGCGTACTTAGTTCTGTCAACCTTAACATGGTTTGCTACAGCTACTAGCACAGCGTTTCGCTGTTTGATGCTTGCCAAAAAGTTAATGCTATTGGTAATTCCTTTGATAGTCAAATCGCCGGTAACGCTCACTTTTTCGGCTTCTTGTTGTTTTATATTGGTGATGGTAAATTTAGCTATCGGGAAATCTTCTGTCGAAAAAAAGTCTTCAGATTTTAGATGACCAAGAAGTCGGGTGGCATCTGCGCCTCTTAAATCAGTCACCTGCATTGAATTCATAGCGATAGTAAAATCTCCGCTAACTATTTTTCCTGCGTTAACTTGAAATTCGCCCGATGATAGTTTTAGTTCGCCTGTATGGGAACCAGTAATTTTTTTCCCAACCCATTCAATTTTAGAGCGATTTACATCTACCTTAAAAACCTCATTAGCTGGCGGATTAAATAATGCTGAAAATACGCTTGCAAAAACAATTAAAATTAATTTAGCCATCTTAAAATAGGTGTTAAACGCAAATTTAAACAAATAATTGTTTAAACACTTAAAAAAGCCGACCAATTTAAATCCCAACAAAGGTGCTTTCGATTTTTTCGAAAACGATTTAGAGCGTTTAAAAGCGTTCGGCACTATAGCCTGAGCCCTCTTTATAGCTGTAAAGTGGCCGGCTTAGGGTTTTTGATAATTAAAAGGTGTTTATTAGATTGTAAAACTACTCAGTTGGACAAATTGCTTAACCCGGTCGCTAATTTCTTGTTCTTTTAAATTTTTAAGCTTTTCTGTTCCAAATTTTTCAACACAGAACGATGCTAGTGCAGAACCAAATATGATTGCGTTTTTCATGTTTGAGAAATTAATGGTGCCAACTTTGGCTAAATAACCTATAAATCCGCCAGCAAAAGTATCACCAGCGCCGGTAGGGTCAAAAACTTCTGCAAGCGGCAAAGCAGGGGCAGAGAATATTTGGTCTCCATGGAAAAGCAATGCCCCATGTTCTCCTTTTTTAATAATTAAAAATTTTGGGCCTAGATTCAGGATTTTTTTTGCCGCCATAACTAAAGAGTATTCTCCAGAAAGTTGGCGGGCTTCCGCATCGTTGATGGTTAAAACGTCCACTAGTTTAATAGTGGTTAGCAAATCCTCCATTGCAATATCCATCCAAAAATTCATGGTATCCATCACAATTAACTTTGGGCGCTTGCGCATCCGCTCAATTACTGTTTTTTGTATCTGTGGGGTTAAATTGCCCAGCATTAAATATTCGCAATCCTGATAAGATTCTGGAATAATAGGATCAAAATCTGCCAGAACATTCAACTCGGTAGCTAAAGTGTCTCTGCTGTTCATGTCGTTGTGATATTTCCCAGACCAAAAAAAAGATTTTTCTCCTTTTTTTATTTGCAGCCCTTCCACGTCAATTCCATGCTCTTCAATTTCGGCGATATCTTCATTTTGAAAATCATCGCCTACAACGGCAACAATCTTTGTTTTATCATAAAGGTAAGATGCGGCTAAGCTCGCATAGGTAGCGGCACCACCCACAATTTTATCAGTTTTTCCAAACGGGGTTTCAATAGCATCAAACGCAACAGTACCAATAACAACAAGACTCATATAAATTATTTTTTTACAAATATATACTTATTTAGGTTTGCAGCACATTGCGTAGCCAAAAGTGGGCACCTTTAGTTTTAAAAGGTTATGAGAATTTGTTTGATAGCTTATTGGCAATTTTAAGCGTTATCGAATTTTTTTAGGAGTTATGCCGGTTGCGGGTATTTGAGTGTTTTTGCTGAATGTTTTTAACCGGACTTAAAGGGTGGAGCCGACTTTTGTTTGTATTTTGAAGATATAAATGCTTTTTCTTAACTCTTTTTATTTACAAATATTTTTTCTTGCGGTATTTTTGTATTCTATCGCAAAAACTTGCATAAATCAATTTATGTTAGTAGATTTATTTTAGTTACAAACGTATTAACGATAAACAAACTTAATTAACATGAGAAAAGGTTTATTTTTTTATTTGTTAGGGATGCTCCTCACCATTCAGAGCGCCTTGGCACAAGAGATGATTGTTTCCGGAACTGTGAAATCATCTCAAGATGAAATGTCTCTCCCAGGTGTTTCTGTTCAAATTAAAAACTCGAGGGCGGGCACAGTGACAGATGCCGCCGGAAAGTACAGAATCAAAGCTAAGCCAAATGACGTTTTAGTTTTTTCATACTTAGGCTTCTTGAGCCAAGAAGTTGCGGTGGGCAACCGATCTAAACTTGACGTTTCGCTGAAACAAGACAACAAGGCTTTAAACGAAGTTGTTGTTACTGCCTTGGGTGTTAAGCAAAGTAAGCGCTCTTTAGGTTACTCGGTACAGGAAATCAATAGTCAGGATATAACTTCTACCAATCAATCTAATCCTTTAAACGCTTTAAAGGGGAAAGTAGTTGGCGTACAAATCACCGGTTCTGGCGGAGCCGCGGGAGCCGGAAGTAGAATACAGGTTCGGGGTATTAACTCCTTAAGTCCATCTGCAGATAATCAGCCTTTGTTCGTTATTGATGGTATACCGGTATCTAATGCCACAAATAATTTTGGGTCAGACAATTATCAAACTCCAAATAGGATCGCCGATATTAACCCAGATGATATTGAGTCTATGACGATTTTGAAAGGACCTGCTGCATCAGTACTTTATGGGTTACGGGCAGCAAATGGTGCGGTTGTAATTACCACCAAATCTGGTAAAAGCGGTAAAACTCAAGTGAACTTTAAAACCACATACAGTTTTGATGATGTAGTAAACACACCGCCAATACAAACCAAATATGGTAATGGTAATAATGGTGCTTTAGCAAGTACAGTAAATACTTGGGGTCCACCAATTCCAGCGGGAACACCTATTTACAATCCGTACGACTTATTTTTTAAAACTGGGCATCAGACGCAAAACTCGCTTAATTTAAGTGGAGGTAATGATAAAGCGAATTACTATACTTCTTTCTCCAATTCAGAACAAAATGGTGTAACTCCAAATTCTAATTACGGCAGAACATCGTTAAAGCTTGCCGGGACGTTAAGAGCTGCTGATAACCTTAAGTTTGATGCTTCTGCAAATTATATTAATTCTGGTGGTACAAACCCAAGAACAGGGGTAAGTTCTGGTGCAATTTTTTATCTGATGCGCCACACTAACACGGTTAACCCGGCAGACTACCTAAATGCGGACGGCTCTCAAAAAGTATACAACGCTGCCATTGATAACCCTTTCTATTTTTCAGAAAACTCATTTTTAACTGATAATGTAAATAGGATTATTGGTAACGCAGGCGTGGATTACTCTCCAACCAATTGGTTAAATTTCAACTATAAAATTGGCTTAGATAACTATTCTGACGCAAGAAAGTCTTTTAATGAAGTTGGATTACTAATTTCCAGGTTAGGTTCGCTATCCGAACAAAGAATAGGTTATTCGGAAGTGAACTCTAATTTTTTAGCCAAAGCAACTAAGCAGCTCAACAAAGATTTTTCTGCAACTTTTTTACTTGGTCAGTCTTTTACCTCTATCAAGCAATCTAACTTAACCACTAGTGGGTCTCAGGCAGTAGTGCCCGGTTTAGAAAGCATAAACAATTATGTTGTTTACAATACCAGCGTTTCTAATCCAAAAAAGAATATTATCGGCGTTTTTGGTGATTTAAAATTAGCTTATAAAGATCAGTTGTTTTTAGATTTAACAGCGAGGAACGATTGGTCTTCAACATTACCAAAAAACAACCGTTCATTTTTTTATCCCTCAGCTAGTTTAGCGTATATTTTTTCGGATGCACTTAATTTAAGTGATAATTCTTTTTTATCCTTTGGTAAATTAAGAGCGTCTTATGCAGAAGTTGGTAAGGATGCAGACCCTTACCAAATTGGTGTATATTATTCAACTTTGCAGGCCTTCAATGGGGTTAGCGGTATTAACAAAATTACCACTTTTGGTTCAGAAGCGCTGCGTCCAGAAAGAACAAAAGGACTGGAGTTTGGTACCGAGCTGAGATTTTTTAAAGACAAAATTACGCTGGATGCAAATTATGCCATCACCAACAGTGTGGATCAGATAGTTCCTGTGCCAATAAGTTATGCAGCAGGATTCGACTTGTTTGTAACAAACGCCGGAGAAATCAGAAATAACTCTCTGGAGTTTTTACTAAATGCAAATCTGATTTCTAAAAAAGATTTTAAGCTTAACGTAAACGCAAACTGGTCTCAAACTAAGGGTAGGGTGCTTTCTATGCCAGAGGGCGTAAATGAAATAACATTTAATCCAGAGAGTCCTTGGAACAAGCAAATTATTAAAACCGGTGGCCGCCCGGGTGATTGGTATGGCTGGCCTTATGTGAGGGTAAAAGATGACCCTACTGGTAAAAGCAACGGAGAACTTTTGATAGGAAGCAACGGTTATCCGATAGTGCCACAACCGCTATCAGAAAATCAACTGATTGGGAATGCTTTTCCCGACTGGTTAGCAGGAGTTGGATCATCAGTAAGTTATAAAAATTTTGATTTTTCCTTTTTGTTTAACATCAGGAAGGGAGGTTTTGTTAATGATATTTCAAAATGGCAACGTTATATTACAGGTATCGGCGCCGAAACAAGTTTAAGAAATGCCGTGGTAGTTTTTAAAGGGGTAAAAAATATTGGAACGCCAACGGCGCCGCAATATGTTCCTAACGATATTCAAGCCACGGTGGATCAAAATTTTTATAACAATGCGTTCCAATACAGGCTAGCGCCAGAAAACAACGGTTTTCAGGATGGTTCATGGATAAGGTTGCAAAATGTTTCTTTAGGTTATCGTTTACCAAAATCTTTACTACCAAAGAGTGGCTTCGTTAAGTCGATAGCTATATCTGTCACTGGGAATAATTTATGGGTAACCACGCCTTTTGTAGGCTTTGATCCGGAGTCGAGTACTTATGGGTCTGCCTCTAACGCAGTGGGGTATGTTGGCACAAGTATTCCAACAACCCGAAGTATTTATTTAGGTTTAAATGTTACGCTTTAAGTTCAACAATATGAAAAAGAACAAAATAAAAATATTAGGTTATTTGATTTGCGGGCTTATCTCCCTCAACTCATGTAAAAATCAGCTAGATATCAATCAAGATCCCGACAGGTTAACAGGAGGGCAGGTTACAGAATCTGGTTTGTTACCCACTGCCATTCAATACACTGCTACTTCTTTTTGGAATGCTGGGCAATATGGAAACCTTTACGTTCAATACCTCGCAGGAAACGCCGGACAAGCATCGAACATTGATTCCTATAATCCTTACGGGTTTGATAATATATGGGAATCTGGATATTTGAGAGCTTTACCTACCTTAAATGATATGATAAAGCGGGCAGAGAATAATAAACTGCCACATTACGCAGGTATCGGTAAACTTCTTTCGGCACTTACACTTATGCAAAGTACAGATATCTGGGGTAATTTACCATTTTCAGAAGCCTTTGACCCGGCGAAAACGTTGAGTCCGAAGTACGATGAGCAGGAAATTTTATACACCAAAACAATTAAGGATTTGCTGGATAATGCGATTACAGATTTATCGCAACCACTTCCTACAACATCATCTTCTAGGGTAGGTACAACAGATTTGGTGTACAAGGGTGATATTTCAAAATGGCTTAAAGCAGCGTACAGCGCCAGAGGTAGATACTATTTACACCTGTCTAAGAAAAACAACGCCAACCTTGCACTTGCTGTTGCGGATATTGGTAAAGGTATAGATAACCCAAGCGGAGCTGATGATTTACAGCTTTTTTACACCTCAGAGCGAAACTCGCCATGGTACAGCACATTATCTGTAGCTTCGCCAGCTTCTCGTTACGCCAGACCAGCCAAATATTTTGTGGATTTATTGAATGGAAATGCAGGAGGGGTTTATCCAGGATTGTTTGATCCTCGCTTACCTATTTTGGTTGATAATGGCGGTGCGGCCACATACATCGGTAGGCCTGTGGGCACTCAGGATAATGAGCAAGGTGCAAATTTGGCTAACAGTGATATCACGGCAAATACGTATTACGGTAAAACAACTTCTCCAGTTCCTATTCTTACCTATTCAGAGGCGCAGTTCATAAAAGCAGAAGCAGCGTTTAGCACCGATAAAAGTGTTGCATATACGGCTTATTTGGCGGGTATAAGAAGCAGCATGCAGAAGCTTGGTGTAAGTACAACCAACGCAGATTTATATATCAATAATCCTTTGATTTCAAAAGGTTATTTGGCCCTAACCTTATCTGATATTATGTTGCAAAAATATATCGCTATGTTTTTGCAAATGGAAACTTGGACGGACATGCGGAGATATCAGTATGACAATACTATTTATAAAGGACTTTCACAGCCATTTAGAAATTTACTAGGCACAGTTTGGGTTCAAAGAGGAAATTATCCGGATAACGAGCCTGGCCGAAATCCTAATGTTCCAAAAGTGGCTAATCAGGCAGTTAAATTATGGTTATTTCAATAAATATTAAGAAAATGAAAATATATAAGTTAATCACTTTGGTCGCCATATCCGCTTTATTTTTTACAGCGTGTGAAAAAGACGCAGATCAATGGCTAAAAGACAATACTACGGTAATTGGAAAGTTGCCTGTTATAGCCAGCTTTAAAATCACCCCAACTCAAGCCAATAATAACGTAACCGCCGGGCAAAGCATAAAACTCGATTTGCGTTACTGGTCTGATGATCCTATTGATAAGATTGAGCTTAAATCCACAGTTGGATCAGGAACGTCAGAAACAGTCTCTACTACTCCTTACCAAAGTGCTTTCTCTAAAGTTTCTCAGACAGACTCTTTGTTACTAAATTATACAGTGCCGAATGTTCCGGTAGGAACAGCTGTAAAAATGCAGGTAATAGTTACTAACAAGAACACTTTAAGTAAAAGCACCGATTTAACGCTAACGGTAAAGTAATGCATCTTCATGCCGAACGTACTTAACTTTAGGTACGTTCGGCTTTTTGTAATTGTATTCTGTTTTGATTTAAACGGTTTAAACTTTTTTTATGCTGAAGCGGCTAGGTTTTATATTTTTTCTGTTTTTTGGACAGCGTTCTTTTGCGCAACCCTTTAAATTTGCTCATGTTACGGATACCCACATCGGTAACCCCACGGCTGCGGATGATCTAAGACGGACTGTACGGGATATTAACGATAATCCGGAAATTGCCTTTGTGATTGTATCTGGCGACGTCACCGAATTTGGCGCAGATGCAGAACTGTTTTTGGCCAGGCAAATTTTAGATAGTCTTAAAGTGCCGTTTTATGTTACGCCTGGCAACCATGATACCAATTGGTCAGAAAGTGGAGGAAATACCTTCATCAAAGTCTTCAAGTCCGGAACTTTTACATTTACTTACAATGGTTATAGGTTTGTAGGTACCGGTTCTGGCCCTTACATGAGGATGGGGCCTGGTCAGATACCAAGAGAAGACATCGTTTGGCTTGATTCTGTATTAAATAAAACGCCAAATAAAACACCGATAATTTACGTCAACCACTATCCGCAAGATTCTTCTTTAAATAATTGGTTCAGCGCCATTGACTTATTAAAAACAAAGAATACACAGTTACTCCTGTGTGGCCACGGTCATCAAAATAAGAAATACATTTCAGAAGGTATTCCAAACGTAATGGGGCGCTCCAATTTAAGAGCAAAAGATAGTGTAGGAGGTTACAATATCGTAAGCATTGGCAATCAAGAAGCGGTTTTTACTACAAAAAGACCCTTAACAAACCTTCAGGATACTTGGTTAAAAATAACGCTTGAAGACTATAATTTCCAACAAACGGATCAAAACTATCCACGGCCTAACTTTAAGATAAATACTCAATATCCACAGCTTAAAGTGAAATGGACATTTCAGGATAGTAGTGATATTGGTGTTGGTTTGGCATCGTATAAAAATTTGCTGATTAGTGCAAATACAAAAGGAGAAATTTTTGCCTTATCGAAAAAAAGTGGTATAAAAAAATGGAGCTTCGCTACCAAAGGCAAAGTATATAGCACTCCTTTTTATTATCAAAAACACGTTTTGGTGGGTTCTTCTGATGGAAATATGTATTGTTTAGATAGTGAAAGCGGAAAGTTGAAGTGGCAATTTAAAACTCCTAAAGCAATTTTAGGCAGTCCGTTTGTAGCAAACAATAAGGTTTATTTTGGCGGATCTGATGGGCATTTCAGAGCTTTAAATTTTGATGATGGGAGCTTAGCTTGGGATTATCCACATGTTGAGGGTTTTGTGGTTACACGGCCTTTACTTTATAACGGGAAAATATATTTTGGAAGCTGGGGCAACTATTTTTATGCATTAGATGCGCTTACCGGTAAGGAGGCATGGAAATGGACAAATGGCTCAATAAATAGAATGTACTCTCCGGCGGCTTGCCAGCCAGTTGCTGCTAATGGAAAAGTATTCATTGTAGCTCCAGACCGTTACATGACTGCTTTTGATGCAGCTAATGGACATGTGATTTGGAGAAAAACTTTACCAGACAATCGTGTGAGGGAATCAATGGGCTTATCAGAAGATGGCAAAATAGTTTACGCTAAAACCATGGACGGAAAAGTTTTTGGCGTTTCTACATTGACCAATGATTTTAAAATTAGTTGGCAATCACCTCTACAATTACCTTACGAACTTGATCCCGCTGCTATTACAACTTATAGCAATAAAATATTTGTTCCTACTCATTCGGGTTTGGCGGTTGCACTAGATAGTAACGATGGTTCGGTTCTTTGGAAATATAAAACATCAAACTGCTTAATAAACACTATAAAGCCGATGGGTAAAAATCAAGTTTTAATTAGCACAATGGACGGCAAGATCACTTGTTTGAAGTATTAATGTTGACCGTTCTATAGCTTTGTGAAGTGATCCAATAAACATCCATAATCCCGAAAATATTTGTAAAGTATTTTATGTTAACCAATCACGTTTCGAAGATACAGACGTAAAACACGGAGCCATGTATAATTACACCCTAACCGCGATAGACCGATTAAAGAATGAGAGTGTTCCGGCCAATCAAATATCAGTTAGTTTTAAATAAAATGAAAGTAATAGGCATCAAACAGCTTACATTAATATGCTTTTTAGTAATTCCGTTCACGGGGTTTGGGCAAGCTTTTTTAACAGAGAGCCCATCTGCAAAGCACTGGGCAGATAGCGTTGCCCGTAAACTTTCGCGAAAGCAAAAAATTGCACAGTTAATGGTCATTAGGGTTTCTGAGCTTCAAAATGATAGCGTTGTGTTTTTTGAAAAGCAGCTGCAAAAAGACATCAGAAAGTACAATATTGGGGCTTTATGTTTGTTCCAAGGAGCAGCTAAACAACAGGCGCTAGTTTTAAATAAACTACAAAAGGAAGCGAAAACGCCCTTAATGGTTTGTGTGGATGGAGAAACAGGCTTAGGTATGCGTTTTTCAGATGTTGAAGCGTTTCCTAATCAGCTTACTATCGGCGCTACCAATCAACCAAAACTGGCTTATGCCGTGGGCGAAGCTATAGCCAAACAGTGCTTAAGGGCTGGCATACAAGTTAATTATGCGCCCGTGGTTGATATTAATAACAATCCTGCTAATCCAATCATCAACGTTCGTTCTTTTGGCGAAAATAAAGAGAAAGTTGCCCTGTTTGGGGTGCAAATGATGAAAGGGATGCAGGATTTTGGCGTAATGGCTTGTGCTAAACATTTTCCGGGTCATGGTGATGTAAGTGTAGATTCTCATTTAGATTTGCCGGTAATTCTAAAATCTAAAGCCCAATTAAATGATTTAGAATTTTATCCTTTCAAAAAAATGATTGCAGCTGGTGTAGGTAGCATGATGGTGGCGCACCTTTATATCCCCGCTATTGATACCACAAAAAATCAGGCCACTTCATTATCCTATAAAAACGTGACTCAGTTGCTTAAGGAAGAACTAAATTTTAAAGGAATTACGTTTACTGATGCTTTGGAGATGAAGGGTGTTGCAAAATTTTATCCGCAAGGCAAGGCAGCTACGCAATCTTTAATTGCTGGAAATGATATGCTGTGTTTGCCTGGCGATATTAAGGGAAGTATTAAGGATGTTAGAAAAGCAATCAGAAAAAAGAAGTTGAGCTGGGATAATATTGACGCCAAAGTAAATAAAGTGCTACTGGCAAAATACAATTTGAAACTCAATAAATTTAGCCCTATTGATACCAACCACATTGCGGCAGATTTGAACAGCAATATTGAAACCATTAAAACAAAAATTTACCAGCAGGCAATTACTTTGCTAAAGCAAGATACGGCTTTAAGGCTGCCCTTAACTAGCAATAAAAAAATAGCTTATGTGGGCTTTGGTATCTCATCAGAAAATAAGCTCGCGAAATTATTAAAAGACAACTTTAGCGCAGATTGTTTTTATTTTGACTACCAATCAAGCGGCGCAAAAGCGGATAGCCTGATGGCAAAACTTTACAATAATTACGACATTGTTGTTAGCGGTTTGCACCAATATCAAAAGCGCCCCGCAAATAATTTTGGGATAAGCTCGGCCGCTTTAGCACTTTTTAACAACTTGGCCACGCAGTCTAAAACCATCAGTTTGGTTTTTGGCTCGCCTTACGTTATGGATAGGATTATGGGTGCAAAAAACATGCTTGCCTGTTACGAAGATGATGCTTTGATGCAACAAGTGGCGTTTGATTTTTTAACCGGATTAACATCCGCAAAAGGCATTTTACCAGTTAGTGTAAGTAAAGAGTTTACCTACGGTTCTGGGATTGTCAATCCCTCAAACAAAATATTTTAAAACAACCAATAAAGCGCTTTATCTGTTATTAAAGCATTTTTTATTTTTAAAGGATACAAATGGAAAGAGTTACCGAAAAGGAATCGAATTATAACGATTTAGAAAAAATGTCAATAGGCGAGATTCTCCAAAACATAAACCAGGAAGATCGTTCTGTGGCAGAGGCAGTGGCAAAAGTTATCCCTCAGATTGAAGCCTTAGCTGCAATTACCGTTGAAAGGATGAAAAAAGGGGGCAGGTTATTTTACATTGGTGCGGGTACAAGTGGCCGGTTAGGAGTGCTAGACGCTTCTGAATGTCCGCCTACATTTGGAGTTCCGTTTGATTGGGTAGTGGGCATAATTGCCGGTGGTGATACAGCAATAAGAAAAGCAGTTGAATTTGCAGAAGACGATGAAACACAGGCCTGGAAAGATCTACAAGATTTTGGCATTAATGAAGATGATGTGGTGGTTGGTATTGCAGCATCGGGCACTACACCGTATGTTATTGGGGGTTTAAAAATCGCCAATCAAAATCATATTGTTACGGGCTGCGTTGTATGTAATACGGAAAGCCCGGTTGCGGCACAAGCAAAATTTCCGGTAGAGGTTGTGGTGGGTCCCGAGTTTGTATCCGGGTCCACACGTATGAAATCCGGCACTGCGCAAAAGCTGGTACTTAATATGTTGAGTACGGCGGTAATGATTCAGTTAGGCCGGGTTAAAGGAAATAAAATGGTAGATATGCAGTTAACTAACCACAAACTGGTAAGTAGAGGCGTTAAAATGATAATGGATGAAACCGGTAATGATCATGAGACTTCCTCTTTATTGTTAGAACAGTTCGGGAGCGTTAGAAAGGCCATAGAAAGCACCGCACAAAACCATAGCCATCAATAAAACCGTTAAACTTTTATATTATTTATGGAACCCATCGTCCTGCTATCTTTTCTGATTGTTTATTTTGCTGTTTTAATACTCATCTCTTATTTTACGTCTCGGGATTCTTCAGATAATTCAAGTTTTTTTATTGCCAACCGTAACTCCAAATGGTATTTTGTAGCCTTCGGGATGATTGGTACCGCACTTTCTGGCGTAACTTTTATTTCTGTACCAGGTGCGGTTGAGCAAAGTGCATTTGGCTATTTTCAGTTTGTACTTGGTAACGCCTTTGGTTTTGTATTTATCGCCACGGTTTTGTTGCCTTTGTATTATAAAATCAACCTCATCTCTATTTATTCATATTTAGAAGAGCGCCTTGGCTTTTGGAGCTATAAATCCGGAGCGATGATATTTCTTATTTCACGAACTATCGGCTCTGCATTTAGGTTGTACTTGGTAGCTATTGTTCTGCAAAAATTTATATTTGATGCCTGGAATGTTCCGTTTTGGGCTACTATTGTTATTTGTTTGCTGTTAATTTGGTCTTATACTTTTAAAGGTGGTTTAAAAACAATCATTATTACCGATACTTTGCAAACCGTTTTTTTACTGTCTTCGGTGCTGATGTCTATCTATTTTATCTCAAAAAGTTTAAATTTAGATATTGCCCAAACCTTCGAAACGGTTAAAAACAGCTCATATTCAAAAATATTTTTTTGGGATAATTTTTCTGGTAACAAAAATCATTTTATTAAACAGTTTTTGGGCGGCGTATTTATTACCATCGCCATGACGGGGCTTGATCAGGATTTGATGCAAAAAAACCTAAGCTGCAAAAACCTCGGCGAAGCGCAAAAAAATATGCTGACGTTTACAGGAGTGTTTGTGTTAATCAACCTTTTCTTTTTAAGCGTTGGTGCTTTGCTTTATATTTTTGCAAAAGAAAAAGGAATTGATGTTGCTGCTTTAGCTACGCCAGACCATTTATTTCCAGAAATTGCGCTTAACAATTTGGGCGTACTGCCAGCTATTGTATTTATGTTGGGCTTAACGGCCGCCACTTTTGCCACTACAGACTCGGCATTAACAGCTTTAACCACCTCATTTTGTGTTGATTTTTTGGGCTTCAGCAAAAAAGAAAACTATAATTCAAGCAAACTGATTAAAACCCGCCATTTGGTGCATGTGGTTTTTTCGTTCCTTATTTTTTTAGTGGTATTGGTTTTTAAATTAATTAACGATGATTCTGTAGTGAACGCGATATTTAAAGCCGCGGGTTATACCTACGGGCCGCTGCTGGGCTTGTTTGCGTTTGGTATGCTTTGTAAAAGAAATGTGAGGGATGTGTTGGTGCCTTTTATTTGCCTACTTGCGCCAATTCTTACTTTCATTTTAGATAGCTACTCAAAAACTTGGTTTAACTATGCCATCGGTTTCGAGCTCATTATTATCAATGCAACAATCACCATTATCTGCCTGTTATTAATAAGCAATAATCAGGAAAAAGCCAGTGCTTTAGCTTAATTTTGCGTCGTTAATTCTGTTTAGAATTTTTCATTTTAAAGAAGATTAAAATTTTTCGTCATGTTGCCTGTCCCCGAACTTTTAAAAAGCATTTTACCAGAAAACAGGATAAAAGCAAGGTTAATCGATTTGGTTGCCTACGCCTCTGATGCTGGTTTTTATCACCTGCAACCTAAGGCCGTTGTACAACCCGTTAACGAGGCAGAAGTTATTCAGCTTTTTAAATTTTCTCATCAACACCAAATCCCCTTAACTTTTAGAACCGCCGGAACAAGCTTATCGGGCCAATCCATCTCAGATGGAATATTGGTAGATCTTAGTCAGCATTGGAACAAAGTTAGTATAGAAAATGATGGAAAAACTGTACGGGTGCAGCCCGGAGCAATAGGCGCTTCGGTAAACAACAGCTTGAAAAAATTTGGTAAAAAAATAGGACCAGATCCGGCAAGTATTAATTCTGCAATGATGGGTGGGATTATATCTAACAATTCAAGCGGGATGTGTTGTGGCGTGCATCATAATTCTTACCATACCACCAAATACATTAAAATCATTTTGCCTAACGGTTTAACGTTCTCCACCGAAAATCAAGACGATTTTGAACGCTTTAAAATATCGTGTCCGACTGTTTACGCCCAACTACTCCAAATAAAAGCTCAAATTGAACAAAACGAAGGTTTAAAGGAAATCATCCGAAAAAAATATCAAACTAAAAATACGGTTGGGTACGCAGTAAATGCTTTTTTAGATTATACAGAGCCTTTAGATATTTTGGCGCATTTGTTTATTGGAGCCGAGGGGACTTTGGGTTTTATAGCCGAAGCGGTGCTGCACACGGTAGATGATTTTAGGCAAAAGGCTACAGCTTTTTTATATTTTCCGGATATCTACGCCGCTTGCCAAGCAATTTCTCCGCTTACTTTAGCAGGAGCAGAGGCGGTGGAATTGATGGATAGGTCCTCTTTAAAGTCAATAGAACATATTGAAGGTGTTCCGGATTTACTGAAAACTTTACCTCAAAGCGCAGCAGCTTTGTTGGTAGAATTTCAGGCTAATGAAGAAGTAGCGTTACAGTTAAAAATCAACGAGTTTTTAAAAATAGCACCTCAGCTAACCTTAATTAATGAGCCTAATTTTAGCAGGAACCCGCAAGAACAAGCATTTTTTTGGAAGTTAAGAAAAGGAATGTTTCCCTCCGTTGGTTCGGTAAGAGCAAGCGGTACCACGGTAATTTTAGAAGATGTTGCTTTCCCCGTAGCCCAACTTGGCGATGCAATTTTGGCCCTACAAGAGTTATTTAAAGTGCATGGCTACGCTAACGCAATTATTTTTGGCCACGCAAAAGACGGTAATATCCATTTTGTAGTTACGCAATCATTCCACAGCAAACAAGAGATTGAACGCTACGATAGGTTTTTAAAAGATGTAGTAAAATTAGTGGTAGGCCAATTTAAGGGCACCTTAAAAGCCGAACATGGTACTGGCAGAAATATGGCTCCGTTTGTTGCAACAGAATGGGGGCCAGAGATATATCACATCATGAAAACGCTAAAGCAACTGATAGATCCTGAGCGGCTGCTTAATCCTGGCGTTATCATCAACCCAGATGAAAACGCACATATAAAAAACTTGAAAGACCTTCCTTCAGTTGAAGAAGAGGTTGATAAATGCATGGAATGTGGTTATTGCGAACATGTTTGTCCAAGTCGGCAGTTAACGCTAACGCCAAGGCAACGGATAGTGGTGCGCAGGGCTTTGCTAAATTACCAAAAGAAAGGTGAAAATGCCCATTACCGCGAATTGCTTAGCCAGTATCAGTACGATGGCTTAGAAACTTGTGCCGTTGACGGTTTATGCGCCTCTGCCTGCCCCGTTGATATCAATACCGGCGATTTGGTAAAAAGGTTAAGACGAGAAAATCACAGTCGCTTTGCAAACAAAGTGGCATTAACAGTTGCCAAAAATTTTGCCACCACCCAAACCTTAGCCGCAACAGCTGTAAAATTAGGCGCAGGTTTAAACCAAGTTTTTGGTGAAAACGCTATGCACCAACTTACCAAGGGGATAAAAAGCATTGTTCCGCAATTTCCGTTATGGTCTAACCAGATAAAACCAACCGGCAAAATAGTCCTGAGAAATACAAAACTTGGCGAAACAGCGGTGGTTTACATGCCAACCTGCATTTCAAGAATGATGGGCGGTTCTGCCGGTCATCCAGAAAACATCATCACTACAATTGCTGAAATTTCTGTTAAGGCGGGGCTTAAATTTACCATTCCAGATAAGTTGAACGCTCTATGTTGCGGACAAATTTTTAGCTCAA
>DASVGY010000017.1:0-4326 GCA_036379295.1 Pelobium sp.
CTCATCGTGGTAAACACACCTAATTATACGCACTACGAGTATGCAAAGGCATCGCTGAATGCTGGCAAAAATGTACTGATAGAAAAGCCTTTTTCGGTGAGTAAAACCGAGGCCGAGGAACTTTTTTCACTAGCATTTAGAAAGGGGCTAAAAGTATTAGCTTACCAAAACCGTAGGTTTGATAGTGATTTTTTGGCAGTTAAAAAGGTGGTGCAAGCCGGCAGCTTGGGCAAAATTACCGAAGCACATTTACGTTTTGATAGATACAGGAATGAAATAAGCGATAAATCCTTCAAAGAAACACGTGTGCCCGGAGCAGGCATTTTTTACGATTTAGGAGCGCACATGGTTGACCAAGCCATAGCACTTTTTGGTATCCCATCTGAATTTGAAAAAACCTATAGTAAACAAAGAGCAAACACAGAAGTAGATGACATAGCTTTTGCCCATTTAAAATACAACAACGGATTAAATGTGTTTGTTACCACAAATATGTTGGTAGTAAAACAGCAACCTGCTTATGTGTTTTACGGAGTTAAGGGTACATTAACCAAGCACAGAACAGATGTGCAGGAGCCTCAACTTTTAAAGGGTATAAGGCCAGGTGATAAGGGGTACGGTGAAGAAAAGCCGGGTGATGAAGGTAGTTTGTACACTTTTAATGATAAGGGAGAGGTGGTTGAAACGCCCATTGCGCTAGAGAGGGGAAATTATATGCTTTTATTTGATGAAGTGTTTAATACCTTAAGAAATGGAACGGAATATTTTATTAAGCAAAACGACGTTTTGGCGCAGCTTGCTATTTTAGAAAAATAATTCTTTTCATTTTAGATGACGTAAATTTAGCGAATGAAATATCAGTTAGGAGAGTTTGTACGCTTTGTAGATGAGCGCCGAGAGGGTTATATTACCAAAATTATTAACGAGGAAATGGTGGGTGTTACTGGTGATGACGATTTTGAAATTCCGGTGATGGTGAGCAATATTACACGGGTACATGGGCATTCATCAAATCCAGAAATTAGCTCAACTCAAACTCAAGAAAATAGCATTGCTACAAATTTTGTGGACCGAGGGGTTTTTATAGCCGCCGTTCCAGATGCCAACAAAGGTTCTATTGTACATTTTTATTTGATAAACCAAAGTTCTTATCAGCTAAGCGCATCGTTAAAAATTTTAACCAAAGAGGTTTACAAGGGGGTGTTTATTGGAGAAATAGGCGCTTCAAAATCGGTAAAAGTGTACAGCGCCGCCCTGCCCGAATTAGATTTATGGCCAACGCTATACTTTCAGGTATTATTTTACACCGCACAGAACGTAGCGCCTAAAAAGCCTTTAGAAATTAAGTTTAAATTTAAAGCCAAGGACTTTTCTGGAAGCAAACAACAGGTTCCGGTTATGAAAACTAATGGTTGGTTGTTTAGAATGGACGAGCCGGAGTTAATTATAGATGCCGATAAGCTTAAAGAGAGTTTTTTTAAACCTTCTGAGGAAAAAGCTAAAGTTTTAAAGCCAGCAAAAGAAATAGATTTGCATATAGAAAAGCTGAGAGACGACCATCAATTTTTAAGTAAAAAGGAGATGTTGGATATCCAGTTAGCACATTTTAATAGCAGCCTTGAAGCCGCAATTGTGCATAATTTTGAAAGCATCATTTTTATACATGGCGCAGGTAACGGCAGTTTACAACACGAAATCCATAAGGCGGTAAGTAAAAACCCGGCCGTTAAAACTTTTATGGATGCCCAAAAAGAGAAATTCGGCTACGGAGCAACAAAAGTTATCTTAAAATAATTTTTTTTAATCTCTTTTTATATCTTTCGGAAAATTTACGCATCTATGGAATTGCTCAGTAATCCCGAAATTTGGGTTTCTTTACTAACCTTAACAGTTTTAGAAATTGTTTTAGGTATAGATAATATTGTTTTTATATCGATTTTATCGGGCAAATTACCTCCCGATCAACAAAACAAGGGGCGTACGGTGGGTTTGGCTTTGGCAATGATAACAAGGGTTTTACTTTTACTATCATTAAGCTGGATAATGACCTTAACTGCTCCGTTATTTAACATTGGTGGTTTGATAGGGATAAATAGCGGTGAATGGTTTGAAAAATTAGCCATTAGCGGCCGAGACATTATTTTAATTGTAGGAGGCCTGTTTTTAATTTATAAAAGCACCCATGAAATTCACGACAAACTTGAAGGCGACGAGGAAGATACAACGGTTAAAAAGGTGTATTCCTTTTCGGGGGTAATATTTCAGATTTTGCTTTTAGATATTGTATTTTCTTTAGATTCTGTAATTACTGCCGTAGGGATGGCGAATCATATTGAGGTGATGATTGCCGCTGTAATTATTGCGGTTATTGTGATGATGTTTTCGTCAAAAGCAATCTCAGATTTTGTAAACAACCACCCAACTGTTAAAATGTTGGCTTTATCTTTTTTGCTTTTAATTGGTGTTTCACTGCTTGCCGAAGGTTTTGAGCAACACATCCCGAAAGGGTATATTTATTTTGCTATGGCTTTTTCTGTATTGGTAGAATTTTTAAACCTAAAAATGAAGTCGAAATCCAAACCTGTGGAGTTGCGAAAAACCCCGCAATCTAAATAAATAGCTTACATAGCTTTCGCGATTTTTTCGTTTTCTAAAATCTTTAATAGCAGCTTTTCTTCGCCGGAAAGGCTGTTATTGTTGTTATCTTTAACTTTATATTTGTGCAGAGCGCCGTTTTGGTGAGCACTAATTACAGACGGATGCACATAATATTTTTTGCAAACAGTTCTAGTATTGCCCAGGGTTGCGGCAACATGGTCAATTACCTCTACCACTTGCTTTTTTAAGTGAGTTTCATTTTCGGCTTTTTTTAGTTGTTTAAAAGCGCATAAAGCGTTTACGCTGCCCGCCCATGTTCTAAAATCTTTTGCGGTATAATCTTCTCCGGTAATTTCCTTTAAATAATTGTTTACATCGCCACTATCAATACTGTAATGTTTTCCGTCTTCATCATAATATTGAAACAATTCTTTACCGGGTATGTCTCTGCATTTTTTTACCAAGTTGGCTAGCTTTTTACTTTGCAACTCAACATCGTGATAAACACCTTTTTTACCTTTAAAAGCAAATTTGACGGTGTTACCTTTAAATTTTACATGTCTATCTTTCAAAGTGCTTAAACCAAAAGAACCATAAAGTTTGCTGTAGCTTTGGTTTCCAATTCGTATATGCGTAAGTTCAATTAACCTAACGGCCAAAGCCAATACTTTTTTAAAGGGTAGCCCAGTAAGCTTTAAATCTTTGTCAACCTGCTTTCTTATTTTTGGGAGGCATTTGGCAAAATTTCTTAATCTGTAAAACTTTGCCTGATTACGGATGCTGTTCCAGTTAGCGTGGTAGCGGTACTGCTTACGGCCTTTAACATCAAATCCGGTAAATTGTAGGTGATTATTTGGATAAGGGGCTATCCAAACATTATCATAAGCTGGCGGGATAACCAGTTTTTTAAACCGTTCTAACAGTTCGGGGTCTTTTACCGGTGTGCCTTCGTAATCTTCGTATTTGAAACCTTTTCCGGCTTTTTTACGGAAATAGCCTTTGTAACGGTCGGTTGTGTAGCGCAGTCCAGCAGCTTTTGCGGTAACTTTCGCATCGCTTCCAATTTTTTGGAGTTTGTTTTCTAATCTGGTCATAAAGATTTAAAAAAATAAATCAGTCTAAAACCAGACCATTTTAAGTGCGTTGTTGAAATTATTTCTTCAACAAAAATTTAAGTGCCGATGCCTCTCCGGTTTTTACTAATTTTTGAGCCACAGTTTTTGAATTTACGGTAGTAGTTAATTCATCTTGGTTTTGTACATCGGCAGAGTTAAAGCTTAATGATAATAAAACTGCAAAAAGTACAGGTATAATTAACATGATAAATGGAGAAACGGAAGTGGTTATTTTTTTCATTTTATTTTTGTTTGATGGTCAAATATTCACTTATCCTACCACCTACAAAAATCTTTTATACCAACGCGTGGTTTTTCAAGATTAACGCCTTTCTGTACCGATTTAATAATTTTAACAGTTGGTAGTTAAAAAACAGGCGTTGGTCTAAAATTATGGAGTTTAAAATTTCTTTATTTACTTTTATTTAATGGGTAGGGTACAAAAGTTTATGCTTCATTTTTTGGTGTGGTTGTTTTTAATCACACTTTTTACCTTTGTGGCAACTGGTGGCTTTGAAAGTACAAATGGTGTTTATGTGCTGTTTATAGGGATTTGTCTTTTAAACCTTACCATTTTTTACCTCAATCTTTATTTTCTTATCCCCATTACGCT
>DASVGY010000018.1:0-4654 GCA_036379295.1 Pelobium sp.
AGCCTTTGCGTTCCTTTATTTTCTTTTTGAAGATATGGCCATTGCACCGTACGCTTTTCTTTTAAAATGGAATAAGTTAAACCGTTGATGTTGATATTTGTGCCCTCCGTTAACCGACTATGTTCCAAGAAAATCTCTTCTTGATTTTTATAATCAAAACCTTTAAAGCCCATTTTTTGAGCGAATTTGTAAATGATTTCTGCATCGGGTAAGGCTATTCCTGGAGCATCCAAAATTTTTGGGATGTAAGTAATTCTTCTTTCAGAATTAGTCATTGTACCTTCTTTTTCTGCCCAGGCAGCGGCAGGCAAAATCACATCGGCATAAGCCAAACATTCTGATTTATTGCTGATTTCTTGCACTACCACGTATTTTGCTTTTTTTAACGCAGCTTCCGCCATACGAACGTTGGGCAAGCTCAGCAAAGGATTGGTGCACATAATCCAAATGGCTTTCAATTTTCCGCTTTCCAAAGCTTCAAACATTTCTGTTGCCGTTAAGCCAGGTTTTGGGTTAATTTCCGTTCCGCCCCAAAAATCTTGCACTTCTTTCCGGTGTAAAGGATTATCGAGGTTTTTATGCACCGCCAACATATTTGAAAGCCCACCAACTTCTCTGCCGCCCATTGCATTAGGTTGACCAGTTAAAGAAAGTGGTCCCGAACCAGCTTTGCCAATTTTCCCGGAAATCAAATGAAGATTAATTAGACTCAGGTTTTTATCAACACCTATGGCACTTTGGTTTAAACCCATTGTCCACATGCTGATATATCCTTTTGATTCGGCGATATAATTTGCCGCCAATTTAATATCAGCCACAGCCAAACCACAAATTTCTGCTGATTCTTTTAAAGTTTTAGCAAAAACTACTTCCTGATATTTGTTAAATCCCTCCGTATGGCTTTCAATAAACTTAAAATCGATATCTCCGTTTTCTATCAAACATCTGCCAATGGCGTGGTTCAAAGTAACATCGGTGCCCGGGTTTAGTTGCAAATGCAAATCAGCAATGGAACAAGTATCTGTTACCCGCGGGTCAACCACAATTATTTTTATGTTTGGATTCGCTGCTTTATGCGCTTCTACCCTTCTCCATAAAATTGGATGACACCAAGCCGGGTTTGCTCCGGTAACGTAAAAACAATCGGCAAGTTCAATATCATCATAACAAAGTGGAACGCTATCTTCGCCCAAAGCCATTTTGTAGCCAACCACTGCACTGCTCATGCACAAACGAGAATTGGTATCAATATTATTGCTGCCGACGAAACCTTTCATCAGCTTGTTTACTACGTAATATTCCTCGGTAAGGCATTGGCCAGAAACGTAAAAAGCTACGGAATCTGGCCCATATTTATTGATAAAAGTTTTAAAAACGGCGGCGGTTCTGTCTAACGCTTCATCCCAACTTACGTTTTGCAAAGGCATGTTTTTGTTGTAGCGCATTTGCGGATGTGTTAAACGATCCGATTTATCATTTACCGTGTAGTGCAAGTTCATCCCTTTACTACAAAGCATCCCTTTGTTAGACGGATGATTGGTATCTCCTGTTAAGGTTACATCACCACTTTTCTCTTTTTTTACTAAAACGCCGCAACCCACGCCACAGTAACAGCAGGTAGATGGGAATTCGTCTAAGTTTTTTTTCTTCGGCATCGGCATAAATTGTTAAAAAGCTTAGGCCCAAAAGCGGAAAGCTAAAAGCCTTTGCAAAACTTGCTATTCTGTAAAATCGTAAAGTAAATTTTCGGGCTCTAGTTCATCTTTTGCAGTAAAGCGGGTAATAAAAATGATAGCAGAAACTACAATAATTGCATAACCGATATACTCGAAAGCCTGAACGTAGGTAATAGCTTCTGATTTAAACAGGAAACCCAATGCCATACCACCAAGGTTTCCGCCGGCACCCACAATCCCACTTATTAGGCCTACATTTTTTTCGTTTACAAAAGGCACAATTCCGTAAGTTGCGCCGTTGGACATCTTTAAAAATAAGGCAAAAGTGAGCATGGAAATAATTGCAAAAACAAACGAGCCAGCTTGTGCAAACAGGATTAAGCCGCATCCTTCTAGCAACAGCATCAACGCCAACAACGTTCCTTTTCCTTTGAGTCCAAATTTTAGGCCCACCTTATCCGAAACAATGCCGCCCAAAGCTCTTGCAAAAAGATTCATCAAACCAAAAACGCCAGCCCAAAACCCTGCATTAGCTTGCGTAAGTCCAAAATTATCTACAAAATGTAACGATGCCACGTTATCAAATGTAATCTCCATCCCAAAACATACGGCGTAGCCTAAGGTTAAGGCCCAAACTCTCCAATCTGCCAAAACAGACCAATCTGTTTTGGTAGCTTCTTTTTTTGAGTGTCCAATCTCATCAAAATTGCCTTTAGGGGTATCTTTGGTGTATTTCCAATATATAAAAGCAGTTGCCCACATCATTAAGGCAGGCACAACCATAGCAAATCTCCACGCTTCTGCCGATGTGTAACCGAACCCCACAATTGCCGCAAAAATTAAGGGCATTACCATATTAGTTACACCGCCACCCAAATTACCCCAACCGCCCGTAACTGCGTTTGCCGTACCTTTGATATTTGGAGCAAACATCATAGAGGTATGGTATTGCGTAATTACGAATGATGCGCCGATAACACCAATTGCTAACCGAAACATTAAAAATGTGGCATAGCTATTGGCTAAACCCACTAAAAGCACCGGCATTGAACCAATTAAAAGTAGCCAAACAGCCATTTTTCTGGGTCCAAAAACATCACAAAGCTTTCCGATGATAAGCCTTGCAACAATTGTTGATGCTACAGATGCAATGATGATGTTTCCAACTTGGGCTTTGCTTAAAGCGAGTTCTGCCCGAATGGTTGGCATTAACGGCGCAAGCCCAAACCAGCCGAAAAAGCAAACAAAAAACATGAGCCACGTAATGTGAAAACTACGCATTTGAATACCTTTAATTGAGAATATATTGAGTTTGGTGAGTGGTTTTTGAGTTTCCATGATCTGCTGTTTTTAAGATTTGAAGATGATTTTTAAATGAATTTTGGAGAAAACGTAATCATTGTCCAAGCCCATTGATTGGGCCCTTTGCTGATAGCTCCTTTTATAGCTTCTGTACCTTTTGTAGAAAACAGTTGTGAATAACCTACTTTTAAATTAATAGCCGAATGAATGTTTAGGTTATAAACAACATCTATTTCCTGACCTAAAGAACTATTTAATTTGGTTGACCCGGCGTACAAAGCAACCGGTGAGTTAAATTGGTGTACATTTATTAAAACCATGGATTTGGAGCCGGTTTTAAACTTTGTATTTAGGTATAAATCAACCAGACCCGTAGTTCGCCCCAATTGCCCAAATCCGTTACCTACATAAAAATAATCTAGGTAGCCGTAAAATTTATGGTTGGTACCAAAAGTGGGGTCAAAGGCATTTTCTTTTGTTGATGATGCTTCTGTACCCGAAAGATAGTCGACACCTAAGGTTGGGCTTGCGAAAATTTTGCGGAATGAAGCGTTAAATGCCAACATAAAAGCACTTACGTTTTTTAAAGCGCTTGTTTTACCTAATTGGTAATAAGCTTCTTCTTGCAAGGTTAAACCGCCCGCTTTTTGTTCGGCAAACAATCCGAGGGTTTGCTTAAAGGCCGTTGTTGAATCTGGCTTTTGCCGGCCATCATTTACAGCAAGAAATGAAAGCTTTGAATTTTTAAAGCTTTTATGCAACCATATATACTGCAAAGTTTTATAGTTTGCAGTGCCACTATAAAAGGCGCTACTTAATTTATTAGGCTCTGCCCCAATATTCTGATTAAACGCTAAACCTGCATCTATAGTAAAACCTAAGCTATCCTGATAAGAAAATTTAAGCAAATCATGACTTCTGCCTTGTTGCGCCCAATCTAACTCGCCAAAAAAGCGTTCATTATCATAACTTAAAACCTGCCTCCCTATTTTCATCGCAAATTTTTTGTTAAAATGGTACAGGGCGTAAGCCTGGTAAAGGTTAATCAACGAAGGGTCGGTTTTATAAATTTGAGCAGTTGCACCCCAAGTCCTCACATCTTGCAATACGACATTAAATTCCAATTTTTCTTTGGCATAAGCGAAGTTGAGCCGGGTTCTTTGCTCGACAAATAAAGCAGGAATGCTTGTTGCCGTGTTCAAGGTTTTAAACCCATTCCGAAACTCTGTCCGAGGTCTGATTTCTCCGGTAAGAAAAATCTGCCCAAATACGCTGTTAACGAAAGGGCAGCTAAACATCAAGAGGAGTAAAATTTTTGTTAAGTTAAATTTTCGATACATTTGTTAAAGTTTTAAGTTGAACGATTTAAGACGAATAGCTCCATTTCAGACTGCAATCTGAGTGGAGTTTTTTTTTGGAGAATCTTATCTATCTTTTTGCATAATAATCTGATTTTTGTTTGCCATAAATATAATTATTATCCAATAAATCATCCAATTTATCAAAATATATAGAAATTAATATGATTAATATCAAAAAAATCGGATTTTTTTAAATTTTTAAAATTATAAACCAATTATTTCAAGTGATATTGAAAAATTGTTAATTTTTTAACTGTTTTAAATGCTATTTAATGTAAACAATTATATAAAACATAAAATATTTAATACAAAAAA